>NZ_JBUDZG010000143.1:0-216 GCF_054950075.1 Acidovorax sp. Q11 | reverse complement strand
GCATTCACGCTCTCAATCGCGTTGGTCGTGTAGATCACGCGGCGCACCTCGGGCGGGAAGGCAAAGAACGGTATGACCTTGTCCCAGACCCTGCGCCAGGCGCCCACGACAGTGGGGAACTTCTGGCCCCAGGGCCCGGCTTCAAACGCAGTCAGCTCGGCCTCAGCGGCCTCGGCGCTCACCGCCGTGTAGATCGGCTTGATGGCCGTGGCCAGG
>NZ_JBUDZG010000142.1:0-221 GCF_054950075.1 Acidovorax sp. Q11 | reverse complement strand
CCTGCGCCAGGCGCCCACGACAGTGGGGAACTTCTGGCCCCAGGGCCCGGCTTCAAACGCAGTCAGCTCGGCCTCAGCGGCCTCGGCGCTCACCGCCGTGTAGATCGGCTTGATGGCCGTGGCCAGGCTCTTGCGGTCCTTCCATGACGCAAAGTCCAGGCTACCCCGGATCAGATGCACGATGCAGGTCTGCAGCGTCGTGGCCGGGAACACTGCGCCCA
>NZ_JBUDZG010000141.1:0-228 GCF_054950075.1 Acidovorax sp. Q11 | reverse complement strand
CCCAGTCTTCGGTGATGTTGCGCAGTGCCAGCCAGATCAGCTTGGTGGCTGCATCGTCGCTGGGGAAGTGCCCTCGGGTTTTGATGATCTTGCGCAGCCGCGCATTCACGCTCTCAATCGCGTTGGTCGTGTAGATCACGCGGCGCACCTCGGGCGGGAAGGCAAAGAACGGTATGACCTTGTCCCAGACCCTGCGCCAGGCGCCCACGACAGTGGGGAACTTCTGGC
>NZ_JBUDZG010000140.1:0-234 GCF_054950075.1 Acidovorax sp. Q11 | reverse complement strand
CCCTGCGGGGGTTCTGTCGGGAGTTCGGCATCGCTGTTCCTGTAGGTGCGCGCACGGGCATCGAAGTCATCGGCCGCGTGTTGGCCGACCCACAGTCGGCTGTGCCTGAGCTGATCCGCCACACGGCATCGCAGTTGCTCGAAGAGATCCGGCTCCTGGAAGCGCGCATCGCCCAGGTGGAGAGACAACTGAGCCAGGCTGCCAGGCAAAGCCCGGCCTGCACGCTGCTGCTGT
>NZ_JBUDZG010000139.1:0-238 GCF_054950075.1 Acidovorax sp. Q11 | reverse complement strand
GAAGGAGCTGATCGCCGATGTGCGCTTTGATGCCTTGCTGGCCGACAAGGCCTTCGATGTGAACTGGTTGATCCAGGAGCTGGACAAGCGCGGCGCACAGGTGGTGATCTCACAGATGCCGCGTCGGCGATCACCTTTGGAGATTGATCGGGAGGTCTACAAATGGCGTCACTTGATAGAGAACTTCTTCGGCAAGCTCAAGGAGTTCAAACGCATCGCAATGCGCAGCGACAAGACG
>NZ_JBUDZG010000138.1:0-242 GCF_054950075.1 Acidovorax sp. Q11 | reverse complement strand
GGCGCAGCCGCAATTCTCAGCCGCAGCGCTTGAGCAACTGATCCCCGGGCCGGTGACGCCAGCCGAGCTTGAGGGCATCTTCCAGCAGTTCAAGAAGGCCGTATTGGAGCGCGCACTGGGCGCCGAGATGAGTCACCACCTGGGCTACGCGTCCGGCCAGGCCAAGCCCGAAGGGGCTGCGGCCAATCACCGCAACGGCAAGAGCGCCAAGACCGTGCTGACCGACGTCGGCGCCTTGCGCA
>NZ_JBUDZG010000137.1:0-246 GCF_054950075.1 Acidovorax sp. Q11 | reverse complement strand
GCGGGTTGTTGGCAGGTGCTGATGGCTTCGAAAGAAAAGCAAAAAGTTTGACAGTTCTTAAAAAACTGTGCTAGAATTCAAGGCTCAGCTGATCGCAGCTAAGTCGGGAAAACGAGGAAAGACTTCGGTTTTTGTGAGTGATCCGGTTCATTAAAAATATACAGCCGATAAGCGTGGGCGTTTGATGGCGAGTGCCAAGTTCTTTGGAACTAGTGCTTAGCACTACAAACGCTCATGAGAGAGAAG
>NZ_JBUDZG010000136.1:0-253 GCF_054950075.1 Acidovorax sp. Q11 | reverse complement strand
CAGCGGAACGAAGGTGCCGCGGCCGGTGGTCTGCAGGGCCACCAGGCGCTGCTCGTGCCAGATCCGGGCAAAGGCCGCTACCCGGTTGTAGGAGCCGCCGTAACCGAGCGCCTGCAGATCCACGTACTGTCCGCGCCGAAGTAGAACTGAGCCACCGCGCCGCTTGAATCGTGAGCCAGGGGTGGGAGCCGACGCTGTGATGGTCGGCTGTGGATAAGTGTATGCCTTGCCTTGTTCTGTGACCTCTTTTCGC
>NZ_JBUDZG010000135.1:0-253 GCF_054950075.1 Acidovorax sp. Q11 | reverse complement strand
GATCACCATGGACATGATTGGCAAGGTCAGGCGCATGAAGTGGCGCGACCAACTCTCTGATGGAGAGATTTGCAGAAGAACGGGACTGGCCAGAAACACGATCAAGAAGTGGCTCAAGGCCCCCGGCTGTTGATTTCCACGCAGAAGTGACCCACTAACCCCCAGGATTTCCATCCAAACCTGACCCACGTACTAACCCTAACCTGCTGCTTTGTTGAGCAGCAGGAGACCAGGAGTGATAGACGTGGCAACA
>NZ_JBUDZG010000134.1:0-253 GCF_054950075.1 Acidovorax sp. Q11 | reverse complement strand
ACCTGTGCCATGGTGCGGTCACCGCCCGGGTGCCTCAGAAGGGATTTGCGCAAGCGCTGCAAAGGCTCAGGCAAGTCCAGGAACGGTGCACCGTTGCGCAGTGCCCCGGGCTTGCGCTGCACGAGTTTGTCCGCGCCGAAGTAGAACTGAGCCACCGCGCCGCTTGAATCGTGAGCCAGGGGTGGGAGCCGACGCTGTGATGGTCGGCTGTGGATAAGTGTATGCCTTGCCTTGTTCTGTGACCTCTTTTCGC
>NZ_JBUDZG010000133.1:0-254 GCF_054950075.1 Acidovorax sp. Q11 | reverse complement strand
TCAAGCGCTGCGGCTGAGAATTGCGGCTGCGCCGCCTTGTCCGTCGCTGCGGTTGTCTTCGTCTTGCGTGGCATTCATGCTCCTTGTTGACATGCTATGCATCACACACAAAATTTCTGACAGGCTCCCGACGCGGCATCTGTGAGATCACCACCTGTGCGCCGCGCTTGTCCAGCTCCTGGATCAACCAGTTCACATCGAAGGCCTTGTCGGCCAGCAAGGCATCAAAGCGCACATCGGCGATCAGCTCCTTC
>NZ_JBUDZG010000132.1:0-254 GCF_054950075.1 Acidovorax sp. Q11 | reverse complement strand
TCGGCCCGGTCGTCATGGAAGCCTGTGGCTCAGCCCACTACTGGGCACGCTGGCTCCATGCTCTGGGTATCGAGGTGCGCTTGCTGCCCGCCCAGTACGTGCGTGCCTACGTGCGCCGCAATAAGACTGAATCGCCCCGGTTTTGAACTGACCCCCAGAAGTTGGACAAACTTCAAGGGGTTACATGAAGAAGTACAAAACGGAGTTCAAGCTGGAAGTGGTTCAAAGCTTCTTGGCTGGCGAAGGCGGCGCGA
>NZ_JBUDZG010000131.1:0-254 GCF_054950075.1 Acidovorax sp. Q11 | reverse complement strand
AGCGAAAAGAGGTCACAGAACAAGGCAAGGCATACACTTATCCACAGCCGACCATCACAGCGTCGGCTCCCACCCCTGGCTCACGATTCAAGCGGCGCGGTGGCTCAGTTCTACTTCGGCGCGGACACCTGGCCACGGCCATCAAGCCGATCTACACGGCGGTGAGCGCCGAGGCCGCTGAGGCCGAGCTGACTGCGTTTGAAGCCGGGCCCTGGGGCCAGAAGTTCCCCACTGTCGTGGGCGCCTGGCGCAGG
>NZ_JBUDZG010000130.1:0-255 GCF_054950075.1 Acidovorax sp. Q11 | reverse complement strand
CGGCTTGCCGTTCTTGCGCGGGGGTATTACCGCCTGCGCGCCTCTTTGCGCTATCACCGCATGGCAGTCTTTGGTGTCATAGGCACCGTCCGTGCTCACACTGGCGATCGGCTCATCCGGTGGTATCTGCGCCAGAAGGCCGGGCAGCATGGGCGCATCGCCCACGCTGTTGTCTGTGACTTCATTGGCCCGTATCTCCAGCGTGCTGGCATCAATGCCCAAGTGCACCTTGCGCCACTGCCGTCGGTATTCAGC
>NZ_JBUDZG010000129.1:0-255 GCF_054950075.1 Acidovorax sp. Q11 | reverse complement strand
CCCGGCCTGCACGCTGCTGCTGTCGATACCCGGCATTGGACTGCTCAGCGCCACAGCCTTGGTGGCAGCCACCTCGGGCGATGTGACGCACTTCCAAGACGCACGCCACTTCTCCAGCTGGTTCGGTCTAACGCCCCGCGAGTACAGCTCGGGCGGCAGCCGCTACCTGGGGCGCATCTCCAAGAAAGGCGACCGCTACCTGCGCATGCTGCTCACGCACGGCGCGCGCAGTGTGCTGCGAGCGGCCAAGGTGGC
>NZ_JBUDZG010000128.1:0-255 GCF_054950075.1 Acidovorax sp. Q11 | reverse complement strand
CTGACTTCCAGTTGTTGGTTGCCCGCCCCCAGTCTTCGGTGATGTTGCGCAGTGCCAGCCAGATCAGCTTGGTGGCTGCATCGTCGCTGGGGAAGTGCCCTCGGGTTTTGATGATCTTGCGCAGCCGTGCATTCACGCTCTCAATCGCGTTGGTCGTGTAGATCACGCGGCGCACCTCGGGCGGGAAGGCAAAGAACGGTATGACCTTGTCCCAGACCCTGCGCCAGGCGCCCACGACAGTGGGGAACTTCTGGC
>NZ_JBUDZG010000127.1:0-256 GCF_054950075.1 Acidovorax sp. Q11 | reverse complement strand
GCGATCAGGATGTCATGGACTCCGCGCGTCTTCAGGTCGTTGAAGACCTTCATCCAGAACTTGGCTCCCTCGGTGTTTTCGATCCAGATACCCAGGATGTCGCGGCTGCCATCGGGCAGCACGCCCAGGGCCAGGTACACGGCCTTGGAGCGAACGACAGCGTCCTCGCGGATCTTGACCCGCAGCGCGTCGAAGAACACGACGGGGTACATGGGCTCAAGCGGGCGCGTCTGCCAGGCAGTGACCTCGCTCATCA
>NZ_JBUDZG010000126.1:0-258 GCF_054950075.1 Acidovorax sp. Q11 | reverse complement strand
CGGCAACAGGTGTGCCATCTGCGGCCTTGGTGACAGTGCCAAGAATGCGGCAGTCCGCAGTCCCGCCAGGGCCACCTGCGGTGCTGAGCACCAGGCTTGGGGAGAAGTTCACCGTCTGGCCTGCCAGTACATTGGCCTGCCCGGTGGCGTCAAAGTACCCCGTCCGGCTGGCCTTCAGGGTGATGGCCCCTGGCACCACACCATTGATCAGGTACAGCCCGTTGGCATCGGTTGTGCCCGTCATGGCCTGACCGGTGA
>NZ_JBUDZG010000125.1:0-258 GCF_054950075.1 Acidovorax sp. Q11 | reverse complement strand
TCACCGGTCAGGCCATGACGGGCACAACCGATGCCAACGGGCTGTACCTGATCAATGGTGTGGTGCCAGGGGCCATCACCCTGAAGGCCAGCCGGACGGGGTACTTTGACGCCACCGGGCAGGCCAACGTGCTGGCAGGCCAGACGGTGAACTTCTCCCCAAGCCTGGTGCTCAGCACCGCAGGTGGCCCTGGCGGGACTGCGGACTGCCGCATTCTTGGCACTGTCACCAAGGCCGCAGATGGCACACCTGTTGCCG
>NZ_JBUDZG010000124.1:0-263 GCF_054950075.1 Acidovorax sp. Q11 | reverse complement strand
GCCGTGTAGATCGGCTTGATGGCCGTGGCCAGGCTCTTGCGGTCCTTCCATGACGCAAAGTCCAGGCTACCCCGGATCAGATGCACGATGCAGGTCTGCAGCGTCGTGGCCGGGAACACTGCGCCCAGCGCCTCTGGCATGCCCTTGAGGCCATCGGTCACGGCGATCAGGATGTCATGGACTCCGCGCGTCTTCAGGTCGTTGAAGACCTTCATCCAGAACTTGGCTCCCTCGGTGTTTTCGATCCAGATACCCAGGATGTC
>NZ_JBUDZG010000123.1:0-273 GCF_054950075.1 Acidovorax sp. Q11 | reverse complement strand
GCATGCCCTTGAGGCCATCGGTCACGGCGATCAGGATGTCATGGACTCCGCGCGTCTTCAGGTCGTTGAAGACCTTCATCCAGAACTTGGCTCCCTCGGTGTTTTCGATCCAGATACCCAGGATGTCACGGCTGCCATCGGGCAGTACGCCCAAAGCCAGGTACACGGCCTTGGAGCGAACGACAGCGTCCTCGCGGATCTTGACCCGCAGCGCGTCGAAGAACACGACGGGGTACATGGGCTCAAGCGGGCGCGTCTGCCAGGCAGTGACCT
>NZ_JBUDZG010000122.1:0-276 GCF_054950075.1 Acidovorax sp. Q11 | reverse complement strand
CATTGATGCGCGAGGTGCGGGTGCCCATCCACAGGGAGCGGATGCGGTGCAGCCCCTGCAAAGCCTGTTGCTCCACTGACTTCACACGCACGGGGCGAATATCGCAGGCACGGGCTGCTTCGAGCAAAGCGGCTGCATCCGTGGCGTCTGTCTTATTGCGGCGCACGTAGGCACGCACGTACTGGGCGGGCAGCAAGCGCACCTCGATACCCAGAGCATGGAGCCAGCGTGCCCAGTAGTGGGCTGAGCCACAGGCTTCCATGACGACCGGGCCGA
>NZ_JBUDZG010000121.1:0-279 GCF_054950075.1 Acidovorax sp. Q11 | reverse complement strand
TCCAACGCATTGACCAGATCCACTGTCGAGTAGAACCGGACACGTTTGGAATGGTGCGTTAGCCCATTGATTCCCAGCGCCGTTGCCAAGTGGGTTTTGCCGGTACCAGGACCACCGATCAGGACAATGTTCTGGGCATCGTCGGTGAAGCTCAGTGTTGATTTCCACGCAAACCTGACCCACCATTTCCATCTCGATCTGACCCACCCTTGTTCGTGAACTTCACGCTCACGTTGTGGATAAGTTCTTGGCTATCTTCTCCTTCTTGGTGGTCTGTGG
>NZ_JBUDZG010000120.1:0-282 GCF_054950075.1 Acidovorax sp. Q11 | reverse complement strand
GCATGCCCTTGAGGCCATCGGTCACGGCGATCAGGATGTCATGGACTCCGCGCGTCTTCAGGTCGTTGAAGACCTTCATCCAGAACTTGGCTCCCTCGGTGTTTTCGATCCAGATACCCAGGATGTCGCGGCTGCCATCGGGCAGCACGCCCAGGGCCAGGTACACGGCCTTGGAGCGAACGACAGCGTCCTCGCGGATCTTGACCCGCAGCGCGTCGAAGAACACGACGGGGTACATGGGCTCAAGCGGGCGCGTCTGCCAGGCAGTGACCTCGCTCATCA
>NZ_JBUDZG010000119.1:0-284 GCF_054950075.1 Acidovorax sp. Q11 | reverse complement strand
CATCGGCACGGCCAGGGGGCAAAAGGGGGACTTCGGGCCAGGCCATAGGCCACTCGCGGGGAGGCATGACCACGAAGATACTGGCGCTGACGGATGCGCTGGGCAATCTGGTGAAGTTCGTCTTGATGCCAGGGCAGCGCCATGACACCAAAGGGGTGAAGGAGCTGATCGCCGATGTGCGCTTTGATGCCTTGCTGGCCGACAAGGCCTTCGATGTGAACTGGTTGATCCAGGAGCTGGACAAGCGCGGCGCACAGGTGGTGATCTCACAGATGCCGCGTCGG
>NZ_JBUDZG010000118.1:0-294 GCF_054950075.1 Acidovorax sp. Q11 | reverse complement strand
GTCTTATTGCGGCGCACGTAGGCACGCACGTACTGGGCGGGCAGCAAGCGCACCTCGATACCCAGAGCATGGAGCCAGCGTGCCCAGTAGTGGGCTGAGCCACAGGCTTCCATGACGACCGGGCCGACCGAGCGGTTGACGAACCAGCGCTCGAACTGCGAGCGGGACAGGCGCTGGGTTTCGATGATGCGCCATTGGTCATCGGCAACGGCGATCTGGAAAACGGATTTGGCCAAGTCGACGGCCACGGTAGTAGCATGCATGTCGGACTCCTTTCGTTTGAAGACCTGATCC
>NZ_JBUDZG010000117.1:0-305 GCF_054950075.1 Acidovorax sp. Q11 | reverse complement strand
CCAGAAATTCCCGACCGTCGTCAACGCCTGGCGCAGGGCCTGGGACAAGGTCATCCCCTTCTTCGCCTTCCCGCCCGAGGTGCGGCGCGTGATCTACACAACCAACGCGATTGAGAGCGTGAATGCGAGGCTGCGCAAGATCATCAAAACCCGAGGGCACTTCCCCAGCGACGATGCAGCCACCAAGCTGATCTGGCTGGCACTGCGCAACATCACCGAGGACTGGGGACGGGCAGCCAACAACTGGAAATCAGCGATGAACCAATTCGCGATCCTCTACGAAGACCGGTTCACCAAATCGAGCA
>NZ_JBUDZG010000116.1:0-309 GCF_054950075.1 Acidovorax sp. Q11 | reverse complement strand
AACCACCAGTTGCCGCAGTCAGCGCTCAAGAGCAAGACGCCAATGAAGGCCATGAAAGAGTGGCATCAGACGCACCCGCATCTTTTTCACAAGCGGCCATATGATCGTCCGGGATGTGACACCTATGCGAAGGACGGAGGCCGGGAGTCGCCCGGCATGCGAGTAACTTTCTTTCGTCTCGCCTGTTCAGACCGGTCACATGGGAAACAGGTGTGCGGGGACATGGGTAACACCTGCTCAATTGGAAGCCGTCAAAGCGTTCATGTCCAGACGCATGAATCGCTGGTGACAGAAGTACAGGTCAAAGCA
>NZ_JBUDZG010000115.1:0-311 GCF_054950075.1 Acidovorax sp. Q11 | reverse complement strand
CGCATTCACGCTCTCAATCGCGTTGGTTGTGTAGATCACGCGCCGCACCTCGGGCGGGAAGGCGAAGAAGGGGATGACCTTGTCCCAGGCCCTGCGCCAGGCGTTGACGACGGTCGGGAATTTCTGGCCCCATGGCCCCTGGGCAAACGCATCCAGTTGGGCCTCGGCCGCCTCGGCGCTCACGGCCGTGTAGATCGGCTTGATGGCCGTGGCCAGGCTCTTGCGGTCCTTCCATGACGCAAAGTCCAGGCTACCCCGGATCAGATGCACGATGCAGGTCTGCAGCGTCGTGGCCGGGAACACTGCGCCCA
>NZ_JBUDZG010000114.1:0-315 GCF_054950075.1 Acidovorax sp. Q11 | reverse complement strand
TGCGCAAGGCGCCGACGTCGGTCAGCACGGTCTTGGCGCTCTTGCCGTTGCGGTGATTGGCCGCAGCCCCTTCGGGCTTGGCCTGGCCGGACGCGTAGCCCAGGTGGTGACTCATCTCGGCGCCCAGGGCGCGCTCAAGAACCGACTTCTTGAACTGCTGGAAGATGCCTTCGAGTTCGGCTGGCGTTACCGGCCCGGGGATCAGTTGCTCAAGCGCTGCGGCTGAGAATTGCGGCTGCGCCGCCTTGTCCGCTGCTGCGGTTGTCTTCGTCTTGCGTGGCATTCATGCTCCTTGTTGACATGCTATGCCTCACA
>NZ_JBUDZG010000113.1:0-335 GCF_054950075.1 Acidovorax sp. Q11 | reverse complement strand
TCAAGCGCTGCGGCTGAGAATTGCGGCTGCGCCGCCTTGTCCGCTGCTGCGGTTGTCTTCGTCTTGCGTGGCATTCATGCTCCTTGTTGACATGCTATGCCTCACACACAAAACATCTGACAGGCTCCCTATAGACCGAAGAACATCTTACGTTCTTCACTCTTGTGCAGGTCGTGTTTGGCGATGTGATACAGCTTAGGTCCGACAGTGTTGATTTCCACGCAAACCTGACCCACCATTTCCATCTCGATCTGACCCACCCTTGTTCGTGAACTTCACGCTCACGTTGTGGATAAGTTCTTGGCTATCTTCTCCTTCTTGGTGGTCTGTGGTGG
>NZ_JBUDZG010000112.1:0-336 GCF_054950075.1 Acidovorax sp. Q11 | reverse complement strand
ATATTCGCCCCGTGCGTGTGAAGTCAGTGGAGCAACAGGCTTTGCAGGGGCTGCACCGCATCCGCTCCCTGTGGATGGGCACCCGCACCTCGCGCATCAATGCCCTGCGGGGGTTCTGTCGGGAGTTTGGCATCGCTGTTCCTGTAGGTGCGCGCACGGGCATCGAAGTCATCGGCCGCGTGCTGGCCGATCCACAGTCGGCTGTGCCCGAGCTGATCCGCCACACGGCATCGCAGTTGCTCGAAGAGATCCGGCTCCTGGAAGCGCGCATCGCCCAGGTGGAGAGACAACTGAGCCAGGCTGCCAGGCAAAGCCCGGCCTGCACGCTGCTGCTGT
>NZ_JBUDZG010000111.1:0-349 GCF_054950075.1 Acidovorax sp. Q11 | reverse complement strand
CCAGAAATTCCCGACCGTCGTCAACGCCTGGCGCAGGGCCTGGGACAAGGTCATCCCCTTCTTCGCCTTCCCGCCCGAGGTGCGGCGCGTGATCTACACAACCAACGCGATTGAGAGCGTGAATGCGCGGCTGCGCAAGATCATCAAAACCCGAGGGCACTTCCCCAGCGACGATGCAGCCACCAAGCTGATCTGGCTGGCACTGCGCAACATCACCGAAGACTGGGGGCGGGCAACCAACAACTGGAAGTCAGCAATGAACCAATTCGCGATCCTCTACGAAGACCGGTTCACCAAATCGAGCACGTAAGATCCTCAATCAGCTTCACGAAATCGGTGAAGGTTCAAT
>NZ_JBUDZG010000110.1:0-372 GCF_054950075.1 Acidovorax sp. Q11 | reverse complement strand
AGCCATTCCAGCCCACCGTGAGCACATGGTCGCGCTCGGCGTACTCGATGGGCGCCAGGGTCGTTGGCATGGGCCGGGCACTCATGCGGTAGTGCTGCACCGGTGTCTGCATCGCCAGTGCCTCGTGGGGCCGGTGGTGGTTGTAGATCTCACGCCAGCGCTGCATCGCCTCCTGCGCCTGGGCCAGGCTGTCGAAGGTCCGCCCTCGCAGCACCTCGGCTTTCAAGGAGCGGTGAAAGCGTTCAATCTTTCCGTTGGTCTGCGGATGGTACGGACTGCTGTGGCTGCTGCGCACGCCCAGGCGGATCAGCCAGACATCCAGGGTACTCAAGTGACCAGGGGCGCTGGGTGAGCCCCAGGGCGAGCCGTTGT
>NZ_JBUDZG010000109.1:0-372 GCF_054950075.1 Acidovorax sp. Q11 | reverse complement strand
ATCAAGACGAACTTCACCAGATTGCCCAGCGCATCCGTCAGCGCCAGTATCTTCGTGGTCATGCCTCCCCGCGAGTGGCCTATGGCCTGGCCCGAAGTCCCCCTTTTGCCCCCTGGCCGTGCCGATGCACTTTCACAATCGTGGCATCCACCATCGCATATTCCATGTCTGGCTGCTCGCTCACTGCATCGAACAGGCGTTGGAATACGTCGGCCTTGACCCAGTCTCTAAAGCGCTTGAACACCGTGTTCCACTTGCCGAACTCTGGCGGCAGGTCTCGCCAGGGGCTGCCTGTGCGGGCAATCCACAGCACTGCCTCAACGAAGCGGCGGTTGTCTGTGCCGCTGCGTCCCGGATCACTTGGCTTGCCAA
>NZ_JBUDZG010000108.1:0-376 GCF_054950075.1 Acidovorax sp. Q11 | reverse complement strand
TACAACGCGGCGCTCAAGGCCCGAGGGTCGCTGACGATCTGGCTGGACCAAGACATGCAGTGGTACGCACCTGCCAGTGGCAAGCGGGGTCGCCATCACACGTTCACAGATGCCGCCATCCAGTTTTGCCTGAGCATCAAGTGCTTGTTTGGCTTGGCACTGCGCCAGAGCCTGGGGCTGATTCAAAGCCTGCTGGAGTTGGCCAAGCTCAATTGGCGGGTACCCGACTTCAGCACCCTCAGCCGCCGCCAAAGAACACTGCAAGTGCAACTGCCTTACCGGCGCAGCAGCACAGCGCTGGAGTTGCTGGTGGACAGCACGGGCATCAAGTTCCTGGGTGAAGGGGAATGGAAACGCAAGAAACACGGGGCTGAAT
>NZ_JBUDZG010000107.1:0-382 GCF_054950075.1 Acidovorax sp. Q11 | reverse complement strand
TTGTAGTGCTAAGCACTAGTTCCAAAGAACTTGGCACTCGCCATCAAACGCCCACGCTTATCGGCTGTATATTTTTAATGAACCGGATCACTCACAAAAACCGAAGTCTCTCCTCGTTTTCCCGACTCAGCTGCGATCAGCTGAGCCTTGAATTCTAGCACAGTTTTTTAAGAACTGTCAAACTTGTGTTTTCTTTTCAAGCCTCATGCTGATGCTTGAAAAGAAAACACCCAGTACGAAGACTGGGTGCTTCTAGCTGTAAGAGCCTGACGATGACCTACTTTCACACGGGAACCCGCACTATCATCGGCGCAAAGTCGTTTCACTGTCCTGTTCGGGATGGGAAGGAGTGGTACCAACTTGCTATGGTCATCAGGCATAA
>NZ_JBUDZG010000106.1:0-384 GCF_054950075.1 Acidovorax sp. Q11 | reverse complement strand
GCACAGCCGACTGTGGGTCGGCCAACACGCGGCCGATGACTTCGATGCCCGTGCGCGCACCTACAGGAACAGCGATGCCGAACTCCCGACAGAACCCCCGCAGGGCATTGATGCGCGAGGTGCGGGTACCCATCCACAGGGAGCGGATGCGGTGCAGCCCCTGCAAAGCCTGTTGCTCCACTGACTTCACACGCACGGGGCGAATATCGCAGGCACGTGCCGCTTCGAGCAAAGCGGCTGCATCCGTGGCGTCTGTCTGAATCGCCCCGGTTTTGAACTGACCCCCAGAAGTTGGACGGTCACGATTCCGCCGATTAGGCGGTGCTTCTCAATCGGTATTCCACCGGACTGAGCCCCTGCAGCCGGAGCTTGATGCGCTCGTGG
>NZ_JBUDZG010000105.1:0-397 GCF_054950075.1 Acidovorax sp. Q11 | reverse complement strand
GTTCGTGCTCGAAACGTTGCCATTCGCCTTGGGTCTCGTTGTCCGCTGGCGCGATCAGCCCATGGCGGTGCAACAGGTCCGTGACCGTGCTGGGGGCCGGCACCTGCTCATGGCCCAGATCCTGCAGGCGCCGGCAGATCTTGCGCGCGCCCCAGGCTGGGTGTTGCTTGCGCAGATCCAGCGCGGCCGATTGCAAAGCCTCAGCGGTCTGGCGGGGGCTGTGCAGTGGACGGCGTGAGCGCTCGGTGAAAGCTTTCTCGCCTTCGCTCGCAAAACGCTTGAGCAGCGCGTAGCCCGCCTTGGGAGAAATGCCGAAGCGACGACACAGCTCACGCCGGTTGGCGCCTTCCTGCAGTGCCAGTTGCACAAACTCTCGTTTGGTGGTCATGAGATCTCT
>NZ_JBUDZG010000104.1:0-415 GCF_054950075.1 Acidovorax sp. Q11 | reverse complement strand
CCGGCCAGGCCAAGCCCGAAGGGGCTGCGGCCAATCACCGCAACGGCAAGAGCGCCAAGACCGTGCTGACCGACGTCGGCGCCTTGCGCATCGACGTTCCCCGCGATCGCGAGGGCTCGTTCGAGCCGCAGCTCATTGGCAAGCATGAGCGCCGCTTCACCGGCTTTGACGACAAGATCATCGCCATGTACGCACGCGGCATGACGGTGCGCGAGATCCAGGGCTTCCTGAGCGAGATGTACTCGGTCGATGTCTCGCCCGATCTCATCAGCAGCGTCACCGACGCGGTGATGAGCGAGGTCACTGCCTGGCAGACGCGCCCGCTTGAGCCCATGTACCCCGTCGTGTTCTTCGACGCGCTGCGGGTCAAGATCCGCGAGGACGCTGTCGTTCGCTCCAAGGCCGTGTACCTGGC
>NZ_JBUDZG010000103.1:0-435 GCF_054950075.1 Acidovorax sp. Q11 | reverse complement strand
CGGCGCAAGGCACACACGGGTGCGGGGCAGCTGCGCGATCGCGTGGGCATCGCACAGCGCCCCGCCATCGTGGACAAGCGAGCGCGCCTGGGTGACTGGGAGGGCGACACCATCGCCTCGGGTGCGGGTGGACTGGCAGGGCTGGTGACCCTGACCGAGCGGCGCTCGCGCTACACACTGGCGCAGCATGTGCGGCGGCGCCAGGCCGAGCCGGTGAGCCAGGCCATCATCGAAATGCTCAGGCCCCATCCCAAGCACCGCCACACCCTGACGCTGGACAACGGCAAGGAGTTCGCCGAGCACAGGTGGGTGCACAGACGCCTGAAGACGAAGGTGTACTTCGCCGATCCGCACAGCCCTTGGCAGCGTGGGCTCAACGAGAACCACAATGGGCTGCTACGCCACTACTTCCCCAAGGGCAGTGATCTGGGCACG
>NZ_JBUDZG010000102.1:0-441 GCF_054950075.1 Acidovorax sp. Q11 | reverse complement strand
GGCCTCCGAAGTGCAATAAAACGCCCAATTGGGCCCGCTAATCCCGGAATGTGAAAAAAGCGAGCCAGCCTGCGGCTGTGGGGCAGGACGGGCTTGGAATCTGGGGAGTATTTCTTCAGCCTGCTAAACGCAAACCCCATGTAAAACATCCGTACATCGCTGAAGCCGACCTCCCGAAGAATTGCCTCATCTTCTTGGGGCGTCAGCACAGCCAGCTCTGCAGCCACCTTGTCCTGCGCCCGGGCCGCATGCTCCGGCGCCACGCCGGACGCGACCTGAAACGCTGCATAGCGTGACAGCCACAGGTCGCGCTCCAATCCACCGAACTTAAGCCCCCACTACCCCTTGTAAGCCATATGCGGATGCGGCTTCACATGCCGCGCAGGTCTGGGTTGAGATCGGCCCGGCACGCGGCGCACCAAGTTCCTGCCCAGCAGGCCA
>NZ_JBUDZG010000101.1:0-455 GCF_054950075.1 Acidovorax sp. Q11 | reverse complement strand
ATCTTTCCGTTGGTCTGCGGATGGTACGGACTGCTGTGGCTGCTGCGCACGCCCAGGCGGATCAGCCAGACATCCAGGGTACTCAAGTGACCAGGGGCGCTGGGTGAGCCCCAGGGCGAGCCGTTGTCGGAATTGATGCGCGCAGGCATTCCATAGCGCTCAAAGACACCCTGCAGCAGCGTCTGGACCGTGGCAGCATCGGTCTTGCTGCAAGCCGTCGTGGCCAATGCGAAGCGCGAGTGATCGTCCAGCAGGGTCAGCGGCGAGCAACGCCCTGCGGCCGTCTCGAAGTAGCCCTTGAAATCCATCTGCCACAGGCCATTGGGCAGTTCGTGCTCGAAACGTTGCCATTCGCCTTGGGTCTCGTTGTCCGCTGGCGCGATCAGCCCATGGCGGTGCAACAGGTCCGTGACCGTGCTGGGGGCCGGCACCTGCTCATGGCCCAGATCCTGCAG
>NZ_JBUDZG010000100.1:0-472 GCF_054950075.1 Acidovorax sp. Q11 | reverse complement strand
AATGAACCAATTCGCGATCCTCTACGAAGACCGGTTCACCAAATCGAGCACGTAAGATCCTCAATCAGCTTCACGAAATCGGTGAAGGTTCAATGAGCCTCACACACGGAAACTCGGACAGGCCCTTCTTCCTCGGTGGCTGCTTTAGCAGCCGCTCCCTTGTGTGTGAAGTGATTAGTGTGCGAACCTTCCAGCCCCTCTCGCATAGGCCGTTGGAGATAGAGCTGAACCAATCCCCACCCCCGAGCCATGTATCGAAAAGTTGCCCCATCGCAGAACTTCGGATTCACTGAGAGTCGTTGGGGTTGAAAAACAGGGCCAGCTCCAAGAACGTAGAGTTGGAGTGGCGGTCTCAAATCTGAAGTGCAACACCGCTGGTTGATATTCAATGAATGGTAGCGGAGCTCTTCTCAGCAATGGTCGTCATGAATTGCTGGAAAGCCTGATAGGGAGAATCCCAGCCGAGCGTCTG
>NZ_JBUDZG010000099.1:0-485 GCF_054950075.1 Acidovorax sp. Q11 | reverse complement strand
TAGGGTCTGTTGAGAATCATTTCAGCCGAGCACGGGGATATGGTGCAATAGGCAGATGAGCATTCGATGGGTACTGACAGACGCACAATGGGCAAAGATGGAGCCCCACGGCCTTGGCAAGCCAAGTGATCCGGGACGCAGCGGCACAGACAACCGCCGCTTCGTTGAGGCAGTGCTGTGGATTGCCCGCACAGGCAGCCCCTGGCGAGACCTGCCGCCAGAGTTCGGCAAGTGGAACACTGTGTTCAAGCGCTTTAGAGACTGGGTCAAGGCCGACGTATTCCAACGCCTGTTCGATGCAGTGAGCGAGCAGCCAGACATGGAATATGCGATAGTGGATGCCACGATTGTGAAAGTACATCGGCACGGCCAGGGGGCAAAAGGGGGACTTCGGGCCAGGCCATAGGCCACTCGCGGGGAGGCATGACCACGAAGATACTGGCGCTGACGGATGCGCTGGGCAATCTGGTGAAGTTCGTCTTGAT
>NZ_JBUDZG010000098.1:0-493 GCF_054950075.1 Acidovorax sp. Q11 | reverse complement strand
ATGACACCAAAGACTGCCATGCGGTGATAGCGCAAAGAGGCGCGCAGGCGGTAATACCCCCGCGCAAGAACGGCAAGCCGTGGAAGGAAACCAGGCAAGGAGCAGCAGTGCGCAACGAAGCGCTGCGAGCCTGCCAAAGGCTGGGGCGCGGGATTTGGAAGAAATGGAGCGGCTACCACCGAAGAAGCTTGGTAGAGACCAAGATGCACTGCTTCAAACGCCTGGGCGAGCGGGTGATGGCCCGAACGTTTGAGCGTCAGGTCACAGAGTTGCATGTGCGGGTGGCTTTGCTGAGCCTGTCAGAAATTTTGTGTGTGATGCATAGCATGTCAACAAGGAGCATGAATGCCACGCAAGACGAAGACAACCGCAGCGACGGACAAGGCGGCGCAGCCGCAATTCTCAGCCGAGCTGCTTGAGCAACTCATCCCAGGGCCGGTAACGCCAGCCGAACTCGAAGGCATCTTCCAGCAGTTCAAGAAGTCGGTTCTTG
>NZ_JBUDZG010000097.1:0-570 GCF_054950075.1 Acidovorax sp. Q11 | reverse complement strand
TCGCGCCGCCTTCGCCAGCCAAGAAGCTTTGAACCACTTCCAGCTTGAACTCCGTTTTGTACTTCTTCATGTAACCCCTTGAAGTTTGTCCAACTTCTGGGGGTCAGTTCAAAACCGGGGCGATTCACTCTCTTACGCGCCAAAGCAATTTGTTGATCCAGAGCATTTTTCTGTTCAAGGAGTTCTTTGTAGGTACTCATGCTTTTTCATTCTTGAAGAAGATCGTCTGGACAAGCATAGCGCGGAACGATATGCCTAACCTTCTGTGCCTTCTCAGTGCGCCTCACACCAGCCGCGCTTCGAAATACCCCTTCCCCTTCCCCTTCCCCTTCCCTGGTGCGGGAACTCCGCCTGCATGGCTGCCGCACTGACCTTTGACAAGTCGAGCGCTGTTGTCAATTGGCTTGCTTGCAAAGCGATGCACAGCAAACCATTTGTCACAGGTTTACAGCGTCAACCCCAGTAACATCCGCTGCCAATAAGAACAGTTTGCAACAAAGCTCTGCATCTGCAAGCCAGGGGAGTAAGGCCAACACGCATTGGTCGTAGACACTTTCTGCGCGCGCGATG
>NZ_JBUDZG010000096.1:0-574 GCF_054950075.1 Acidovorax sp. Q11 | reverse complement strand
CAGCGGGTAAAGCACCTGCAGTCGTATATCCGGCATCTGTTGTGGGATCGTGAATGTCCCGTGCCGACATGGAATCTGCGTCACCGCGTCGCCACACGCTACAAGCGGCTGCGGGAGAGCCGGAAGAGTTATCGGCGTAGCGCGGTGTGGGAGGAACCCGATTGGCCATGATGGTCGATCATCTCGTCGCAAGTGGTGAATCAATACTGGCTTTGACGTGGTGTGCGTTCTCTGCTGGCTTATCAGTTTGGCATCACAAAGCTCTGGCGACTCTCCTTCCTGCCCAGCCTGGCTGCCTCGTCAAACGGCTTGTGATCGCGCAGCGTCGCATAACAGATGCGCGCGAGCTTGTTGGCCAGCGCGCAGGTCGCCTTGTTGTGGTTGCTTCGCCCCTGCACCTCCAGCGCCCATTGGCGCACACCCTGTATCTCTTTGCCCGCCCCTTGCGCCACCTTGGCCGCTCGCAGCACACTGCGCGCGCCGTGCGTGAGCAGCATGCGCAGGTAGCGGTCGCCTTTCTTGGAGATGCGCCCCAGGTAGCGGCTGCCGCCCGAGCTGTACTCGCGGGGCGTTA
>NZ_JBUDZG010000095.1:0-606 GCF_054950075.1 Acidovorax sp. Q11 | reverse complement strand
TGTTGGCGCCGATTGAATCTTGACAGTGTGTGCCGATCCAACTTTGATAGGGGGCGTGTAGCCAGCGTTGGTTAGGCTGGCTGTGGATAACTATAGCCTCCTACTGGGCTTGCACCTCCAGGCTGGTCTCGGTCTTTCTGTTCAGCTCTCTGGATTTGATCTTTCCCTTTGCCTCCTTGGAGCTGTGACGGAAGCGGTAGGACTCATTGCCGGTTTCAACGATGTGACAGTGATGGGTGAGCCGGTCCAGCAATGCCGTGGTCATCTTGGCATCACCGAAGACAGCAGACCACTCCGCAAACGTCAGGTTGGTAGTGATCAGAACGCTGGTGTGCTCATACAGCTTGGACAGCAGGTGGAACAGCAATGCTCCCCCTGCTTGGCTGAATGGCAGGTATCCAAGTTCATCCAGAATGACCAAGTCCATCCGCATCAAGCTCATGGCTATGCGTCCCGGATTTCCCTTGGCCTTCTCCTGCTCCAACGCATTGACCAGATCCACTGTCGAGTAGAACCGGACACGTTTGGAATGGTGCGTTAGCCCATTGATTCCCAGCGCCGTTGCCAAGTGGGTTTTGCCGGTACCAGGACCACCGATCAGGACAA
>NZ_JBUDZG010000094.1:0-741 GCF_054950075.1 Acidovorax sp. Q11 | reverse complement strand
GCGATGAACCAATTCGCGATCCTCTACGAAGACCGGTTCACCAAATCGAGCACGTAAGATCCTCAATCAGCTTCACGAAATCGGTGAAGGTTCAATTAGCCTCACACACGGAAATTCGGACAGGCCCGGTCTTTACGGCAGTGAGCAAGCCTTGGACACCCAATCGTAGTCTTCGGCGTCCTGAGGAGTCTTGGGGCAGGCGCGGGACTTCCACGCGTGCTTCAGAAGTGACCTCACAAACTCCTTGTCACTGATCGTCAGTAGGTCTTCGCTCATTGGCAGGGATACGGTGCCATCGGAGTTTCCTGGTGCTGGTATGGACTGCACGTACGATCTGCGGCGCAAGTCAATGACCAATTGACCAAACTCGAAGGTGCCTGCGGCGGAGTGAATCCACCTTGGCATCGCCCCGTAGTGGATGGAAGCGCTGCCATCCTGCCAGACAGTGAGGTTGCAGCCGCCAGACGGCATGTCCACTCGCACCCGCACCGGAGGCTTCGCGTGTGCGAGGCTGCACACAATAGCGAAAACTATAGCGACGAGCACTCTGTAGGGGTTGGCGCCGAACATCGTTTCTGCGGCCTAGCGAATGAAAGGGACTTCCCCGTCCCGGGCTAGGGCGTGTTGAGAATCATCGGGAGTTGATAACCGCAGCTGCGAGATGGATCATCGCCGCGAAGCTGGTATCCGTCTTGTCGCTGCGCATTGCGATGCGTTTGAACTCCTTGAGCTTGCCGAAGA
>NZ_JBUDZG010000093.1:0-756 GCF_054950075.1 Acidovorax sp. Q11 | reverse complement strand
ATGCCGCGTCGGCGATCACCTTTGGAGATTGATCGGGAGGTCTACAAATGGCGTCACTTGATAGAGAACTTCTTCGGCAAGCTCAAGGAGTTCAAACGCATCGCAATGCGCAGCGACAAGACGGATATCAGCTTCGCGGCGATGATCCATCTCGCAGCTGCGGTTATCAACTCCCGATGATTCTCAACACGCCCTAGACCACAAGCGCCAAATATGGCCTGCGGCTTGGTGCGTTCTACATTACGTTAGGCCCCATGAAATCCGAGTCCGATCGCATTCAAGAGGTTCGCGCACGGTGGGCCACAGGCCTCTTGCTGGCCTTGTCGCTTGTCGTCGTGGCGTGGGCACTCGTCGTGCAAGCCATGGGCGCGGCTGCGGCGTTCGGCCTGGTCGCAGTCTTCTTTGCAGTCATGCTCTGGCTCCTGCCGCCGAGTTGGAACCGATTCGTGGTCGACATCCTGTCCAATTTCGGTTGGTAGCCGTTGCAGCCAAAGGCCAGGTTCCTCTATGTTGCGCAATCTCGCTCTTGTCCAATGAACCACCGCTTCTTCCTGCAGTAGGCAGGCCGGGCAGCATGCCGCTTCACTGTTCACGCCACTCTGTCGCTGCTACGCTGTGGCCTAACCCCCCATATATGGACTCCCCCGCAACAGCAAGAGCCTGACCGATTGGGGACCAGCGGGTAAAGCACCTGCAGTCGTATATCCGGCATCTGTTGTGGGATCGTGAATGTCCCGTGCCGACATGGAATCTGCG
>NZ_JBUDZG010000092.1:0-803 GCF_054950075.1 Acidovorax sp. Q11 | reverse complement strand
TCCTTGTGCCGGGCCATCTCCTTGCCCTGGTCGTAGGTGAGCGTCTGGCGCATCGGCTGTGCAATCTGGCGCAGCTTGTTGGTGAACGCGGCCAGCGCACTGTCTGCGGATGCGTCAGGCATCTTGCACAGCAGCACCAGGCGCGTTGAGCGCTCGACCAGCACACCCACCGCCGATTTGTTGCCAGCGCCCTTGATCAAATCTCCCTCCCAATGCCCCGGCATCACGCGATCACTGACCTCGGGTGGGCGAACATGGATAGAGACCATGTCTGGAATCTGACCACGCCGATCAGAGCCTGCTGAACGCGGGCGGCGTGTACTCTTGCCTTGGCGCAGCAGTGCGATGAGCTGGCGGCGCAACTCACCGCGTGGGTATGCATAGATGGCGGTGTAGATGCTCTCGTGCGAGGCGTGCATGCTGGGCTCTTGGGGATACATGCGCTGGAGTGTGCGTGCAATCTGCTGGGGCGACCACAGCCAGCACAGCATGGTGGTGACAAGAGTCCACAAAGCCCCGGAACTGTGCAGCTTGGGGCATGGCCTGGCCTGAATGCGCCGCTGCTGGCACAGGTGCTGCGCAGGCGCGCTGGCATAACTGCCATGGCAGGCGTTGCGCCGCAACTCGCGGCTGATGGTGCTGGGGCTGCGGCCTTGAAGGCGGGCTATGGCCCTGATGCTCCAGCCCTGCTGGCGCAGCGATGCCAACGTCACTCTGTCTTCTGGCTGCAAGTGTTCGTATCTCGTTCTCATTTGCGTACATTACCCTCGGTGAGGGTGTTGCACTTCAGATTTGAGACCGCC
>NZ_JBUDZG010000091.1:0-902 GCF_054950075.1 Acidovorax sp. Q11 | reverse complement strand
TGTTGCCACGTCTATCACTCCTGGTCTCCTGCTGCTCAACAAAGCAGCAGATTAGGGTTAGTACGTGGGTCAGGTTTGGATGGAAGTCCTGGGGGTTAGTGGGTCACTTCTGCGTGGAAATCAACAGAATCGCTGAGCGAATTCGTTTCTATACGAACGGCTCTCGCGATTTCGCTCTGTTTAGCAATGGCACTGTGGCAATTCTTCCCCCGGGCCTGAACGACAAGGACGCTGAAAAGCATGCGCTCAAGGCACTCCATGGCGTGTTTCACGCCCACCCGGACTTCAATCCAATGAATATGAAAGATGGCAACGTCTTGGTTCAGTACAACCACGATGTTGCAAGCGTTCTGCTGGCCGACGTAGCCGAACAGAACTGGTCCGAAATCGACAAACAGCATCAGCGAGCTCTCGCAACTCACGAAGTTCTAATAACCCCGTTGGGCCACAACATCTTTGATGACTTCGGGAAGAAGGCGCTATTCGGCAGGTGTTTTATGTTTATGGATGCTCAAGCGCCAAAGATTGCTCGTATTGAGCGCCATGATGGCTCTCAAGAAACACCAGCTAAGTGACTGATTTTGCTTGGGCCATCTGTAACAGGATTGGCGCATCCGGAGCGTCTGGGTTGGCGCCTGTCCGGCCCGGCAGTTCGAATTGGACCGCTGAACCGGTGTTTCTTCGAAACGATTTTCGGCGCGGAGCGGCCGATTACTACGCTAACCCTTCATATATGGACTCCCCCGCAACAGCAAGAGCCTGACCGATTGGGGACCAGCGGGTAAAGCACCTGCAGTCGTATATCCGGCATCTGTTGTGGGATCGTGAATGTCCCGTGCCGACATGGAATCTGCGTCACCGCGTCGCCACACGCTACAAGCGGCTGCGGGAGAGCCGGAAGA
>NZ_JBUDZG010000090.1:0-938 GCF_054950075.1 Acidovorax sp. Q11 | reverse complement strand
CTGGCAGGCCAGACGGTGAACTTCTCCCCAAGCCTGGTGCTCAGCACCGCAGGTGGCCCTGGCGGGACTGCGGACTGCCGCATTCTTGGCACTGTCACCAAGGCCGCAGATGGCACACCTGTTGCCGCCGCCACTGTCACCGTGAGCGGAGCCAATACGGGTACGGCCACCACCGATGCCAGCGGTGCTTATGTGCTCACAGGCCTGGTCTCGGGTGATACACGCATCAGCGTTACCCAGAGCGGGTTTGATGTTGCCGTTGCCAACACGCGGCTCAACTGCAGTCCCCAGGGCAACACCGCGCTGCAGTATTCGCCCAAGCTGTACGCCAGCACCCAGGCCCCAGTGGACGCCAACACCGCCAGCTTGAGCGGTGTCGTGATGGATGCTGGCACCAACCAGCCCATTGCTTCCGCGCAACTGACCGTCACCACGAACACCAACGTCGTTCGCAATGCGGTCAGCCAAGCCAATGGACGCTTCACCCTCAGCGGTCTGGACGGAGCCACGGCACAGCTGGAAGTGATTGCCACCGGGTACCAAGGCCTGAACGCCACCTACACGCTGCAGCCCGGGCAAGCCATTGACCTGGGACAGATCCGCCTGCGCCCACCCAAGGTGACGCAGCTGACGCTGGATCTGCAGGTGCAGTCCGTCAAGCGCCACACCACACAGACCGACCCGCAGACCCTGCGGGTGTCCGGGGCGCTGCAGGTGCAAGTGCGAAACGCAGGCACCCAGGTGGCTCCAGCCAACGTGGCGGTGCTGGCCTTCCAGGACGGCAATGGCAACGGCCAGTACGACCCCAGCTCCGACACCGTGCTGGGCCAGGCAACGCTGACAGCGGCGTTGGGCACGGGCCAGTCCCAGACACTGACGATCGATGTCTCGGGCTTGCTGCCGTTCCGCGATGCGCCCATCCATGTGGTGGTGGACCC
>NZ_JBUDZG010000089.1:0-950 GCF_054950075.1 Acidovorax sp. Q11 | reverse complement strand
AAGCGCGCGGTGAGTTCGAGGACGGGGGATGCAGTCTTGAAGGAGCAATCCGGATGGACAAAAAGGTGCGCTCTTGCGGTGCAGGGGCGTGTGTTTGCCACTTGACGGGGGCGGCTAATGGGTGACCGCAGCAAAGGCCTTTCGCGTGCTGCAACTTGCGCAGAAATACGATCTGCTGATCGTTGAGAACGATCCGCTTGCCGACTTCAAACCGACCTCGTCGCCGCGCCTGGCTTCTCTGGACCAACTTGAGCGCACGATCTACATCGGGAGCTTCTCAAAGTCGTTCTCGGCCGCGCTGCGCGTGGGGTTTATCGCTTGTGGCGCAGATTTAGCCAGTGATCTTTCCGACCTGAAAGCGTTGATCCACGTGAGCAGTTCGGAGCTTTGCGAAAGGACGGTCGATGTCATGTTGAGCGAAGGCCACTATCAACGACATCTGACCCGGTTGCGTAGTCGTCTTGGGGAAGCAACAGAAGGTGCGCGGGCGCTGTTCGAATCTGTCGGAGCAAACATCTTTGCGAAGAATGCTCAGTCCCTCTACCTGTGGGCGTCCATGCCAGGGGTGGATGACTCAATGACACTCGCAGACTCGCTGCTGCCACATAACGTCCGACTGGCGCCTGGCAGGATTTTCAGCGTCGACGCCTCAGCGACCTCGCCATGGTCACGCTACAACGTGGGGGCCGTGTTGGACCCGAGATTCAGAAAAGCTCTCCAAAGGGTGTTGATGCAGTTGGGCTCTACCTAGCTCACTGGGCACGGACAAGCTTTGTTGCACCCTCTCAGTGGTTGAGAACTCAGGGACGTGCCCCTAACTGGTGGGGCCTGTCCGAGTTTCCGTGTGTGAGGCTCATTGAACCTTCACCGATTTCGTGAAGCTGATTGAGGATCTTACGTGCTCGATTTGGTGAACCGGTCTTCGTAGAGGATCGCGAATTGGTTCATTG
>NZ_JBUDZG010000088.1:0-1015 GCF_054950075.1 Acidovorax sp. Q11 | reverse complement strand
CATAGGTGTCACATCCCGGACGATCATATGGCCGCTTGTGAAAAAGATGCGGGTGCGTCTGATGCCACTCTTTCATGGCCTTCATTGGCGTCTTGCTCTTGAGCGCTGACTGCGGCAACTGGTGGTTGTACAAGGCCACATAGCGCAGCAAGGTCTGCTCCATATCTTCACGGCTGTTGAATCGGTGGGTCTTCAGGACGTCCGCTATGCGGCCATTGAACCGCTCCACCATGCCGTTGGTTCTCGGGGTCTTGGGCTTGGTCAGCCGGTGCTCTATGCCCAGCTCCTGGCACAGTTGGTCGAACTCATGGTTGCCGCTGGGTTCGCGCTCCCGGCTGGCAAACAGTCGGTCTGTGAACTCCTTGCCGTTGTCGGTCAACAGCTTGTTGATCCTGATCGGGCAGGCCTTGTGAAGTGCTTTGAGAAAGGCCCTGGCACTGGCCGCTGTCTTGTTAGCCTTGAACTGCACGAACACCCAGCGCGTGGCCCTGTCGATGGCCACGAACAGATAGCGCCTGCTGCTCTCGTCCTGCATCTGGGGCAGGTACTTCACGTCCATGTGCACGTAGCCTGGCTCGTAGCTCTTGAAGGCCTTGTGGGCTACCGCAGGCTCCTGGGGCTTGAGGGCGTTGAGGTTGCCCGCGCCATGGCGGCGCAGGCACCTGTCCAAACCTGAGCGTGAGACATCGGGGCTCAAGAACTCCCGCGTGACCGCCAGCAGGTCATCCAGGGGCAGCAGCAGGGTACGTCGCAAGTGAACCACCACGGTCTCTTGCGCAGGCGTGAGAACCGTCTGCAGGCGATGGGCCGTGTGCGAGCGGTCTGCAAAGACATCGCGCTTCTTCCACTTGTAGACCGTCTGCTCAGTGATCCCAAAGCGCTGGGCCAGGACGCTGGCTGGTTCATTGCTGGCTGCGATCTCGGCGCGCACGGCGGGCGTGGTGCGGGCGTTCTTGTGCAGGGCTATCAACATGGCTTCACTCCCTGGGTGGATTGCAAGGACTCTATCAACTCC
>NZ_JBUDZG010000087.1:0-1102 GCF_054950075.1 Acidovorax sp. Q11 | reverse complement strand
GCCAAGTCGACGGCCACGGTAGTAGCATGCATGTCGGACTCCTTTCGTTTGAAGACCTGATCCCCACGCCAATGAAGACCAGTGCGCCAATCTCGCGCAAACAAACGGGGGAGTCCATCCCATCATTGCAGCGGACCTGCGCCAGCTGCGCTGGCTGGTCCGCTGAATTCAAACGTTATGCATCACACACGGATTCCATATGTCCTACATCACATTAACACCCGACAACATTAAGTCTGAACATATCTGCTGTGCCTTCTCGGATAAGAAATGTGCCGAGAGCTACGCCTCGAAGAAGGAATGGTTGGCGCGTGAATTCGACAATGGCTACGTCTTCCGCCGTCTGGATGAACGGGCCAAAGTGTTTATCGAGTATGGGCCCGCCGAGAACGCCTGGATGCCCGTCATTGCCCCTGAATACATGGCACTCGGTTGCTTTTGGGTGTCCGGGCAATACAAGGGACAGGGACATGGCAAAGCCTTGTTGCAGTTGGCTATCGACGATGCCAGAAAGAACGAGAAACATGGCATCGTTACGGTGGTAGGAACAAAAAAGTACCACTTCATGAGCGACACAAACTGGCTTCTCAGACAGGGCTTTGAGGTAGTTGATACAACCCCCGCCGGATTCAGTTTGCTGGCGCTTTCTTTAGGTAAGTCCAAGACACTTCCGCAATTCAACGAATTCGCCCGTAGCGGTCAATGCCCTCACAAGAAGGGCTTGGTTGCTTACTACTCGAACCGTTGCCCCTATTCCGAATACCATGTTGGTTCTTCATTGGTAGAAACGGCAAAGAAACGAAAGCTGGCGCTGAAAGTCGTCAAGTTGGAAACCTTGGAGCAAGCTCAATCCTCCCCGACGCCTGCAACAATTTTCAGCCTTTTCATCGACGGAAGGTTTGTCACCACCGACCTAAGCGTGTGCATGGACAGTCGGTTTGACAAGGTTGTCCAAGGCAAATGATGCATAACCCATCATATATGGACTCCCCCGCAACAGCAAGAGCCTGACCGATTGGGGACCAGCGGGTAAAGCACCTGCAGTCGTATATCCGGCATCTGTTGTGGGATCGTGAATGTCCCGTGCCGACATGGAATCTGC
>NZ_JBUDZG010000086.1:0-1106 GCF_054950075.1 Acidovorax sp. Q11 | reverse complement strand
ACCAAGCCCCACGTCAACGTGGGCACGATCGGCCACGTGGACCATGGCAAGACGACCCTGACGGCAGCGATCGCTACCGTGCTGTCGGCCAAGTTTGGCGGCGAAGCCAAGGCCTACGACCAGATCGACGCTGCGCCCGAAGAAAAGGCCCGCGGTATCACGATCAACACCGCCCACGTGGAATACGAAACGGCCAACCGCCACTACGCCCACGTGGACTGCCCCGGCCACGCCGACTATGTGAAGAACATGATCACCGGCGCTGCCCAGATGGACGGCGCTATCCTGGTTTGCTCCGCTGCTGACGGCCCCATGCCCCAGACCCGCGAGCACATCCTGTTGGCCCGCCAAGTGGGCGTGCCTTACATCATCGTGTTCCTGAACAAGTGCGACATGGTGGACGACGAAGAACTGCTGGAACTCGTCGAAATGGAAGTGCGCGAACTCCTGGACAAGTACGACTTCCCAGGCGACGACACCCCCATCATCCGTGGCTCCGCCAAGCTCGCCCTGGAAGGCGACAAGGGCAAGCTGGGTGAAGAGGCCATCATGAAGCTGGCCGAAGCCCTGGACACCTACATCCCCACGCCAGAGCGCGCTGTGGACGGTGCCTTCCTGATGCCCGTGGAAGACGTGTTCTCCATCTCCGGTCGTGGCACCGTGGTGACCGGTCGCGTTGAGCGCGGCATCATCAAGGTCGGCGAAGAAATTGAAATCGTCGGTATCCGCGACACGCAAAAGACCATCTGCACCGGCGTGGAAATGTTCCGCAAGCTGCTGGACCAGGGCCAAGCTGGCGACAACGTCGGCCTGCTGCTGCGCGGTACCAAGCGCGAAGACGTGGAGCGCGGCCAAGTGCTGTGCAAGCCCGGCTCGATCAAGCCCCACACCCACTTCACGGCTGAGGTGTACGTTCTGTCCAAGGACGAAGGTGGCCGTCACACGCCTTTCTTCAACAACTACCGTCCTCAGTTCTACTTCCGCACGACCGACGTGACTGGCGCCATCGAGCTGCCAGCCGACAAGGAAATGGTCATGCCTGGTGACAACGTGTCGATCACTGTGAAGCTGATCAACCCCATCGCCATGGAAGAAGGTCTGCGCTT
>NZ_JBUDZG010000085.1:0-1106 GCF_054950075.1 Acidovorax sp. Q11 | reverse complement strand
TCCACTGAATCATTGAAATTGGCGGTATCGGCGCTGCGGATCGTCGTGCTTCCACTTGATGGGCTTGGGGTCTTTGTTGTAGTGGCGGATATAGCGCATGAGCTTCTTGTCCAAGTCTTTTACCGAGGTGAAGATGCCCCTGCTGATGACGTCGCGCTGGATGCGCGCAAACCAGTTCTCGACCTGGTTGAGCCACGATGAGTAGGTGGGGGTGTAGTGGATCTGCACGTTCGAATGCTCTGCGAGAAACTCCTGCACCAGCGCCGTCTTGTGGCTGCTGACGTTGTCGCAGATGACATGTATCTCGCGGCCCTGTGGCTGGCTGGCGATGACATCGCCCAGGAAGCTCACGAACTGCTCGCTGGTGTGTCGCGCCGCTGTCATGCCCAGCACCTCGCCGGTGGCGGTGTTCAGCGCAGCGAACAGGCTGAGCGTGCCATTGCGCTTGTACTCAAAGCCGTGGCTCTGGGCGCGACCCGGCGCCAGTGGCAACATCCGGTCTTTGCGATCAAGCGCCTGGATGGCGGTCTTCTCGTCCACGCAAAACACTGCTGCATGAGCAGGCGGACTCAGATACAGGCCGATCACATCCGCAGCTTTGAGCTCAAAGTCTGGATCGTTGGAGATAAGGTGACACTCCAGCCGATGCGGCTGCAAGCCATGTTTGCGCCAGATGCGTTGCACGGCAGAGAACGAGACATCGCCCAGTTCGGCAGCCAGCTTGCGACTGCTCCAGTGCGTGGAGCCATCCTTGGGTTTGTGCTTGAGTGTCCTGTTGAGCACCCGGGCTTGCAGCTTGGCCACCGAGCGCACAGGCGCGCGACCGGGGTGAATCGATACCAGCCCCGCAAGCCCTTGCTGCTCAAACGCCGTGCTCCAGCGGGTCACGAAAGCATCATTGCAGGCGAGCTTGGTGCGGATGTCCACCCGGCGCTCGCCGTCTGCCCAAAGCAGCACGCAGCGCGCTCGTCGGGTCAGGGCCGCGCTGGCGCTTCGCTTGCGGACCAATGCCTCCAATTGGTCACGCTCGTCTGTCGTTAAGTTCATCCTGTGCATACCTTCGAATATGGAGTGCATGCAGCCAATTTCAATGATTCAGTGGACTA
>NZ_JBUDZG010000084.1:0-1219 GCF_054950075.1 Acidovorax sp. Q11 | reverse complement strand
CTGTTGATTTCCACGCAGAAGTGACCCACTAACCCCCAGGACTTCCATCCAAACCTGACCCACGTACTAACCCTAATCTGCTGCTTTGTTGAGCAGCAGGAGACCAGGAGTGATAGACGTGGCAACATTGAGTGTCATCAGGCGCTGGGCCCTGCGAGAGCAGTTGTCCATCAGGGAGATCGCCCGCCGCACCGGCCTCTCGCGCAACACCATCCGCAAGTACCTGCGCGCAGGCGAGGCCGAGCCGCACTATGCCAAGCGGGTCAGTCCATCCAAGCTCGATCCCCTCGCCTTGAAGCTCGCCGGCTGGCTCAAGACGGAAGCTGGCCGATCCCGCAAGCAGCGGCGCACCGTCAAGCAGATGTACGTGGATCTGCAGGCGCTAGGTTACGGCGGCTCCTATAACCGTGTGGCGGCCTTCGCCCGGCTCTGGCACGAGCAGCGCCTGGTGGCCCAGCAGACCACCGGCCGCGGCACCTTCGTTCCGTTGGCCTTCGGCCCGGGGGAGGCGTGCGCCGTGGCAAGGAGCGCGACGTCAATGCGCGCTTTGCGGCCATGGTCAGTCACTTCCTGTTCGAGGCCGAGTTCTGCAATCCCGCGTCGGGCTGGGAGAAGGGCCAGGTGGAGAAGAACGTGCGCGATGCCCGCCACCGCCTGTGGCAGGTGGTGCCGCCATTCCCAAGCCTGCCCTATCTCAATGCATGACTTGAGGAGCGCTGCGTGGCGCTGTGGCACGAGATCGAACATGGCAAGCTGCCGGGCTCCGTCGCGGATGTCTGGACTCAAGAGAAGGCAACCTTGATGCCGATGCCTCGGCCCTTCGATGGCTTTGTGGAACACACCAAGCGCGTCTCGCCCACTTGCCTGGTCCACTTCGAGCGCAACCGCTACAGCGTGCCAGCGCCGTATGCCACCTGCTGTCCAAGCTGTACGAGCGTCGTGATTACCACGAACCTGAGCTTCAGTGAGTGGGCCAGTGTGTTCGGGGACGCGAAGATGACCACGGCACTGCTGGACCGGCTCACGCATCACTGCCATATTCTGGAAACCGGCAACGACAGCTATCGGTTCAAGAACAGCTCTGCGCAGCAACCGCCACAGACCACCAAGAAGGAGAAGACAGCCAAGAACTTATCCACAACGTGAGCGTGAAGTTCACGAGCCAGGGTGGGTCAGATCGAGATGGAAATGGTGGGTTACGGTTGCATGGAAATCAACA
>NZ_JBUDZG010000083.1:0-1278 GCF_054950075.1 Acidovorax sp. Q11 | reverse complement strand
GCAGAGCAGGAAATCGAACGCCTGGCCTTCTACGACGCCTTGACCGGCCTGCCCAACCGGCGCCTCTTGCTGGACCGCCTGCAACGCTCCATCGCCGGCTGCCAGCGCACCAAAAGCCTGGGCGCACTGCTGTTCATCGACCTCGATAACTTCAAAGACCTCAACGACACCCTGGGCCACGACATGGGCGACCAGCTCTTGTCGCAAGTGGCCGCCCGCCTGGTGGGCAGCGTGCGCGAAGCCGACACCGTGGCCCGCTTTGGCGGCGACGAATTCGTCGTCATGCTCGAAGCCCTGGCGCCCGAACTGCAAAGCGCCGCCACCCAGGCAGAAACCGTGGCCGAGAAACTCCTGGCCAACCTGAACCAGCCCTTTGACCTGG
Source organism: Acidovorax sp. Q11 (assembly GCF_054950075.1). Taxonomy (NCBI): domain Bacteria; kingdom Pseudomonadati; phylum Pseudomonadota; class Betaproteobacteria; order Burkholderiales; family Comamonadaceae; genus Acidovorax; species Acidovorax sp. Q11. Next base: position 896 of record NZ_JBUDZG010000083.1, on the reverse strand, counting down.
ACGGCGCCCAGCACTACAGCACCCCCAGCATCGGCATCACCCTGTTTGGCGACGAACGCCTGACGGTGGACGAACTCTTGAAGCGCGCCGATCTGGCCATGTACCAGGCCAAAGCCGCAGGGCGTAACACCCAGAGATTCTTCGACCCCGACATGCAGGCAGCAGTCAACGCCCGCTCCAACCTCGAAGCCGACCTGCGCCAGGGACTGGCCAGAAACGAGCTGCTCGTGCACTACCAGCCCGTGGTAGACCACCACGCCCGCCTCATGGGAGCCGAAGCCCTGGTGCGCTGGCGCCACCCCCAGCGCGGCATGATCAGCCCCGGCGACTTCATCCCCCTGGCAGAACAGACCGGCCTGATCCTCCCCTTAGGCCAATACGTGCTGCAAACCGCCTGCGAACAACTGCAGCGCTGGAGCCAGCACGACAACACCGCCCACCTGTCCATCTCCGTCAACGTCAGCGCCCGCCAATTCCGCCAGCCCGGCTTTGTGGCCGAAGTGCTGCAAACCCTCAAGAACCACAACGCCGACCCGCGCAAACTCAAACTCGAACTCACCGAAAGCCTGCTGCTGGGAGACATCGAAGACACCATCGCGCGCATGGTGCAGCTCAAGAGCGAAGGCGTGGGCTTTGCGCTCGATGATTTTGGCACCGGCTACTCCAGCCTGAGTTACCTCAAGCGGCTGCCGCTGGACCAGGTGAAGATCGACCAGAGCTTCGTGCGGGACGTGCTCTCGGACCCGAACGACGCGGCGATCGTGCGGACCATCCTGGCGCTGGCCAAGAGCTTGGACCTGGAGGTGGTGGCGGAGGGGGTGGAGACGACGGGGCAGCTGAGCTTTCTGCGGCTGCACGGGTGTGAGGGGTTCCAGGGGTATTTGTTTGGGCGGCCC
>NZ_JBUDZG010000082.1:0-1285 GCF_054950075.1 Acidovorax sp. Q11 | reverse complement strand
GCGATGAACCAATTCGCGATCCTCTACGAAGACCGGTTCACCAAATCGAGCACGTAAGATCCTCAATCAGCTTCACGAAATCGGTGAAGGTTCAATGAGCCTCACACACGGAAATTCGGACAGGCCCGCTTTGCTCAACCGCTTCACGCAACTTGGACGCCCGACAACGGTGCCTGTGGCGGCCATGGCGTAGCTGCGTCTGGGGTTGGGGTTATCTCGGCCTGACTGGGGTTTGTGCAACAAAGCCCAACCAGACGGTGCGCTCTGACCGCTCCCCCGACAACCTCGTGCGTTCGTGAAAAATGAACAAGGCAGGCCGGTTGGGATGGACCTACCGATGGTCCCGCGCCCGTTCTTTCAATGCCACCGCTGTGCCCTGTGTGGACCGAAAGCAAATGAGAAAGCCCGCCGGGCGAGTGGCCGGACGGGCTACGTGTGACGTGTTGCGGCTACTGCCGCGACTGCCTACCAGAGCGGTGTCGCTGGAAAAGCGCGGCGGCCATGATCAAAGCTCCTGCCCCCATCAGGGACCAGGTAGAACTGGAAGGAATGGATGCTGGAGTAGCAGGTGCTGCTGGCGCTATGAGCTGCTCAAACACTGCAAAAGCCAGGTCAAAGGTAGGAAGCGGGACTGAGAATGATGCTATCGCAGTCCCGTTTGCGTAGCTATTTATGTTCGTGGTACCTAGATTTTGGGCACCCGAAAGAATGAACGTGTAAGACGACCCTGACGTCACCGGTAGCGGTGTAGTCAGATTGATGTGCTGCATAACGCCCAACGGGGTCGCGGTGAGCGTAATGGGCTGTGTATAGATGGGAGAGCCCACAGTGTTAAGCGTCCCACTACCTGCAGTGCCGTTATATATGTACAGGTTCGCATTCTTCGATAGCTTAGGGGCCACAGAGATTGCCACGACCTCGCCAGTCAGCGTTGCCCGAAAAGACTGCCCAAAATTGTTGGCAGTTGTCGAGGATGTCTCGATTGGTTGGTTGATAGTCTGCGCAGCAACGCCGCAGCAGGCCAGTGCACAAAACAGGCCGCCGATTGCAAGCAGTCTCTTGACTTTCATGTCTATTTCTCGATTAGGGTCTGTAGAGAATCATCGGGAGTTGATAACCGAGCTGCGGGGCCTGTCCGAATTTCCGTGTGTGAGGCTAATTGAACCTTCACCGATTTCGTGAAGCTGATTGAGGATCTTACGTGCTCGATTTGGTGAACCGGTCTTCGTAGAGGATCGCGAATTGGTTCATTGCTGACTTCCAGTTGTTGGTTGCCCGCCCCCAG
>NZ_JBUDZG010000081.1:0-1329 GCF_054950075.1 Acidovorax sp. Q11 | reverse complement strand
TGGCCAAGTCGACGGCCACGGTAGTAGCATGCATGTCGGACTCCTTTCGTTTGAAGACCTGATCCCCACGCCAATGAAGACCAGTGCGCCAATCTCGCGCAAACAAACGGGGGAGTCCATCCCATCACTCAGCCGGACACATTGCGGCATGCCGCCATTTGCCCCGCCATTTCATTCTGGGCCAAATGCCGTCACGCCACAATGTGCCGGTTAGCTCAAACGTTAGGTCTTCATGTCCGAAGCCACCGATCGGGCGAAAGTGAGAAACTGCTACTGCGGTCTTTGGGACAAAAGCCCATCGATTTTGGAAGAGCAGGGCGTGCCAGCAGGCTACTGCGGGATATGCGAGCTCTGTGGCGCACCAGGACACTTACGGCATGGGCCAGGGGCTATGCCAGCCACGTTATCATGGTGTGACAAGTGCTACCGGAAGGTGGCTATAGTTGCAAATACTCAGGGGCTATCACTCATATCAGCGATAGGTGCGGCGTTGTATGGTGCATGGAGTATTGCGGTGGCTGCGGGCTTGGCGTTCATTGCGGCAACCTACCTGATGAAGCGGATGCACAAGCGTGAAACGCAGACCTAACAAGTTCGTGGATTGGACCCATAACGGCGGCCAGCGTGGTCGCCATTCTTCAACATTGAGTGCGCCGTTGTGGTCCACTCACGGCCGACGTTAGGCCGCACAGAACACCGCTGCAGAACTATGCGCAATGCACTTCTTGCCCTCCACCTCTCGTTTGCTGCGCTGTGGATCGGGTGCATCCTGACGGAAGCCCTCTTCGAGCGAGCCTTGCTCCCCAAAGGAGACGAAGCTCGCAAGATCCTGGCAGGACTGCATGTCCGAGTCGACAAGATCATCGAGATACCCGCCATCGTCGTAGTCTTGGTTTCCGGAAGCATGCTTTGGCTTCAGGCTTCCCCTACCAACCGCGGTTTTCACCTTATGCTCGCCGCCGGAGCCACCGGCATTGCCGCGAACGCCTACTGTGTCTGGCTCGTCTTCAAGCGGCGGCGCGCGGCGGAGTCAGAAGACTGGTCGAGGTTCGAGGCACTTGACCAAAAGCAACACAAGTTTGGCGCTGTCGTCTTGGTTGGAGTCGTTCTTGCGCTCGCCGCCGGAATTTGGGGGCGCAGTGCGGCCTAACCCCTCGTATATGGACTCCCCCGCAACAACAAGAGCCTGATCGATTGGGGATCAGCGGGTAAAGCACCTGCAGTCGTATATCCGGCATCTGTTGTGGGATCGTGAATGTCCCGTGCCGACATGGAATCTGCGTCACCGCGTCGCCACACGCTACAAGCGGCTGCGGGAGAGCCGGAAGA
>NZ_JBUDZG010000080.1:0-1388 GCF_054950075.1 Acidovorax sp. Q11 | reverse complement strand
CAGGCTGAAGAAATACCTCCCACGCATCCAGCCCAGCAGCCCAACCCCCGGTAAGCTCACCGGAGCCTCCCACATCACTTGACCTTGACCCCCATGCGCGGCGCCGACACCTTCACCGAAAGCCTGTTCTGTGTTCGCAAGCTCGAAGACTTCGTTCCCGCCTCGCACCCCCTGCGCCCCGTTCGCAAGATGGTCAACACCGCCTTGACCAAGATGAATGTCCTGTTCTCGCGCATGTACGAAGCAGACATCAAGGGCGGGCGCCCCAGCATCGCCCCCGAGAAGCTGCTGCGCGCCATGCTGCTGCAGGTGCTGTACAGCGTGCGCTCGGAACGCCAGTTGATGGAGCAGGTGCAGTACAACCTCCTGTTTCGCTGGTTCATCGGCCTGTCCATGGACGATGAGGTCTGGGTGCCCAGCGTGTTCACCAAGAACCGCGAGCGGCTGATCGAACACGACGCCGTGATCGAGTTCTTCAACGAAGTGCTCAAGATCGCCGACCACAAACAATGGCTCTCGGGCGAGCACTTCAGCGTGGACGGCACGCTCATCCAGGCCTGGGCGGGCCACAAGAGCTTCGTGCGCAAAGGCGACGATGACGCGAGCGGTGATGATCGTGATGGCCATGGTGCCGATACCAAAGCCCACAGCGATGGCGGCAACTTCAAGGGCCAGCGGCGCAGCAACGACACCCATGAATCCACAACGGACGGCGATGCCCGGCTGTACCGCAAAGGCAAAACCGCCAGCGAGCTGCGCTACATGGGCCACACCCTGAGCGACAACCGCCACGGCCTGGTGGCCAATGCAGTGGTCACGCTGGCCGATGGATACGCAGAGCGCGAAGCGGCCAAGGCCATGGTCAACGACGCCCGACAGGCACAGGCCGATCCCGCGCGAACCATCACGCTGGGAGCGGACAAGGGCTATGACGCACGCGAATTCATTGAGGCCTGCCAGGCCATGAACGTCATCCCCCATGTGGCCCAGAACAAGTCAGGCAGAAACTCGGCCGTGCCCGAAGCCATAGCGCAAAGTGAAGGCTACGCGGTATCGCAACAAAAGAGAAAGCTCATAGAGCAAGGCTTTGGTTGGGCCAAGACCGTGGGCGGCATGAGGCAGGTGATGGTGCGAGGAATCAAACGCGTGGACCAGATGTTCGTGCTGACGATGGCCGGCTACAACCTGGTGCGCATGCGCACGCTGGAGCAATGGGGACAGGTGCGTCTGCAGGGGACGCATTGAGGGCAAACGGAGGCAAAAGCGGCCTCCGAAGTGCAATAAAACGCCCAATTGGGCCCGCTAATCCCGGAATGTGAAAAAAGCGAGCCAGCCTGCGGCTGTGGGGCAGGACGGGCTTGGAATCTGGGGAGTATTTCTTCAGCCTG
>NZ_JBUDZG010000079.1:0-1434 GCF_054950075.1 Acidovorax sp. Q11 | reverse complement strand
CAATCCACCGAACTTAAGCCCCCACTACCCCTTGTAAGCCATATGCGGATGCGGCTTCACATGCCGCGCAGGTCTGGGTTGAGATCGGCCCGGCACGCGGCGCACCAAGTTCCTGCCCAGCAGGCCAATAGCATGGGCAATCGACTCCTGCAGCCCCTGCAAGCCGCCCCGTAAGAGCAGCAGCGCACGCGGCAACCAGCGCTGCATCACGACCGCTGCATACGCTCGGTTGCACACCCGGTCATCAGGCTGCAGCTGGTGGGCAGTCTGCACTGCCATGCACACCAACGCTGCCAGGTTGTCCGCCAACACCTTGGCCGCCACATCCACCAGCAGCGCTTGCTGCGTCAGCCCCGAGACACTCTCGAGCTTGAGGCGGTGCTTTAACCGCTTGAACGCCTCTTCAATCCGCCAGCGCTGGTGATACAGATCCCCAAACACCGATGCCGGGAAGTCCTGCGCTGGCAAGTTGGTGGCCATCACCCGCACCTGCCCGGTGCTGGAGATACAGCGCACCAAACGCACCCAGGGGGCAGCCCCCGAGCACTCGTAGTCTTTGGCATCCTGCGCACTGGGTGTCCTCAGTTGCACGATGGCTTCGTCCTGGTGGCTTTGCAAGAACGCCTGCATGGCCACCCAGCCATTGGCTTTGTCGCAGCGCATGCAAAAGCCTATGCCCCGCTCCAGCAAATGCGCCACCAGCCAACTGGCGGGATACCCCCGGTCCAGCACCAGCACATCCGAAGGCCCCAATTGCTCCAAGGCTTCAAACAGCATCTGCCGCTCGGGCACCTGGGCGCTATACACGCGGGCATGCAAGCACAGTTCGGCGCCAGGCAAGTACAGGGCAAACAAGCGTTGATCTGCGCTGGCTACCCGTACCCGATGGCAAGCGCGCAGGGCGGGCATGAGCACACTGGCATCAGCGGCCACCACACGCCGTCCGTGCCAGCGGGGTACAAAGGCATCAGCAGCCGCGAGCACACGCGCATTGAGCTCGTGCAGGGCATTCCAATCGAGGTGGCTGCGGGCCTTGGCAAAGGCGCGGTCAGAGACACCGCGCACATGTCCGAGACCAGCCCCATCACCATCACCATCCCCGGCCAAGCTTCCAAAGAAACTATCGAGCATGACTTGCTGGGAGGAGGCGCGCTGGCTGAGCAAGGCCCCGATGAGACAGGGCAAGGGCAGTTTGCGGCTGCGCGTGAAGGCGTTGGGGTGTTGGGAAAGCCGTGCGGCTTGGGTGAAGGTATCGCTGTGGATGTGCTGGCTCAGATCGGCGAGCAGGTGCGCAAGGGCTGCGCTATCGAATCCAAGGGTTAACCCTGATATTTCTTGCCATGGGGGTGTTCCGCGTCAAGTGAAGATTTGCAAGAAAAACCAATTAAATCAATGGGTTACGGGTGATATTTTAGCTTAAGTGCGGTGGATTGG
>NZ_JBUDZG010000078.1:0-1472 GCF_054950075.1 Acidovorax sp. Q11 | reverse complement strand
TGAATCGCCCCGGTTTTGAACTGACCCCCAGAAGTTGGACGGTCACGATTCCGCCGATTAGGCGGTGCTTCTCAATCGGTATTCCACCGGACTGAGCCCCTGCAGCCGGAGCTTGATGCGCTCGTGGTTGTAGTAGTGGACGTAATCATGCACGCCTGCTTCGAGCGCATCAATGCTATCGGGCCTTTCGAGACGGAAGTACTCGGCTTTCAGGGTGCCGAAGAAGCTTTCAATCGCCGCGTTGTCGAAGCAGTTGCCCTTGCGACTCATGCTTTGCTCGACTCCGCGTCGCACGAGCATCGCTCGGTAGGGCTGCATCTTGTAGTGCCAACCTTGGTCGGAATGCACGATCAGGCCTGCGACGCAGTTGGTCCGCGAGAGCGCGGCCTCAAGCATGCTGGAAACCATCTCGAAGACCGGCCGCCTTGCCATGCGGTACGCGACGATCTCGCCGTTGTACAGGTCCATGCAGGCCGACAGGTAGAGCTTTTGGCCGCTTACATTGAACTCGGTGACATCGGTCGCCCATTTCTGGTTTGGCGCGGTCGCGCAGAAGTCGCGCTGCAGAACGTTGGGTACGTGCGCATCGCTCGTGCCCGGGACATGCCAGGAGCGCTTCTTCGCCCGGATCAACGCACGTAGCCCCATCTTTTGCATCAGACGCTGCACGCACTTGTGGTTGACCGGTTCCGCCACCCCATTGCACAACGCGGCCGTGATCCGTCTGTAGCCGTAGCGTCCTTTGTGCTCGTCATAGACAGTGCGGATCCTGGCCTCCAAGGCGCTTTGCTGGTCGGCGCGCTGGCTCGCCTGGCATTGGTAGTAGAACGTGCTGCGTGGCAGGCCTGCGACCTGCAACAGGTATGCCAATTTATGGTGATGCCTCAACCCGGCAATCAGATGCGCTTTGTCGGCGCAGCTGATCTCTTCGACCGAATCAAGGCCTGCAATTTTTTTAGGTACGCGACCTCCGCGCGTAGTCGTTCGTTCTCTTCTCGCAGGGTTTTCTCCGCATCAGCAACGACCGTGCTCGACGGTGCGGCAGAGCGTCGTTTTGGCTTCATCTTGGGTTGTTCTTCATTCCCGCGCTCGCGCGCCTGCAGGCGGCCTTGATCGAGAGTGCGCCGCCAGACCACGACTTGGTTTGGATTGCGGATGTCATAGATCGCCGCGACCTGGCGGCTGGAGAGCTGTTCGCGATCCTGATGGGACAGTACCTGCAGTTTGAACTGCGCACTGTACGTGCTGCGCTTGGGGCGCAATCCGTCTATGCCGTGCAGGCGGTAGTGGCTCACCCAAGTGCGTACCTTCTCCTCGGGAACCGACCACCGCCGAGCCAAAAGCTTCGCGCCGCCTTCGCCAGCCAAGAAGCTTTGAACCACTTCCAGCTTGAACTCCGTTTTGTACTTCTTCATGTAACCCCTTGAAGTTTGTCCAACTTCTGGGGGTCAGTTCAAAACCGGGGCGATTCA
>NZ_JBUDZG010000077.1:0-1495 GCF_054950075.1 Acidovorax sp. Q11 | reverse complement strand
GCCACCTTGGCCGCTCGCAGCACACTGCGCGCGCCGTGCGTGAGCAGCATGCGCAGGTAGCGGTCGCCTTTCTTGGAGATGCGCCCCAGGTAGCGGCTGCCGCCCGAGCTGTACTCGCGGGGCGTTAAACCGAACCAGCTGGAGAAGTGGCGTGCGTCTTGGAAGTGCGTCACATCGCCCGAGGTGGCTGCCACCAAGGCTGTGGCGCTGAGCAGTCCAATGCCGGGTATCGACAGCAGCAGCGTGCAGGCCGGGCTTTGCCTGGCAGCCTGGCTCAGTTGTCTCTCCACCTGGGCGATGCGCGCTTCCAGCAGACGGATCTCTTCGAGCAATTGCGAAGCCGTGTGGCGGATCAGCTCAGGCACAGCCGACTGTGGGTCGGCCAACACGCGGCCGATGACTTCGATGCCCGTGCGCGCACCTACAGGAACAGCGATGCCGAACTCCCGACAGAACCCCCGCAGGGCATTGATGCGCGAGGTGCGGGTGCCCATCCACAGGGAGCGGATGCGGTGCAGCCCCTGCAAAGCCTGTTGCTCCACTGACTTCACACGCACGGGGCGAATATCGCAGGCACGGGCTGCTTCGAGCAAGGCAGCCGCATCCGTGGCGTCGGTCTTGTTGCGCCTCACATAGGCACGAACGTACTGGGCGGGCAACAAACGAACCTCAATGCCCAACGAGTTGAGCCAACGCGCCCAGTGGTGGGCCGAGCCGCAGGCTTCCATGACGACCAGGCCGACCGAGCGGTTGACGAACCAGCGCTCGAACTGCGAGCGGGTCAGGCGCTGGGTTTCGATGATGCGCCATTGGTCATCGGCAACGGCGATCTGGAAAACGGATTTGGCCAAGTCGACGGCCACGGTAGTAGCATGCATGTCGGACTCCTTTCGTTTGAAGACCTGATCCCCACGCCAATGAAGACCAGTGCGCCAATCTCGCGCAAACAAACGGGGGAGTCCATCCCATCAGTCAAGGGGACGTCTTGCGGCAAGCCGCAAGCCGCAAGCCGCAAGCCGCCCCTTACCTCGAACGTTATACGTCATGAATTCCGAGCGGAGCGCAACGCGAGCCGGCGAGCTCTTTAAGATCATGCGGCTGCGTTTGGAAATACATCGCGATGGCCTTACGCATCCGCGAGATGGAGTAGTCCGTGCAACTGAGGATTTGGTCAATGCCCTTGTGCAATGCGGTCCGGATGACGTTGTCTGGCTCGACATTCACCCCTGTCCAGGAGTTGTCGGCCGCTACGTGCTCGCGTCTACTGGAGCAGTCCTGGCCGAGGTTCCGGCATGACGCATAACATGGCAGTCGACACGGACACGCTGCGGCAAGGGGCCGCTTTCATTTGAGTTGACCGGCGGCTTCTGTTTAGGGTTGTGAGATACCTGCCCGGAACACCCCCGAGCGACGATCGCCCCCGACCTAAGGGCAGGTGTCGCACAAGCCTCGGGGGAGGAAACCGCGAAGAACGCCAACGTTGGTGTTCAGGGCG
>NZ_JBUDZG010000076.1:0-1497 GCF_054950075.1 Acidovorax sp. Q11 | reverse complement strand
CCGACACCGTGCTGGGCCAGGCAACGCTGACAGCGGCGTTGGGCACGGGCCAGTCCCAGACACTGACGATCGATGTCTCGGGCTTGCTGCCGTTCCGCGATGCGCCCATCCATGTGGTGGTGGACCCTTCGGGTGCGCTGGCCGAGAGTGACAAGGCGAACAACGTGCGCTCCAGTGCGCAGGATGTGCTGTTTGTGCCTCAGGTTGGGACATTCGCGCCCAAGGAGAAATGGCAATGGACGGGTGGCGGGGTCATGATGTCGCCCGTGGTCGGCCGAATCCGCGATACCAATGGAGACGGTCGAATCGACGCGCAAGACACACCACAAGTAGTGTTCACGGCGTACAACGGAAGCTACTTCGCTCCCTCCGATATTTATGTCGTTGACGGATCAACGGGTGCGCAGATTCTGCGGATTCCTGCCAGTAGTTTCGGTGGTGCGCACAGTCAGACAGGGCTTGCGCTTGCAGACCTGGACATGGATGGCGTGCCAGAAATCTTGGCCATCAATGTCAATGGAGGCTTCTCGGTTTTCCGCAACGACGGGACGCTCAAGTTCCAGGTAACGGGTAGTGTGCCTATTGCGATATCTGTAGCCGACCTTGATGCGGACGGTGTTCCAGAAATCCTGTTCGGTAACTCGGTCTTCGACAACAAGGGGCAGCTCAAATTCACCCTGGCCGATTGTGTAGTTGATCACAGCACTTACGCCTCCAAGCTATTCCCTGACAGGGCTGGCTTGCAAATTCTCTGTGGAGGCAAGATCTATGACAGCACCGGCAATCCGATCGTGTCGCTTCCGATCAATAGTGTGTACCGATTCGCTGTTGCAGACTTTCTGAGCAACGGCAAACCACAGTTCGCGCTCGTATCGAATGGTTCGCTGTTCCTCTCGGATGATCAGGGCAACCTTCTTTGGAACGTTTATTTGGGTGGTGGCCACGGGGGCGTTCCAACGGCTGCCGATCTTGATGGCGATGGTGTGCCAGAAATCGGTGTCGCTGGTGCGGGGTACTACACGGTTGTGAAAGCAGACGGCTCGATTCTTTGGCAGTCGGTGGTGCAGGACTATTCGTCTTCGTCTACAGGCTCGACGGCCTTTGACTTCGACGGCGACGGCAAAGTGGAAATCGTCTATCGAGACGAAGTGCGATTGTTTGTCCTGGACGGTGCTACCGGTAAAACTGTGTTCTCTACGGATAGCGGGTCGCTTACCGGGGCTGAATACCCATTGGTGGCCGATGTGGATGCCGATGGCCACGCGGACATCATCGTGCCCGAGGATGCAGGCAGGTTTGTCGGTATTCGAGTGTTCGAGGATCTGAACAACTCCTGGGTACCTACCCGTAGTGTGTGGAACGAGTTCAACTACAGCATCACGAACATCAACGACGACCTGAGCGTGCCGCGCAACCCCGTGCCCAGCTGGAAGAGCCACAACACCTTCCGCCTGAACCGCCGCATGGACGCTGACCCCCGGGCCATCGCAGACATCA
>NZ_JBUDZG010000075.1:0-1501 GCF_054950075.1 Acidovorax sp. Q11 | reverse complement strand
GTTTACAGCGTCAACCCCAGTAACATCCGCTGCCAATAAGAACAGTTTGCAACAAAGCTCTGCATCTGCAAGCCAGGGGAGTAAGGCCAACACGCATTGGTCGTAGACACTTTCTGCGCGCGCGATGAGAGAAGAGAGGGATCTCCTACATGCGCGCGACGGTAGTTCACCGCGCAGCCACTGCCGTGCGGCAGTGGCTGTGCCTCGCCCTGGTGGCGGCCATTCCCAGCATCGGCTCTGCGGATACCGCCAAAGGTCTCACCTGGCTCCAGGCGCAGGTCCAGACAGGCGGGCAGCTTGCCAGTGTCTCCAGCGCCGCCACTGTGGCGCAAAGCCGTTGCGAAGTCGCCCGCACCCTGCTGGAACTCTCCGGCCCGGGAGCTGCACCTGCAGCCCTCACCGCCGCCCTGGACAGCGCCCCCTTTGGCGAGACCGTCACTGAAGTGCTGGCCTGCACCCAGTGGCTGCAGCAACAGCAAAGCCAGATTCCACGCACCTCCGAACTGCAAAGCCGCCGCACAGCCACCAATGGCTTTGCAGCCTTCGAGGGCCAGACAGGCCCCAGCGCACTGGACACCGGCTGGGCCCTGCAGGCCCTGGCCAGCCAGTGGAGCAGCGCCCAGACCGACCCCACCCTGGCCTGGCTGCAGCAACAACAAAAGGCAGATGGAAGCTTCACCATCGGCACAGGGACAGGCACAGGCAGTGACCTGCTGACCACCGCCAGCGTTCTGCGCGGCCTGCTGGAACACCGCCAGCGCTCAGCCGCTGCCTCAGCCATTGCAGACAAAGCTGCCAGCTACCTGCTGGCACAGGTCAATGCAGCCGGACACTGGCAATCCAACGTCGGCGTCACGGCGCTCGTCTACGAAGCTGTCCATCCCTACAGCGGCACACAACCCACCCTCGCATCGGCCGTCCAAACCTGGCTTCTTGCAGGCCAGGCCACCAACGGGGCCTGGAACAACAACGACCCCTGGACCACCGCCGTGGCCCTGCGGGCCCTCGTCCTGACGGGCCGCGCTCCTGTCAACCCTGCCCAGGCCGCACTGAAGCTCCAGTTTGTGGATGGAAGCACAGGCACCCCCATCGCTGGCGTGCAACTCACCGGCACGGGCGCTGGCAACCTCAGCGCCAGCAGTAACGCATCAGGGCAGATACAGGTACAAGGGCTGACCCCCGGGGCCTACACCCTGACCGCCACGGCAACGGGGTACAGCACCGTACAGATCACCGCCACCCTGCAGACCGGACAGACCACGGACTTGGGCACCGTGCAAATGCTGGTGCCTGCCAGCAGCAGCACCGCCGTCATCAGCGGCACCGTGCGGGACAGCGCAAGCGGCTCCCCCCTTGCTGGTGTGACCATCTCCATCACCGGTCAGGCCATGACGGGCACAACCGATGCCAACGGGCTGTACCTGATCAATGGTGTGGTGCCAGGGGCCATCACCCTGAAGGCCAGCCGGACGGGGTACTTTGACGCCACCGGGCAGGCCAA
>NZ_JBUDZG010000074.1:0-1504 GCF_054950075.1 Acidovorax sp. Q11 | reverse complement strand
TGATCGCGCTCCTGTCGAAGAAAGAGGCCGATTGCCTCGCTCGCCAACATAGACAGGGGCGCGATGTGTAGTTACTGTCAGGGCCTTCGCGGCGGGCTACCGCGCGAGCGGTTTAGTCCTCCGGCCAAGAGCAGTCCTTCAACACCGCCAGCAGCCCAAGCGGCCGAGATCGAATTTGTTGATTCGCGATGTCACATTCAGGCGCGGATATGCAAAGGCGCGAATGACTTCACCAAGTCGTCCAGAGCTTTCAACTGTGCGAGGAAAGGCTCTAACTGGTCCAACGGCAGAGCGCTGGGACCATCGCATTTGGCCTGTTGCGGGTCGGGATGTGCTTCAAGAAAGAGTCCTGCTAACCCTACGGCTAGACCGGCGCGGGCCAGTTCAACCACTTGGTCACGGCGACCGCCAGAGACGGCAGCGTTCGCCTCGCGTTGCTGTAGGGCATGGGTAACGTCGAAGATGACAGGTAAGTTTCCGGTGACCTTCTTCATTACTCCGAAGCCAAGCATGTCTACTACCAGGTTGTCATAGCCGAAGCAGGTTCCTCGGTCGCACAGAATGACGGGAGAATTACCGGCTTCTCTGATTTTTTCGACGATGTTGAGCACTTGCGGTGGGCTCAGGAACTGAGGCTTCTTGACGTTAATGACCTTGCCCGTCCTGGCAAGAGCCACGACCAAATCAGTCTGGCGAGCGAGAAACGCAGGCAGCTGTAAAACATCCACGACTTCAGCGACGGGATTCGCCTGCCATGGTTCGTGCACGTCGGTGATGACGGGAACACCAAACTCTGCCTTGACCGCCTCGAAAATTCTCAGACCCTCTTCCAAGCCGGGGCCTCTGAACGAGTGGATAGAGGAGCGATTCGCCTTGTCAAAGCTCGCCTTGAAGACATAGGGGATGCCAAGCTTTCGGGTGACTCGGACGTATTCCTCCGCAGCGCGCAGCGCCATGTCCTTGGACTCGAGTACGTTCACGCCGCCAAACAGCACAAAGCCATCGTTGTTGCTGACGTTGATTGCAGGGGTGATGGCAACGGTGGTCAAGAAAAGCTCCCAGGTAGTTTTGCTCGCATTCTCGCTCCGGTCAGCTGACCTAACGCAAGAGGCCGCTTGGGGCCCAGAGCAGTCCGTCAGTCCACAGCCACAGAGCCGTCGCTCGACGATGAACGACTCCATGGCGTGGCCCAGCCGTATGCGCAAAGCTACAGTGTTTGGAACGAATTCGCTCACGGACCAAATCCTGCAACCGTGTGGCGCGCAACACAGGAGGGGCGGCGGGTTTCATGGCTGAATTTAGTAATGCTTTTTCATGCAGCTCACGCGCCACAAAGCTAGGCTATAAGCCCCTTGCGGCGTTTTCTGCGTGCCAGTTTAGGGTCTGTTGAGAATCATTTCAGCCGAGCACGGGGATATGGTGCAATAGGCAGATGAGCATTCGATGGGTACTGACAGACGCACAATGGGCAAAGATGGAGCCCCACGGCCTTGGCAAGCCAAGT
>NZ_JBUDZG010000073.1:0-1519 GCF_054950075.1 Acidovorax sp. Q11 | reverse complement strand
AGACCTGAAGAATCATCTAGCCCGAGTTGTCGATCCCCGTTCACGGGCCTACCGTTTGGTTTCCAGATCAAGCGGGCAAGCCCCCGAAGGAGACCGACATGACACTGTACGCAGCCATTGACCTGCACAGCAACAACAGCGTGCTGTGCGTGCTGGATGAATCGGATCGCATCGTGTTCAGCAAGCGACTCTCCAACGACCTGGCCAAGATTGAGCAGGCCCTGCGCAGCTGCCCCGGCGAGATTCAAGGCATCGCCATCGAGTCCACCTACAACTGGTATTGGCTCGTCGACGGGCTGCAGGACGCAGGCTTCGCCGTCCACCTCGTCAACACCTGCGCCGTCAAGCAGTACGACGGGCTCAAGCACACGGGTGACTTCGACGACGCCCGCCACCTGGCCCACCTGCTGCGGCTGGGCATCCTGCCCACCGGGCATATCTACCCGCGCCACGAACGCGCCTTGCGTGACCTGCTCAGGAAGCGCGGCCAGCTCGTGCGCCAGCGCACCAGCCAGGTCCTGAGCATGCAGAACCTCATCGCCCGCAACCTGGGCGCGCATGCCAAGGGCAATGACATCAAGCGCTGGCAAGCCGCCGACATCGACGCCATGCCGCTGTTGCCCGAGCAAGCCCTGGCCCTCAAGGCCAACCTCGCCGTGATGGACTGTCTGGACGAACAGATTCGCTTGTTGGAGCGCGTCATCCTCCAGCAAGCCAGGCCGCGTGAAGTCTTCCAAGCGCTCAACACCGTCCCCGGCATCGGCAAGGCCCTGGCGCTGACCATCGCGCTGGAGTCCGGCGACATGAGCCGCTTTGCCAGCGCAGGCAACTTTGCATCCTACGCCCGCACCGTGGACAGCCGGCGCGAGTCCAACGGCAAGAACAAGGGCAGCGGCAACGCCAAGTGCGGCAACAAGCACCTGGCCTGGGCCTCCATCGAAGCCGCACACTTTGCGGTGCGCTACGACGAGACGATCCGGCGCTGGTTCCAGAAGAAGTGCGCCAAGACGCTGCAGGTCGTGGCCATCAAGGCGGTGGCGCACAAGCTGGCGCGGGCCTGCTTTCATGTGATGAAGACGGGCACGCCGTTCGATGCGGCGCGGGCCTTCGGTTGAGCAGGATTGACGAGTGAAGGGACGGCGCGGGCAAGGCCGAACTGGGGTTGGTTCACAACCATGAGACCTGAATGCCTGCCCGCGTCGATCCCGCCCCAAAGTTCAAGGAGTTCGCAGCGCCCGCAGCCTGAGCCAGATGGGGTTGGAGCCGGATCGTCAGAACGATCGCCCGTGATCGATCACAGACCGGCAGCCACAAGACCTGTGCGATCCACAAGGCTCGCGATGATTGGACGGGCTGGGGAACAGAGGGTTTTCTGGGGCGGTGAATGCCGCCAGGGGCCGCAGGCAAGGCGCATCACTGCGCTATGTCCAAAGCCTTGATCCTGATGGGTGACTGGTGCGCTGCGGCGCAACCAAACATCGAGAACCAAGCGCGCGGTGAGTTCGAGGACGGGGGATGC
>NZ_JBUDZG010000072.1:0-1545 GCF_054950075.1 Acidovorax sp. Q11 | reverse complement strand
GCCCTGAACACCAACGTTGGCGTTCTTCGCGGTTTCCTCCCCCGAGGCTTGTGCGACACCTGCCCTCAGGTCGGGGGCGCTCATCGCTCGGGGGTATTCCGGGCAGGTATCTCACAACCCTAAACAACAACGGTCACTCGCGAATGGCAGGTTTCAGGTGGCCCAACACAACAGCACGCATATGGCAATTCTCGATGCGGCAGAAGCTTGGATTGCTCATGCGTGGCAAGAAATGGGCGCGTCATTCAACGCCACCGATCTTCCAGTTGCGCAGTTCCCTCAGTTCGATGTTGATGACCTGAGCTATCCGTTCAAAAACAAGCCTCTGAGCACGTGGCGTCTATTGAACGGCACCTTGATCTCCGACTCTGCGGCCAAGGTCCAGCGCGTTCCCTACATCGCGTTCTGCATTGACGAAGCCAAGGCTGAAATGGGCATTCAGGTGCAATGGGCGTCACGCTGCGGCTACGGAGTCACGATCCGCTTCAGTCCATCCGGCGAAATAGCTGAACAGAAAATGCGTTGGGTGTCGTGAGCCCTGAACGTCAGCTAACGGCCATGAAAGTGGCATCGCCGTTGCCTGCAGTGGGCCCTGAGCTGAAGTTCGGTTAGCTCCAGAGCAGACATTGCGTTCAGACCTTAAGAGATGCGCGGAATCCCAGGTAACCTGTCATCGTGAGTTTCACCGCCAATGAGGCATCCGAAGGTCTGGTGGACCGAATTGGCCAACGCCTGCACTCGCGACGGGCTGGGGCAGTACGGAGCCTCGTTTTCTAGCAGGTTTGCGACGCTGAACAGCGCCTCGAGGAGCTTTCGTGGAAGCAACTCGCTTCCCTTGAATTGGGTGGCTAGCTCGCGACACAAGACATGGGCTGCGTTAAAGGCATCGGACCGAACTTCCTTGGCCTCTTGAACCCCGTTGCAAACATCAGCGAGATAGCGAAGCATTTCTTCAGCGACGTGGTCGCTCGCGCTAATGGAGGCCTTTGGTGCTTCGAAACCAGCAACTGCCCCTACGAAGACTTGGGGGCCGCCGAGGGTCACAATTTCCTGCCGTGAGGGAAGCTTCGCTGCCATTTCCGGCCATTCCCGCTCAACGTACGCGCCCCAATACTCCACGTTCAAGCTGATGACAGGGCTACGCCATTCGAGTGATTCAAAGCCCAGCTCAGCGAGCCTTCCCTGAATCAGCTCAACGGCGATTTCAGCGTTCGCAGCTGCTGCGTACGCCGTGACGTAAGCGCCGATTGCTGCGGGTGCCAAATCAAGGTTTGTGCCGCGAGCGACCTTAGCAGTCACCTGGAAAAATTCTGTTCTCACCTGCCCCGGCTTGGCTCTGAAGACACCGAACATCTAGGTTCCTGAAAAGAAAAATAGGGCTTAAACCGTGTGACGGAGCGTGAAGCCCAAGGACGGCTTCTGTTTAGGGTTGTGAGATACCTGCCCGGAATACCCCCGAGCGATGAGCGCCCCCGACCTGAGGGCAGGTGTCGCACAAGCCTCGGGGGAGGAAACCGCGAAGAACGCCAACGTTGGTGTTCAGGG
>NZ_JBUDZG010000071.1:0-1559 GCF_054950075.1 Acidovorax sp. Q11 | reverse complement strand
TGCTCCAGCCCTGCTGGCGCAGCGATGCCAACGTCACTCTGTCTTCTGGCTGCAAGTGTTCGTATCTCGTTCTCATTTGCGTACATTACCCTCGGTGAGGGTGTTGCACTTCAGATTTGAGACCGCCACGCTATAGTGCCCGAACACTTCACATTCGAATTAATGATATGGATATCGCTCGATTTCACTTTGCAGTCAACGCTGTAGTAAATGATCTCAGAAAAACAAATGCCAGTGAAGAACTGAGCCGATTAATTAATGCACTTAGCAATGTCAGCTCGCAACCAGGGCAACCACAGCTTCTCGATCAATATAAGAGCCAACTAGAAGCGACAAGGCAAGCTCTCGCAGAGAGTTCCCTGAACAGCCCAAAAATGGAAGTGGCAGACTTCATCAATCAGTTTGGATTACGTGAATATATAGGAAATGGTCTTTTTGAAAACATCAAAAAATCCATATCATCTAATCAACTTACACCACACGCTGCAGTTCAAGCATTGCAAAATCTTCAAACCGATTTTAGACACAAATTATCTAGCCTATCAACAGTTGACAACGCTTTCTCAGAACTCGACGTTCCTTTTGAAGGCGAAGGCGAGGGTGATTCCGAGATTGAAATAAAGATTCCGGCCGACGAAGAAACAAAAACACTCAATGAACTTGCAACAGAAGCTAAGGAATGGCATAGAGATTTAATAACCATTTCGGAGATATTTGACCCCGAACGAACAGAACCCACCATTAGGACGCTCGCAACGGGCTCCTGGCAGTTCTACCTAGCTGCGGCTCCGCTTATTATTTTTGGGCTAGCAAAGTGCCTACGCGGCATCAATGAAGTTCTAAGAGAATTAATAACCTCAAAAGAATTGCTCAACAAACTTCTCGAAACAAACGCACCCAAAAATGTCGTAAGAGATTACGAAAAACACCTCAAAGAATCCGCCGGAAAAAATTTGAGCACGCTTGCTTCCAACTTAGTCGATGAGTATTACACCGGAAACGATGAAGGTAGAAAATCTGAACTGAAGAATGCTCTGACACAATCTTTAAAGCGTTTAAGCAAGAAGATTTCCGAGGGCTCAAAAATCAGTTTAAGACTAACGCCCCCAGCCAAGCCAACGGTTAAAAACCCTGACGAACCCACCAAAGATGAAAAGGAGGCAATCGAATATACCAATAAAATTGAAAAGATTCGATCAGACACGATGATTGAACTGGGCAAAGTTGCGCAACTTGAACACGATCCCGAAATCGTTAAATCGCTCCCAGCTCCTGATAATGACCCCGCTTAGCAAGCAAGCCTCGGACAGGTCTATTAAGGCATTTTTTTCTTGTGAGACAGTTTCCAGACAAAGCGCGAAGCCACGTTGTCGGTTGCGCACTTTGTCTAACCTGATCCGGACGTTTACTGCACACGCTCCCCGTTACGCTGCCAATCCACCGCACTTAAGCTAAAATATCACCCGTAACCCATTGATTTAATTGGTTTTTCTTGCAAATCTTCACTTGACGCGGAACACCCCCATGGCAAGAAATATCAGGGTTAACCCTTGGATTCG
>NZ_JBUDZG010000070.1:0-1617 GCF_054950075.1 Acidovorax sp. Q11 | reverse complement strand
CCGACACCGTGCTGGGCCAGGCAACGCTGACAGCGGCGTTGGGCACGGGCCAGTCCCAGACACTGACGATCGATGTCTCGGGCTTGCTGCCGTTCCGCGATGCGCCCATCCATGTGGTGGTGGACCCCTCGGGTGCGCTGGCCGAGAGTGACAAGGCGAACAACGTGCGCTCCAGTGCGCAGGATGTGCTGTTCGTGCCTCAGGGCGGCGGGGCTTTTACTCCCAAGCTTAAGTGGGAGTGGAGCGGGGACGGCAGTTCCAACCCGACCTCAAAACAAGTAATGATGGCTCCGATAGCCATTCCCACTCGCGACACAAATGGAGATGGGAAGGTGAACAGCGAAGATGTTTCGGACATCGTCGTCGTCAGCTACGAGGGGTACTACACAAACCCCAGCGGCACGATCCGCATTCTCTCGGGCGTGGACGGATCAGAAGTGCGGAGCATTGCGGCCAGAAAGGTCGTCAATGTCGGTGGCCTTGCTGCAGCTGATTTGGATGGGGATGGAATTCCTGAAATCGTAGCAACCAGTTCAGAGACTGGATTGCCTGTCGCGTATCGAGTCAGCGGTGAAGTCTATTGGTCTGCAACGAATGGCGATACCGGCGACTTCATGCCTAGCAACGGCGGGGTTTGGGGGAGCGCGTTTATTGCCGACCTTGATGCAGATGGCGTTCCAGAAGTGGTGATGAAGGGCGACGTCTTTAACGGAAGAACTGGCGCCCTCTTGTGGTCTGCAAATGGGCCGTACTTTGGTTCGACGGATTACAGTTATCCGCGCGCCTATTCGCTGCCGGTGGTTGCGGACCTGTTCGGCACAGGTAAGCAAAATCTTCTGCTTGGGGCCAGTGTTTTTGACCATCAAGGGAGTCTTGTCTGGAAAAATTCGCAAGTCGGTGAGGGTCACGTAGCGATTGCAGACTTCGACTCGGATGGGACGCCAGAAATAGCTCACATCAATAGCGGGCGAGTTTCGCTGCTAGATCGTTCTGGGGCGTTGTTGTGGGGACCAATTCTTGTACCTAACTCTGATGGAGTGTGGGGTGGTCCTCCAACAATTGCAGACTTCGATGGCGATGGAGTGCCTGATATCGGTGTTTCTGGTCGCTTTAGCTACACCGTCTTGCGCGCGGATGGCTCCGTCCTCTGGTGGATCCCTGCGAAGGACTATGGTTCTGGCATGACGGGCTCAACGTCGTTCGACTTCCTGGGCGACGGAAAAGCAAAGGTTCTCTATTCGGATGAGTCCTCCATATTTGTGCTTGACGGAGCGACTGGCAATCAGTTGATTCGGATTGGGTCTGACTCTGCGACCACCTTTGAATATCCCATCGTCGTGGATGCCGATCGCGATGGACATGCTGAATTCGTAACTGTTCGGAACCAGTATGGCCGGCATGGTGACGCAGATGTTGGAGGAGGCGTCCGGGTATTTGAGGATGCCAACGGAGGCTGGGTGCCCACGCGCAGCATCTGGAACCAGCACGCGTACAGCATCACGAACATCAACGACGACCTGAGCGTGCCGCGCAACCCCGTGCCCAGCTGGAAGAGCCACAACACCTTCCGCCTGAACCGCCGCATGGACGCTGACCCCCGGGCCATCGCAGACATCA
>NZ_JBUDZG010000069.1:0-1735 GCF_054950075.1 Acidovorax sp. Q11 | reverse complement strand
CTCCAGCCCTGCTGGCGCAGCGATGCCAACGTCACTCTGTCTTCTGGCTGCAAGTGTTCGTATCTCGTTCTCATTTGCGTACATTACCCTCGGTGAGGGTGTTGCACTTCAGATTTGAGACCGCCCTACAAAGCCGCCAAGATGCTGACCGTTAAGCGATTGTTAATTGAGAAATATTCGTCGGATACGCTCGTTATTTAAATTTGGCTCTTTGCCGCAGGCTGGTTTTGATTTTTATGTTTCGCTGCATCGACCAAGTTCTTTAATAATGCGCAGACTTCGAGTTTTATTGCGCATACTTCATGGCAATGCTGATAATGCTCTCTAATTTTTCTTCGGTAATTCTAATTTGTCAATGACTTTGCTGATAATTTCTTGAGCGCCAAATCCACCATTGTCTCCTGCTGCTAAAGCCTCCTTGGGTACAAATATTTTTTCTGCGATCTGTTTCTTTATTTCATTTCTGTCGGTATCGGGCATATCAGCTGCATAGGGGCCTATAGCCCGTAGGTCAAGAGCTGTTTGAAGATGGCGCTGGTGCTGAGCCCGGTGCACTGCTGATTGCCGAATTAAATATGCGATCACGAACGAAAAGAATATGGCGCTAAATGCGCGTAGGGCACTCTTCTGTGGTTCAAGATTCAGAAGCTCCATGTGGGCTAGGGTGCCTATAACAAAAATCCCTAAAGCAATCATCATTGCAATCGCCGCTTTTCTAAAATCGTTCGCTATTTTCTCCTCTTTGATTGCGCTGCGCATGTAGTTTCCACTAAGGGCTTTTCGAGTGAGATTGCCTATAAAAGCGTCGATTTCTGCTTGCTTAAATTCGAGATTTGAGTTGATTTTGTTTACGTTATCAAATATTTTTTCAGCACGATCGTCTGTTTCTCTTTGAATTTTTGAGAAAAATGTTTCTGTGCTTCGTTCTAATTGAATAAACTTTTCATCCAATCGCCGACTTAGATCGGAAATGGACGAATCTAAATCTAGTGATCGCTTTTGAGAGGCGGTCAGGGCGCTGTGAAGATTCTCAATTTTTTTTGAAATCTCATCGATTTTTTCGCTTGTGGATTTGAGACGAATTCCATCAAGTTTCTCTGTTTCGGATTCTGAGATTTCGAGTAATACGGGTCGAGCCTTTACAACGGTTTCGACTTGGTTTATATGATTAAATAAATTTGCTTTTGAGGAGTTTTCACCTCTTAAGTATTGATCATAAAATTGACTCATTGCTATCGCGCGTGCATAGGTCGCCATTCTGGAGGCTAACATATAAGCGTGATCCACATTTTTTGGAGATGCAATATCGTCTATGTCAATAAAATCTTGCAAATTTTTGTTGAACGTCTTGATATGCTCCGCAAGTTCGGCAGGAATAGGTTTTTGACCCAATTGAGAAGTCGCAAATTTAATGGACTCCGCTAGGCCTTTAACTAAATTAACTAGATTTTGAAAATCTTGCGAGTTGTGTTCCCAAGTTGACATGCATTGTCCTTTTTTGATGTTTCTATTATTTCGCTTGCGCCGATTAGTGCTGTCGCGACGCGAATTCCTATTGACCTATCTCCACAGCTGACACCGATCGCGATATGCAGTGTCAGCTGCGGGCAATCCACCGAACTTAAGCCCCCACTACCCCTTGTAAGCCATATGCGGATGCGGCTTCACATGCCGCGCAGGTCTGGGTTGAGATCGGCCCGGCACGCGGCGCACCAAGTTCCTGCCCAGCAGGCCA
>NZ_JBUDZG010000068.1:0-2020 GCF_054950075.1 Acidovorax sp. Q11 | reverse complement strand
GTACGTGGATCTGCAGGCGCTCGGTTACGGCGGCTCCTACAACCGGGTAGCGGCCTTTGCCCGGATCTGGCACGAGCAGCGCCTGGTGGCCCTGCAGACCACCGGCCGCGGCACCTTCGTTCCGCTGACCTTCGGCCCGGGTGAGGCCTTCCAGTTCGACTGGAGCGAGGACTGGGCTGTTCTCGCAGGAGTGCGCACCAAGCTGCAGGTAGCCCACTTCAAGCTCAGCCACAGCCGCGCGTTCTACCTGCGCGCCTACCCCCTGCAGACGCACGAGATGCTGTTCGATGCCCACAACCATGCATTCACAGTCCTGGGCGGTGTGCCCCGCCGTGGCATCTACGACAACATGCGCACCGCCGTAGACCGGGTGCGCCGTGGCAAGGAGCGCGACGTCAATGCGCGCTTTGCGGCCATGGTCAGCCACTTCCTGTTCGAGGCCGAGTTCTGCAATCCCGCGTCGGGCTGGGAGAAGGGCCAAGTGGAGAAGAACGTGCGCGATGCCCGCCATCGCCTGTGGCAGGTGGTGCCGCCATTCCCTGGCCTTGTGGAGCTCAATGATTGGCTTCAGGAGCGTTGTGTGACCCTGTGGCACGAGATCGAGCACGGCAAGCTGCCGGGTACCGTTGCGGATGTCTGGGCCGCGGAGCGGGCTGCCTTGATGCCGGTACCGCGTCCCTTCGATGGCTTTGTTGAGCACACGAAGCGAGTCTCTCCCACCTGCCTGATCCACTTCGAGCGCAACCGCTACAGCGTGCCGGCGCCATTCGCCAACCGACCCGTGAGCCTGCGGGTCTACGCGGATCGCTTGGTGATTGCCGCCGAAGGCCAGATCGTGTGCGAGCACCAGCGCTTGATCGAGCGTAACCACCATGGTGCGGGACAGACAGTGTACGACTGGCGCCACTACCTGGCGGTGCTGCAGCGTAAGCCCGGGGCCTTGCGCAATGGCGCGCCGTTCCTGGAACTGCCAGCGGCCTTCAAGCGACTGCAGGCCACCTTGCTCAAGCAACCCGGCGGCGACCGGGAGATGGTGGAGGTACTGGCACTGGTGCTGCACCACGATGAACAGGCTGTGCTCGCTGCAGTGGAGTTGGCACTGGAGTCAGGGGCTGCCAGCAAGACGCACATCCTGAACGTGCTGCACCGCTTGCTGGACGGCAAGCCCGCTCCAGCACCGGTCACATCGCCCCAGGCCCTCAAGCTGGCGGTAGAACCCCAGGCCAACGTGCTTCGCTACGACCAATTGAGGGAGGTGCGCTATGCGTCATGACCCCGCCATCGCTTCCATCGTGATCATGCTGCGCGAGCTCAAGATGCACGGCATGGCCCAGGCAGTTGCGGAACTGGCTGAGCAAGGTGCACCGGCCTTCGAGGCGGCACAGCCCATCCTGTCCCAGCTGCTCAAGGCCGAGACCGCCGAGCGGGAGGTGCGCTCGGTGGCCTACCAATTGAAGGTGGCCAGGTTCCCGGCGTACAGGGACCTGGCTGGGTTTGACTTCGGCCACAGTGAGGTGAACGAGGCGCTGGTGCGCCAGCTGCACCGCTGTGAATTCTTGGAGGACGCCAACAACGTGGTGCTGGTGGGTGGACCGGGGACGGGCAAGACCCACATTGCCACAGCCCTGGGGGTGCAAGCCATTGAGCACCATCACCGCAGGGTGAGGTTCTTCTCCACGGTGGAGCTGGTCAATGCACTGGAAGAGGAGAAGGCCCAGGGCAAGCCGGGGCAGATCGCACACCGCCTGGCCTACGCTGACCTGGTGATCCTGGATGAGCTGGGCTACCTGCCGTTCAGTACGTCAGGAGGAGCTTTGCTGTTCCACCTGCTGTCCAAGCTGTACGAGCGCACGAGCGTCGTGATCACCACCAACCTGAGCTTTAGCGAGTGGGCCAATGTGTTCGGAGATGCCAAGATGACCACGGCGCTGCTGGACCGCCTCACGCATCACTGCCATATTCTGGAAACCGGCAACGACAGCTACAGGTTCAAGAACAGCTCCGCACAGCAACCACCACA
>NZ_JBUDZG010000067.1:0-2501 GCF_054950075.1 Acidovorax sp. Q11 | reverse complement strand
AGGGCAGGTGTCGCACAAGCCTCGGGGGAGGAAACCGCGAAGAACGCCAACGTTGGTGTTCAGGGCGCAAACGCTATGGGGATTTGGGCAGCAGCTTGACGACCAAAGCCCGCAATCGAGCAGCGCCAGTGTGCCATTGTGTGTGGATGGGGACTGGTGCAACTGCGATGGCGCCCCTTTCGCCAGGCACAGCATGCTTTCTGGACCGCCATTTCCAGCGCCGGGCACGCACCAACCCCGTCGACGGGCCCAAGCACATCGACATCCAAGACAAGTGCTGGTTCAGGGGACTGTTCATGATGGAGGTGGTGCCCGAATGGCCTGCCCGCGCATCCAACTGTGCACGATGGCCATCGCCTGGCCGCAGTGCCGACAGACAAAGACTGGTGGCGCTGCGCTGGAGGGCCTATCGGCTTGCTCGTCGCTGCGGGGTGGAGTGGCGGCTTGGTCAGGAGCGACCTCCAACAACTGGCGCGCCAGCGCAAGGCATTCCCTGCGGTGGCCATTGGCCAGCAAGCCATAGTGGCGGATGCGGTGGAAACCACCAGGCAGCACATGCAGCAGGAATCGGCGCATGAACTCCTGGGGCGCCAGCGTCATGGTCTTGTGGCGCGTGCTCCCCTTTGCCCGGTAGTCCTTCCATTTGAAACTCACTCCGCTCTCATCCATCGCAATGAGTCGGCTATTGGAGATAGCCACCCGGTGCGTGTAGCGTGACAGGTAGGCCAGCACCGCCTGGGGGCCAGCGAACGGCCGCTTGGCGTAGACAACCCACTCGCATTGGCGCATCGGTGCCAGCCACTGGCTGAAGCAGGCACCATCAGCCAATGCCGCCAGTTCGCCGAAGAACCTCAACCGACCCGCCTGGTGCAGGCGCAGCAGCTCTTCGATAAAGCGCCGTCGCAGCAGCCTGGACAGTACGCGCACCGGCAGGAAGAACCCCACTGAGCAGGCCACCCAGGACTTGCCGTCAGGGGCCAGCCCGCCGCCTGGCACGATCCCATGCACATGCGGGTGATGCGTCAGCGCCGAACCCCAGGTGTGCAGCACCAGCGTAGCGCCAATGCGTGCCCCCAGATGCTTGCGGTCAGCAGCGATGGTCTGCAGTACCTCGGCGGCGACATCAAACAACAACCCATAGAGTTCGGCCTTGTTCTGGTACGCCAGATCGGCAATGGGCGCGGGCAGCGTGAAGACCACGTGGTAATACTCCACGGGCAGCAGATCGGCCTGGCGGGCATCGAGCCAGCGCTTGGCTGCAGCGCTTTGGCACCTGGGGCAGTGGCGGTTGCGGCAGGAGTTGTAGGAGACCAGCTCGGTGGCGCAGCCATCGCAGCGCAAGACATGTCCACCCAGTGCCGCTGTGCGGCACTGCTCAATGGCCGACATGACCTTGAGTTGAGACAGACTCAAGTGGCCGCGCTGGCTGTCACGCCAGGCAGCACCGTGCTGGTGGAAGATGTCGGCGACCTCCAGAGAGGGCCGCTGCACGCGCGCACCGTCAGGCCGGTGGCATGGGCTCCAGCGGGCCGATCACCTCGCGCAGCAGGTCGGTCGCTACGTGAGCGTAGATCGATGTGGTCTCCAGCTTCTTGTGCCCCAGCAGCACCTGAATCACGCGGATATCGACCTTGCGCTCCAGCAGGTGCGTGGCAAAGCTGTGGCGCAAGGTGTGGGTTGTGACGCGCTTGTGGATCCCTGCGGCCTGGGCCGCAGCATGAACGGCGCGGTTAAGCTGGCGAATCGAGAGGGGTTCCAAGGGCGTCATGCCTGGGAACAGCCAACCACCGGGCAGCATCTTGCCCTGGGCATGAGCGAGGTGCCACCAAGAGCGCAGGCGCTGCAGCAAGACAGGGCTGAGCATGGCGTAGCGGTCCTTGGCGCCCTTGCCTTGCTCCACGCGCAGCGTCATGCGCTGGCTGTCCACATCGGTGACCCTCAGACTGACGACCTCGCTGGCGCGAAGGCCTGCACCATAGGCGACCGACAGGGCCACCTGGTGCTTGATGGTGCGGGCCGCAGCCAGAAGACGCGCGACTTCCTCGCAGCTGAGAACCACAGGCAAGGTGCGAGGCAGCTTCACGGGCTGCATCTTGGCCATCAGCTCGATGCGCCCCAGCGTGATGTCAAAGAAGAACTTCAGCCCGGTGAGCGTGGCGTTGAGCGTCATGGGGGACGAGCCCGTGTCCACCAGATGGAGTTGGAAATTGCGCAGGTCTTCCACCGTGGCCGCGTCGGGCGAGCGCTTGAGATAGGCCGCCAGTTTGCGCACGGCACGGATATAGGCTTCTTGCGTGCGAGGCTCCAGCTTGCGCATTCGCATGTCCTCAAGCATGCGTTGGCGCAGTGGCGAGAGGGGTTGGCTCGAAGGGGAAGAGATCATGATCGCGCTCCTGTCGAAGAAAGAGGCCGATTGCCTCGCTCGCCAACATAGACAGGGGCGCGATGTGTAGTTACTGTCAGGGCCTTCGCGGCGGGCTACCGCGCGAGCGGTTTAGTCC
>NZ_JBUDZG010000066.1:0-2528 GCF_054950075.1 Acidovorax sp. Q11 | reverse complement strand
TGTCCGCGCCGAAGTAGAACTGAGCCACCGCGCCGCTTGAATCGTGAGCCAGGGGTGGGAGCCGACGCTGTGATGGTCGGCTGTGGATAAGTGTATGCCTTGCCTTGTTCTGTGACCTCTTTTCGCTTCTTGTGATCGAACTCATAAGGCGCGAAGGGCGAAGCCCGTAGCGCCTTGCCGCGAGGGGTAGTCGTCAATCGGTGGCGTCTGGTGGATCGGCCTTGGTGCCTGTCTTGCGGCTCTGCTCTCTGGCCTTGATGCGCTTCTTCGCGGTGGCGCTGCTGTGCAGGAACCGATGGCTCTCGTTGCCTGTCTCCACGATGTGACAGTGGTGCGTGAGGCGGTCGAGCAAGGCGGTCGTCATCTTCGCGTCCCCGAACACCGTCGACCATTCGGCGAAGTCCAGGTTGGTCGTGATCACCACGCTGGTGTGCTCGTAAAGCTTGGACAGCAGGTGGAACAGCAGCGCACCGCCGGCCTGGCTGAACGGCAGGTAGCCCAGTTCGTCCAGGATCACCAGATCCATTCGCAGCAAGCTCAGCGCAATACGCCCGGCCTTGCCCTGGGCCTTCTCCTGCTCCAGGGCGTTGACCAGATCGACCGTCGAGTAGAACCGCACGCGCTTGCTATGGCGCACGATGCCCGACACGCCCAGAGCCGTTGCCAGATGGGTCTTGCCTGTGCCCGGACCACCGACCAAGACCACGTTATGCGCGGCCTCTGTGAACTCCAGCGTCGCGAGCTGGTGAACCAGCTTCTGGTCGACCACCGACGCATCGAAGTCGAAGCCGGCCAGATCCCGATGCACGGGGAAGCGCGCCGAGTTCATCTGGTGCTGGACCGAACGCATCGAACGGTCTGTAGTCTCCGCCTGCAGCAGGTGCTCGACCAGCCAGCGAGAGGCATCCAAGCCGGACGCTGCACCTTGTTCCGCCAGATCGCACCAGGCACTGGCCATGCCGTGCAGGCGCAACGCCTTGAGTTCGACTGTCACGTCACGCATGGCCCACCTCCTGTCCACGCAAGCCGTCGTATCGGGCCGTGTTGGCCAGCGGCGGCGTGACGATCTGCAGCGCCGTCTGCGCACTCTGCGGTGTTGCCGGCGCGGTGAGCCGCCCGAGCACATTGACGACGTGCTCCACGCTGACCCGGCCCGATGGCGAACCACTCTCCAGCGCCAACTCGACTGCCACGATCACCGCGTCCAGCCCCGCCGTCGGCACGATGGCCAACACCTGCGCCATCACGCGATCTCCACCGGCCTGGCGCAGCAGGCCGCGGCGCAGTTGCTGCAGTGCCTCGGGCATGTCTGCGAAGGGCGCACCGTTCCTCAATGCACCAGGCTTGCGCTGGATGAGCGGAATGTAGTGCTGCCAGTCGTAGCGGGTGGCGCCAGAGGCGCTCAGGCGCTCGTGTCGCGCGACCACCGCATCATCGGCAACAACCACGATGCCACCCGGATACAGCCGCGTGCTGACCATCTGCCCGGCCAGCTCGCAGGGCACCGAGTAGCGGTTGCGTGCCACCGACACCAGGCAGGTGCTCGACACCCGGGCAGGCTTCTCTACGTAGCCATCGAAGGGCTCAGGCATGGGCATCAGGTGGGGACGCTCGTGCTCGAGCATCTCGGCCACGCTGAACTGGCTGTGCTCGGGGTGACGCACCTCGTTCCACAGTGCTCGGCATCGCTCCGCCAGCCAGGCATTGAGTTCGACGAAGGAGCCGAAGCGGCGCCGGGCTGCGTCGATCCAGATGCGCCGACGACTGTCCTGCACGTTCTTCTCCACACGCCCCTTCTCCCAGCCTGAGGCGACGTTGCAGAAGTCAGGGTCGTACAGGTAGTGCGCGCACATCACCGAGAAGCGCGCGTTGACGGTGCGGCCCTTGCCCTTGTGAACCTTGTCAACAGCGGTGCGCATGTTGTCGTAGATCCCGCGGCGCGCCACACCACCCAGCGCTGCAAACGACCTCGTGTGGGCGTCGAACAGCATCTCGTGACCTTGGCTCGGGTACGCCACCAGCCAGAACGCACGGCTCGCGCACAGCTTCAGGTGCGACACCTGCATGCGGTAGTAGATGCCGCCAACGACCAGGCCTTCTTCGCTCCAATCGAACTGGAAGGCCTCGCCGAGATCGAAGGTCAGTGGAACGAACGCGGTGACGTTGACTGCCTGTCCCTCGCCCTGGCGCCACGCTCGAACGAAGTCAGTGACGGCCGAGTAGCCGCCGTCGTAGCCCGCCGCCTTGATCTCGGTGTGCAGCGCACGTGCCGTGCGCCTCTCGTGCTTGGCCCGTCGCGCATCGGCCGTCAATGCCTGCTTCAGCGCCGCCTCAAATGCACTCAACTTGTTCGGTCGCGTTTCACGCCGGTACTTCGGTGCCTCGGCAACCGGTGCCCGCAGCCACTTCGACACCGTGTTGCGCGACAGCCCCGTCATGCGCGCTATCTCGCGCTCCGACAGCTTGTCCCTCACGTGCAGCCGTCGGATCCTGCCAATCATGTCCATGGTGATCACTCCTCGAACCCC
>NZ_JBUDZG010000065.1:0-3824 GCF_054950075.1 Acidovorax sp. Q11 | reverse complement strand
GGTTCCGTTGCGTTGGCAGGTTGTGGTGTTGCCTACGGGTCCACAGTGAAGTCCACACTCCCCAGGATCTGCTCGGCAGCGCCAGGCGTGGCAATCAGCTGCACGCGGATCAGGTCACCAGCGCTGCCTTGCACCTGCCAGTTGGTGTTGCCGTTGTTGGTCTCGCCCGGGTTGAGCGTGAGCGACTGGCTCCAGATCTGCTGAGTGGTGCCACGTGTGGTGTTGATGGCGCGCAGTTGCACCGGGATGTCCTTGCCCATGGCCCCCGTGTTGCGGATGGTGCGGCTGAGGTTCACGTTGGCGCCCGCCTTGGCGCGGCTTGGGTTGGCTGTGACGCTGCCGCTCAGGATCGGCGGGTTGACGATGATGCGGAAGGCATCGCGGTCCAGGTGCAGGACTTGGCCTTGCCACTCGGCAGTGAGGGTGACGTCGATGGTGTCGCCGTTTTGCCCCAGGGCCTGCCAGCCGTTGTCGCGGCGGTTGTCCTGGTAGCCAGGAATGGTGAGGTTGTCCCACAGGTTCTGCACGCTGGCGCCTGTGCGGCGGTTCACCCACAGCGAAGTCACCGGAATGTCCTTGATCTGCGCCGGGCAGTTGTTGAACACCGTGCGGCTGCCCACGATGTTGTCCTGCAAAGGCACCTGGCGGCTGGGCTGGTTGTTGACCTTGAAGTCCAGCTCACCCGTGATGCAGGCCCATTGCCTGCACAGTTGGCGCTCTGCCGCTTGCAGTGCCTGGGCGATTGCCAGGCGGGCAGCCACGGTGCTGGCGCTGCCCCCTGTGCTCAGGCTGCGCACGGCATCGGCGGCGGCCACCCATTGCACCAGGCTTTCTGCATGGCGGCCCTGGCCCACGAGCTGCGCGGCGTTGGAGGCCGCTGCACGGGCGGTGTTGGTGGCATTGGTGTCTGCAGAGCCTGAGGGCAGCAGCGCTGCCAGGGCCTGGCTGGCGTCGCTGGCAAGGTTGGGGGCGTTGCGCACGGTCACGCTGTGGGTGAGGGTCTGCACAGCCGCTGGCGCGCTGGAGCCTGCGGCCTGGCGGCGGGTTTCTATCCGAAGCGGCACGCTGTAGCTGCCCTCGGTGGGTGCGCTCACCAGCAGGACCACGGTGGCCGATGCCCCTGGCTGCAGGTTCAGCTCCCAGTCCACCGCTGTCTGTCCATTGCCCTGCGGCACGGGCGCTGCGGGCGTGGGCACGGGCGCTGCGTTCAGGAACACCACGCCGCTGGGCACCAGCGCTTGCAGGCGCACGTTGATGGCCTCGGAGCCGTTGTTGAGCAGGTCGGTTGCCAGCGTCTGCGGGGCATCCTGGGCCTGGGTATTGAACGCGGGCACGCTCAGGTAGCGCAGGCTGGAGCGCAGCACGGCTGCGAGCTGGCTGTCAGCACCGGCCTGGGGTTGGGCCAGCAGGGTGGCCAGGTTGAAGGCGAATGCCAGCCCCCGGCCCTTGCCCAGCTCGCGGCTGGCGACAGCCACGCTGCCACCGGTCAGGTTGCCTTGCACGGCAGCGCCCTGAACGCTGTAGCGCACGGGGGTGCCCAGCGTCGGCAGGCCGCCGATGTTGGAGAAGACCGTTCCGGCCAGGCTGGCCACGGGGTTCGCTTGTCCGCTGCTGCCTTGTGCGCTCACGCCCAGCACGCTGTGCAGGATGCTGTCACGGCTGGCGGGCATGCCGTCCA
Organism: Acidovorax sp. Q11; assembly: GCF_054950075.1. Taxonomy (NCBI): domain Bacteria; kingdom Pseudomonadati; phylum Pseudomonadota; class Betaproteobacteria; order Burkholderiales; family Comamonadaceae; genus Acidovorax; species Acidovorax sp. Q11. The sequence continues at coordinate 2,146 of NZ_JBUDZG010000065.1, read as the reverse complement.
GGACCAGGCCTGCACCGCGTTCGGCGGCTTCGCGCAATTCCTTCACGGCGGTGTCGCTGAGCTTGCCCGAGCCACCGCTGACCCAGTAGATGTTGTAGTTGCCGCAGCGCATCTCGGTCTCGAACTCGGCACGGCTGGTCACGACCCGGGTGCGCAGTCCTTGCTCGGTCAGGTAGGTGCGCAGCGCCTGGGCTTTGCTCTCGTCGCAGGACGGGCTTTGCGCCTGCCCGTCGTCGGCCGCATTGCAGCTGACCAGCACGAGGATGCGGGCATCGGAGCCGTTGCTGATCTGTGCCTGGACGTTGGCACTTGGGGCCGCAGTGGTGAAGCTGTCGGTGGCCAAGGTGGTGGTGGTGCCGCCCACGGTGGCTGCCCAGGTGGCTTCGTAGCTGGTGCCTGCGCTGCCGCTCGGGGTCCAGCCCTGGCTGCCCAGGAAGTTGCCTCCGGCGGAGAGCGTTTGTGGGTAGGACCACTGCTCCAGCACGGTGCTGCCCCCGGCTGCGCGGATGCTCAGGGTGAACTGCGCATCCACGCTGCGGGTGTTGGGGTTGCTCGCGCTGTAGCTCAGCTGAACGGCGGCGCCGCTGGGGACGTTCTTGGGCGATGCCGCCAAGGTGCCGGTCAGCGGGCGCAACGCGGCGCCCGCCGTGAGTTGCACGGTGGTTTGCGCAATGGGGGTTTCTGTGGTGCCACCAGAGAGGGCAATGGTGGCGGCCACGGGCAGCACGGCGCCTGCCGTTCCGGCGGCGGTCCAGTCCCAGGTGTAGGGCACCGAGGCGCTGACGGGCAGTTGCACGTTGGCCTGGGTGAAGGTGGCCAGCACGGCCCCGGTGTCGGGGTTCAGGACACGCACCCGCACCGTGGCGCCAGTGATGGCGGCATTGCCGTTGTTGGCAAGGCTCAGCTGCAGCTGGGTCACGCTTCCAATGGCAACGGTGGAGGGGGTGGCCTGCAACTGGCCTGTGAGGCCAACGCCGGTCTGCTGGGTGTCACCCACAGAGAAGCTGCTGGTGCTGGCCGAGAGCACAGCACCTGAAGGGCCCGTGAGCTGCAGCTTGGCCTGGTACAGGCCTGGCACCAGAGAGGCTGCAGGCAGGCTGTAGGCGTATTGGCGCTGGCTGCGGGGGGTGGCCTGGGCAATGGCTTCAGCGCGGCTGAAGGCGGCTTGGCCATTGGGTGCGATCACCGTGGTGGTCAGCACGAGGTTCTCCTGCAGCTGGTTGGTGCTCAGGTTGGCCATGCGCGACTGGATCAGCACGGTGTTGGCGGTGCTGTATTGGCTGCGGTCGGTGCTGATACGGGTGCTGTTGAGGCTGGAGGAGCCTGTTCCCGTACCGGCTTGCACCACAAAGGGAGCGATGGCGCTGCCATAGACCACGCCTTGCGGCGTGATCAGCTCAGCGCGAACCTGGTAACCCCCGGCCAGGACGGCGGCAGCACTCCAGGGTGCTTGCGCCTGGCCGTTGGTGCCCGGCTGGATGCGGATGGCCGCGCCCAGGGGCAGGATGTCTGCTGCATTGCCTGCTGCGTCTTCAACGGTGAAGCGCACCAGTGCATCGCGGGTGAAGCTGCCGGTGTTGCGCACCGTGGCCGTGAAGCTGGCAGTGTCGGTTTCTGCATAGGCGGGCTTGTCGGTGGCCACTGCGATCTGCAGGCTGCTGGCGATCGCGCCCAGGTCGGCCGTCGCCACGTTGTTGCCTCGGTCGTAGTCAGGCAGGCTGTGTTTGCCGCTGCCGTCGTCGTCCACCACGATCCAGACGGTGCCTTGCGCGCTGAGCTGGCTCAGCGGCAGTGCGGGAGCCAGGGCCAGGTCTTCATAGGCGCCGCTGTCCAGCACGGTCTGCGTGGTGCCGCGTGCCACCAGGGCCGCTGCCGCTGGCTGGCCCAGGGCCGGGTTGGTGTTGTAGACCGCCACGGGGGTGCCCGCAGGCACCTTGTAGGAGCCCGCGTTGCCCACTCGCACGATGATGCGCGAGCCGGGCTGCGCGCCCATGTCCACCACGCGCACATAGCTGGCGGTGATGTCTGCGATGGCCCGGGGGTCAGCGTCCATGCGGCGGTTCAGGCGGAAGGTGTTGTGGCTCTTCCAGCTGGGCACGGGGTTGCGCGGCACGCTCAGGTCGTCGTTGATGTTCGTGATGCTGTA
>NZ_JBUDZG010000064.1:0-4628 GCF_054950075.1 Acidovorax sp. Q11 | reverse complement strand
ATCATGTCCATGGTGATCACCTCTTACATCCCTGCTGAAAAAATCAGCAGGGCAGTTGAACACCCCTGTCAATTTTGGATCGGCATCAGACCTTTCAGACTGTCAGATTTCGGTCGGCGGCAACAGTTCAGGCTACGGCGCGGAATCGAACCGCGCTGCGTCCTGCTCCCTGACGATTTCGAACCAGCGCTTGGCTGGCTCCGAAGGGGCGGCCGGGCTCTCGATTTCCTCGACGGCTGCTGCAGCGGCGTTGCCACGCACACTGTTGTCGATCTCCCATGCCAAGATCGCGGGCAGTGAAAACCGCAGGTTGCCCACCAGCATCAGGTGCGGCACGCGCTTGCGATTGCGCTCTGTCTGATCGCGAAAAAAGTGGGTCGGCAGCGATGCTGCCTCGGCGATTTCCTTCGCAGTGAAGTAGTGGCTTTCGGCTTCGGCACCGAGGCCTTGGCCGAGGGTCGCCTCCGGTTCGGCGGGCTTGAACTCCCGAGTGATGCCGAGCATCGTCATCAGGTGCTGCGCGCTTCGTTGCTCGAATTCGAGGACGTCGGCATCGTGGTAGCGCACCTGTCGGAACAGCTTGTGCCAAACAGGCCCTTCGCCATCGAGTCGCCAGCGCCGCAGTGTTTTGAGGCTGACCTGCCAACGGTCGGCGAGGTGCTTCTCGGTCATCACGGGGTAGTGCATCTTTCTCTCCTGTACAGATGACTCCATGACAACGCTATTCACCGCAGAAGCCAAGTTGATGTTCAGGGCATGCCCGCGTCGCCAAGCTCGGGCGGCAGAGGCCTGTCAAGATCGACTTCGATGCCTGCAACGATTGAGCGGATGCGGCCAACAAGGGCGCCATCGACAGGCACATACGTGGCTTCGTAAGCCTGCACGAGTCCTACCAGGGCGTTCAGCCGCTTCCCCTCAGGCGTTTCCAGAGCAGGGTCTGAATCCACGAGCGCGGAGGCTTCCTTGAGAGCGGCCCGGTACTCTGCCTCCGTGCGAATCTTGTGGATATTCATACTGACCGACCTCTCTCAAGCCTTGACGGTGTTCAAGCGCAGCATCAGCGTCATTGGATGCTGCGGTGACTCCTGGAAGCCGTAGTGCTCGTAGAACTGCTTGGCGCGGTCGTGGAGAGCGTGGACGAGCAGCGCCCGGACACCGGCGTTCTGCGAAACGCTCACCGCTCGACCGACTGCGTCCTGCAGAAGGGATGCTCCAAGCTTGATGCCTTGCGCCCGATGGTCGACGGCCAGCCGGGCCAGAACCATCACGGGCACTGGATCGGGCATGTTGCGTCGCACGCTGCTGGTTGCCGCCTGATGTGAAACCGCGCCTGCGGCCATCGCGTAGTAGCCGTAGACACGACCTTCCTGATCCGTGACGACGAAGGTGCGGCTGGCACCGCTCAATTGGTTGGTCAGTGCCCGGCGCTTGAGCCATTCATCGAGACTGGCTTCACCGCAAGCGAAATCGTCCAGGATGTGGGTGGCGGCGAGCGGAATCGGTGCGCTCAGTTGCAAGCTCATGCCGGGCCGGTGCTCCAGGGTGCCTTGACGGCCATGAGACGTTCAAGCCTTGGGTTGGGGCCGGGAGGTGCGTCGAGCATCGCGGTGAACTGCTTGAACTTGTCGGCGTCCAGGCTGAAAAAGACCTGATCCAGCACCACTGACTGCGCGCGGTCGCACGCCGCTTCGAGCATGAAGTCCGAGCGGTTCTTGCCAAGCAGGCTGGCCGCGTGATCGATCAGATCGCGCTGTTCGGGCAAGGCCCGCAGATTGATGGCGGCGTCACGCATTGGTTTCTCCTATTCGCACATACACAACAGATACACGGATTGTGGCGCAGCGTGTAGCCGTTGTCAATACGCGGTGCGTCACATGCCGCAGGTGCGGGAGCCGACTGGTAGCCAGTACGGCGCTTCAAAACCTGCTCTCCGGGGTTGTTCCAGTTCGGACGAATGTCCACGGAAACGGCCAAATGATCCAAATCCGGGACTGGAGACTTGCGGACGGACTACTATTCAGATGACGGACGCGGGTTCGGTTCCGTGTTCCACCACCATAACCCCATCCAAGGGCGTCCACACTAATCCAGTGGACGCCATTTTTCATTGGTGAATCAACAACTTGCAGTCCATGGCCGTCTACAGCCGTCCATGCCCAGCCAAGCAAAAGTGGGGGTACAAGTGGGGGTACAAACCCAGAAATCTGGTGAAATCGGTGTTTTGTACCCCCACTTCCCTCTGTAGAAGGGGATTCGCCATAGGGGAATCTGTACCCCCACTGGCTGCCTTCATCCTTCGTTTTGTACCCCCATGCTGACTGACCTTGAGTGCCGCAAAGCAGTATGTCCCCCCGAGCGCAAGCAAGCGCGATTCAGTGATTCGGCCGGGCTCTATCTGCAAGTCAGCCCGAACGGCTCCAAGCGCTGGTTTCTCAAGTACCGGGTCAACAACAAGGAAAAGCAGCTCGCTTTGGGCAGCTACCCGGCGGTTTCCCTGACGGCTGCTCGCCGGGCCAGGGATGCCGCCAAGCACCAAAAGGCCACCGGGGTCGATCCGGTGCAGGCCCGCAAGGTTGAAAAGCTCAAGGCGACCAACCCCGAGGGAGACTCTTTTCAGGTGGTGGCGCTGGAATGGCACGCCAAACAGAGCCCGGTTTGGAGCGAGGGCCATGCCGCGCGAGCGCTTCGCCAGTTCGAACGCGATCTGTTTCCATGGATAGGCGAGCGCAGACTGGTCGATATCAAGCCCGTCGAGCTGTTGGCCACCCTGCGAAAGATCGAAGAACGTGGTGCGATAGAGACGGCAGACCGGGGTTTGATGCTGGCCAGACAGGTGTGGCGCTATGGCGTGGCCACAGGACGGGTAGGGCGGGACATCACCGGCGACCTCAAGGGAGCGCTGTCGCCATACCGGGGGAGGCATTTCGCTGCCATCACCGACCCGGCCAAGCTGGGGGAGCTGTTGCGCGCCATACAGGCGTACCGGGGAGGGCCTGTCGTACGCGCTGCATTGCAGCTTGCCCCCCTTCTGTTCCAGCGGCCGGGCGAACTACGCGCCGCCACCTGGGCCGAAATCAATTTGGATGCCGCGCTTTGGACGATACCCGCCGCTCGCATGAAGCGCGGCAAGGATGGCAAGGAGCATGGCGAGCCACATCTGGTGCCTTTGCCCAAGCAAGCCGTGGCCGTCTTGCAGGAGCTGCACCCGTTGACCGGCCGGGGCGCCATGGTGTTCCCAGGCGAGCGCAACCACGACCGCCCCATCTCTGAAAACTCAGTGCGTACCGCATTGATCTCCATGGGCTACACACCCGATGTGCACACATGGCACGGCTTCCGGGCCACAGCCCGAACCATGCTCGCGGAGCGCCTGGACGTGGACCCCTTGGTGATCGAGGCCCAACTGGCCCACGCCGTTAAGGATGCCAACGGCCGCGCCTACAACCGCACACAGTACATGGCCCACCGCACAAAGATGATGCAGCGCTGGGCCGACTACCTGGACGAGTTGCGCGCCGGTTCGGCCGAGGGCTGATCTGTCGGTCGCAGCAAGCGCCGAACCCTCACACTATTCATCGAAAGCGCTGGTTGCTACCTGCCATGGCCAGGCCCCTGCACGACCGGGCGGGGCAGGGGCGGCTCCGGCCCGCTCAAGTTGAGCGCAACCCTTGGCGCGCTGTCGAGACCCCGCCGCGCCTGCTGGCTTCGTGCGTTGATTTCGTCGAGGGTGCCGCCTAGGTGCACAGCCAAGCCTGATGCGGGCTTGCGTAGCGCTGCAGGGCCGCTTTTGCTGTCGGGAATCGTCGGGCTTTTGAGACCGGTTGCCGGGTGGCGCCGGAGCCTGTGACGTAACGGAAAGAACCTTTTTCAGACTAGAAATACTTGGAATCAACTACCTACAAACCCACCAATAAAGACCAGTTTGTATGCTTTGTAGGTAGTTCTTTTCGGGTATCTAAAATTTGAATTGGTATGGGTTCCCGCAGGGTGCAGGCCGGTGCCTTGGGCAAAACACTTGCTCGCGCTTCGACGGTCGGTAAACCCTTCAAAGCCTACAAACCCCACCAAGCTGCGACCATCGGGAAGGTTTGCAGATGGGGCGTCTCCCGGTGTCTCGAATTTGATTTGTTGCTGGTTCCTGCAGAGCGCAGGCCGGTGCCTTGGGCAAAACACTTGCTCGCGCTTCGATGGTCGGTAAACCCTTCAAAGCCTACAAACCCACCAACGCTGACCAGTTCGGTGGGCGGTTAGGGATTGCTTTCAGGGAGGCCTGGATTTCAGCTAATCAGAGAGCGCTCTGGGAGACGGCCGTGGCTTCGGGCATAACACATACACACGCCTAGGAGGTCGGCAAACCCCTCAAAGCCTACAAACCCCACCAAACGGTGGGCGGGTAAGTGGCCTTTCAAATAATATTGGCCCTGTGTGGAGAAGCGCAGGCGAATATCTTTCATCTAACGCTTGCTCCCGTTTCGACGGTCGGTAGACCGATCAAAGGCTAGGCGGTCTCAAATCTGAAGTGCAACACCGCTGGTTGATATTCAATGAATGGTAGCGGAGCTCTTCTCGGCAATGGTCGTCATGAATTGCTGGAAAGCCTGATAGGGAGAATCCCAGCCGAGCGTCTG
>NZ_JBUDZG010000063.1:0-4702 GCF_054950075.1 Acidovorax sp. Q11 | reverse complement strand
GCAGCGCTGGTGACCTGATCCGCGTGCAGCTGATTGCCACGCCTGGCGCTGCCGAGCAGATCCTGGGGAGTGTGGACTTCACTGTGGACCCGTAGGCAACACCACAACCTGCCAACGCAACGGAACCTATATCCAAGCCCCTGTGAGCAACGCAGGGCACAGAACAAAGTTGAGAGGGAGAGTAAAAGATGGAAGCATTGAACACCCGGCACGCATGGCGGCCCGTACTGCGCCCTGTGTCTGGCGTCGTGATCGCAGCCCAACTGCTCTTGGCGATCCAGCCGCTGAGCGCACTGGCCCAGGATGGGGGAGGCAACACATCCCCCTCCGCACAGGCCCAGATGCAACGCCTGGCCCAATGGCAGCAGCGCATCGAGCAGGCAAAAGTTGAGCAAGCCCTTGCCGCCCAGCCTGCAGGGGCCATCGCCAGCCAGCGCACCAGCCGCAACCTCAGCCGCGTGCACGAACTGCTCAAGGGCATCAAGGCCCGCACCGAACGCCCGGTGGCCTTCAACAAGGCGCGAAGCACCGGCAGCGCACAGGCTTCCAAGGCAGCGGCAAGTCCTGAACAGGCCAACCAGGCAGACCAGGCCCAGATCAGTGAACTGCTCACATCCATCGACGCCGACACCGACGCCGTGCTGGCCGACTTTGCTGCGCTGCGCGGGCAACTCCAGACCCAGCAGGTCAGCCCCGAGATCCTCGCCCGCCACGACCAGGCACAGGCCGAGCTGGACAAACGGGCCAATGAACTGCGCGGCCTGATCCGCCAATGGCGCCAGGCACCCGGTGCCACCACCCTGGCTGCGCTGGATGCCTACTTCGAGCGCTACCCCGCCGTGCGCGTCAGCACCCCGGTGAACCCGGCCAAGCTGCCCTGGAGCAACCCCACCCCCAACCAGCGCCCCCCCGCAGAAACCAAGGTGGGCTGGCTGCAGAACCTGCACAAGGGCCAGGAGGTGAAACTGGCCCAGGCGGGAGGAGGTGCGGGGGGTATCCAGTTCAACGTCCCGCCCGAGCCCGGCCAGGCGCCCACTGCCGCCGACCTCGCGGAAACCCCGGAAGTCAGCCTCACTGCCGCCATCCGCGCCAAAGCCCAGGAGCTGGGCAACAACCCCGTGGCCATCCACAACTGGGTGCGCAACACCATCGAATGGACCCCCACCTGGGGCGCTATCCAGAGCGCGCAAGACACGCTGGACAAACAACGCGGCAACGCCGTGGACATTGCCGGCCTGCAGATTGCCCTGCTGCGCGCCGCAGGCATCCCCGCCCGCTACCAGTTCGGCACCGTGGACATGACCGCCGCCCAGGCCATGAACTGGGTCGGCAACGCGGGCAACCCCCAAGCGGCGCTGCAGATCATGAACCAGGGTGGCATTGCAGCCCGGGGCGTCACCCAAAGCGGCGCCATCCAGAACATCCGCTTCGAACACGCCTGGGTCCAGGCCTACGTCAACTGGGCCCCCAGCCGTGGCGCTCAGAACGGCTCGCCTACCCAGCACCCCAACCCCAATGGCCCCTTGAATGCCTGGGTGGCCCTGGACGCAAGCGTCAAGCAATACAGTTACGCCAGCGGCATGGACCTGCAGACCGCTGTGCCCCTGGACGCACAAGCCCTGCTGAGCGCCGCCCAAAGCGGAGCCACGGTCAACGAACAAGAAGGCTGGGTACAAAACCTCAATCAGGCCGCCATTCAAAGCCAGCTCACCAGCTACCAGAACAGGCTCAAGACCTACATCGACACCCAAAAGCCCAACGCCACCGTGGGCGATGTCATCGGCAAGAAGATCCTTCCCCAGACCGTGCACAGCGTGCTGGCAGGCGTGACCCCGCTGGCCATCGTCCAACTCGGACAACAGGCCAGCGCAGTGCCCGCCAGCCTGCAGCACCAGTTCAGCTACACCTTGAGCGACAGCTGGGGCAACGAGCTACTGAGCTACACCGCCCCCACCAGCCAACTCGTGGGCAAACGCCTGACTCTGAGCTACGCTCCCGCCGACCAGGCCACCACCGACCTCATCGCAAGCTACCTGCCCAAGCCCAATGCCGACGGCAGTCCCATCCGACCTGACCAACTGCCCACCAGCCTGCCGGGCTACCTGATCCGCCTCAAACCTACGATCACGCTGGATGGTCAGGTGGTGGCCCAAAGCAGCACGGCCGTCACCATGGGCACCGACCTGCAAGGGCAGGGCGGTTTCACCCAGCTGCACAACCCCACGCAATGGGATTTGACCCCTGACGCCAGCCACACCGCAGGGCAAGCCACCGCCATCGGCATCAGCGCAGGTGGCATCAGCGGCAAACAGCTCGATACCTTGAAGACAAGGCTGGAGAACACCAAAACCCAGCTGCAAGCCAATAACGTGCAGAACCTCACGGGTGAACAAATCTCCGGCGACCTTCTCACCGCCACCATCTGGAGCTGGTTCGCTGCAGCGGAGAGCCACAACCGTCTGAGCCAGAACCAGGCAGGCATCGTGGAAAACCCCGGCCTCAGCTACGGCCTGTTCCACGCCGTGGCCGACCCCATCTACAGCTGGGGCGTGGTGCGGCAGGTCAAGTTCCCTGGGGTGAACATGGACATCGGCCATGTGCGCAACATCACCTGGGCCAAGGACAACGACGAGAAGAAGTGGGTGGCCTACAACCGGCTGCGGGGCCAGTACATGAGCGCGCTGGAGCATGCGGTGCCCGAGCGGTTCTTCAATGACCCGCAGAAATGCAACCTGCAAGGAAATACCAACCCCACGCCAGGCTTGCCGGATTGCCCGCAAGGCATCAGCGCAGTCAAGGCCTTGGGGATTGCAGCGGCCCAGGGGCAGCGGATTTACACGATCACGCAGAAGGTCTACAACGACAACCCGGGCATTGTGAATACGGCGCTGTCAGCGCACAGCTGGGACACGCAGAACCGGGTGCAGCAGTCGCTGGATGCGGGGTATGAGGTGACGATCCACCAGAGCCCGATTACGGAGAGTGGGTGGACGGGGGCGGGGTATACAGCCATAGACCCAAGTACGGGGGCCGGGGCCTACACCATTGAGGGCGGGGGTAATGGTGGATTTCTTTTGGTTGTCTTCGCAATCGCCCTTTTGGTTATCGCCGCCTATTTTGCTGGGTCGCTCTTGGTTGCGGGAATGATAGGGCCGATCGGTGCAATTTTAGCAATTGGTGGAGCAATTCTTAGCTACTTCAATCTCATTAAAGGACTAGGTGAAATTCAAAATGAAACTCAGTTCAATAACTTGGTTGCCTTTACCGCACTAAAAGGACTGGCGTCAATCCTTTTGTCGGGTGTTACACTGGTGTTTTATAATTCATTAATTACATTCGGGCCGATAACAAACGTCTTGCCATTTTCCATTATGAATTTCGGAATATTTTTCTTTTCAGGGTGGTTTTTCTGATGTCGATGGTGTTTGCGGAAATTTTGGTTGCGATTTTTCTTCTCTTTGCTGGCGATTATTTATTTTTTAATATAGAAAGAGGGAAAATGGGGCTTTTTGTCCGTTTTTCGCTGAGAGGTATATTGACTATTGCAGCGCCGGTGATAATTCTGCTCCACTCTGTTGATGGTATCTTCCCAAGAGTGATTGCGTTACTTGCAATGGCTCTTTTGTTAATTTTCTCTGGGAAATACATGCGACTATTTGCACATGAGAGAAATCGGCAAATGTTGCTTGACTTGCCTTTTTTTGATCTTGAAAAAAATCTCTTCCTTAGTAGTTTTTTCGTTGTTGTTTTTTATTGGCTTGTGGCTGGGTATTTCATTTTTAATGTGTATCGATAGTTCATTGTGAGCAATTCACTGCCACTGGCATCAGCGCCAAGCAGCTTGAAACCCTCAAGACCAAGCTGGAGAACACCAAAACCCAGCTGCAGGCCAACAACCTGCAGAACCTCACGGGCGAGCAAATCTCCGGCCACCTGATCACTGCCACTATCTGGAGCTGGTTCGCGGCGGCAGAAAGCCACAACCGCTTGAGCCAGAACCAGGCCAACGTCATTGAAAACCCCGGCCTCCGCTTCGGCCTGTTCCATGCCGTGGCTGACTACATCTTCAGATGGGGCGTGGTTCGACAGGTCAAGTTCCCCTGGGTGAACATGGACACCCCATGTGCGCAACGTCACCTGGGCCAAGGACAACGACGAGAAGAAGTAGGTGGCCTACAACCGGCTGCGGGGCCAGTACATGAGCGCGCTGGAGCATGCGGTGCCCGAGCGGTTCTTCAATGACCCGCAGAAATGCAACCTGCAAGGAAATACCAACCCCACGCCAGGCTTGCCGGATTGCCCGCAAGGCATCAGCGCAGTCAAGGCCTTGGGGATTGCAGCGGCCCAGGGGCAGCGGATTTACACAATCACATAAAGGATCAACCGCGACCACCCCAGTGTCGCGTGCTGAATTCAATCTAATCCTTCAACCTCGCCTCACGACCCTCACTACGCAGCCATCCAGTAACGGCATCGCAGGCTTTGCGCAAACTGCCCAGGGGCGCGTGGGGGCGGGGCATTTTGCTGCAAGAGAGCTTGCAGAAATAGATTCCCAGAGCTGCGTCTTCGCTGCTGGGTTCCGTTGCGTTGGCAGGTTGTGGTGTTGCCTACGGGTCCACAGTGAAGTCCACACTCCCCAGGATCTGCTCGGCAGCGCCAGGCGTGGCAATCAGCTGCACGCGGATCAGGTCACCAGCGCTGC
>NZ_JBUDZG010000062.1:0-5254 GCF_054950075.1 Acidovorax sp. Q11 | reverse complement strand
AGGGGCCGCAGGCAAGGCGCATCACTGCGCTATGTCCAAAGCCTTGATCCTGATGGGTGACTGGTGCGCTGCGGCGCAACCAAACATCGAGAACCAAGCGCGCGGTGAGTTCGAGGACGGGGGATGCAGTCTTGAAGGAGCAATCCGGATGGACAAAAAGGTGCGCTCTTGCGGTGCAGGGGCGTGTGTTTGCCACTTGACGGGGGCGGCTAATGGGTGACCCCTATGCCTTCTCCGTCCGGAGTCTTCTTCCACGGCTTGCCGTTCTTGTGCTGGGGAAACTCCGCGCCTGCGCACCTATTTGCGCTATCGCCACGTGGCACCCCTTGGTGTCATGTGCCCCATACCCTCCGACAGCTACTTACCCATGACCTGCTGATCGAGCAGTTACAAATAGCCGGACCACAATGAGATGAACGGCTAAGGCCGGAACGCAAAGCAGTGCGTAGGAAAACAACCCAGTCGAGTCGTTCAAGTAAGTTCGCAGTAACACCGCTGCGGTCCAAAGAAGCGGAGCACCAATCACAGTCTCAAAAATGCCTATTGTTCTCAGATCTGTTTGTACATTGGCTCGGCAATTCGGGCATCTAGATCGCGGACGAAAGTAAAGCATTGCGTATTTGTGCCCGCAGTTCGGGCAGCTCAGTCGTTTATGCGAACTCATTTGCAGACCCATGTACATAAACCGCCTTTTGCGGCTGCTGCAGCGGCAGTGCCAAGCAAACCTCCTCCGGCAGCCGCGTTACACATTGCCACTGGCACTAGAAGCGATATCTGGCAAACCATCTTGCACTGACCAAAATTCACTTCCTCCGGACCTCTATTGTCAGAGGGTGTTTGGGACAACCCCGCCGCGCACTCAGCAGTGGCACAGTGACCTGGAGGGGTTCGGGGCTTCCATCCTTCGTTCCACCACGGTGGTCTATTTGGCCGCAGCCCGTCTGGATCGATGCCGCTGAACGGATTGCCCCCCACATAGGCAAACCGATTCCACCCACCATCCAGCCCAATCGGATCAGCCTGCGTATACCGCCCCGTACCCGGCGCATACGTCCGGAAGTAGTTGTAGTGGAGATTGGTCTCCTTATCAAAGTACTGCCCCGGATACCGCAGGTTGAACGTGACGTCTGGGGTACTGGTCGCCCCCGTCGTCGGGTTTGTCATCTCACTCGTAAACCGCTTGGCCGCCGTGGTCGGCTGTTCATCCCCAAACGCACTGTACGCCCACTGCCACACCGCCTGCCCATTGGCCTGGGTGAGTTTTCTGGGGGTGTTCAGATGGTCGCTGTGCACGGCATAGGTCTGGCCGTTGACCACTGCCGCAATGGGCATGGGGCCATTGGCCGTGGGCAGCCACAGGTATTGCGCGCTGCCTGAGGTGGCGGCGCTGCCTTCTCCGTATTCGGCCAGCAGGCTGCCGTCTTCTGCGTACACATAGGTCCAGCCCAGCTTCTCGGCATCGCTGGTGGCGGGGCTCCAGAGTTTGCTGAAGAAGAAGTTGAGCAGTTGCTGGATAAGGCCGGGCTGTTCGCCCTGGGGGACCTTGTCGCTATCTCCCTCATCGCCGTCATCGGCCAGCAGGTTGTTCAGGTTCTTGCCGCTGCCCGCTTTGGCTGCGGCGCTGTACAGCGGCTCGGTCTTGAACACGCGCTGGCCCAGGGCGTTGTGGGCGTACTTGGTCTTGGGGGCGTCGGCCCCTGCGCCGGTGGTGGCGCTTTCCATGCGGCCCTGGCTGTCGTAGGCGTAGCTGCGCAGGCCGTCGCCCAGCAAATCGCCTGCGGCGTTGTACTGGTAGCTGACGCTGGTGGTGGCGCTGTTGCCGCCAGCGGTGGCAGTTTGCTCAAAGCCCAGCAGCCGGTTGTGGCCTGCGGCGGTGCCGTAGGTGCGGCTAAGCGTGTTGGTGACAGCCGGCGTGCCTGTGGCGGTGGTCTGCACGCTGGCCGTGCGGTTGCCGTTGGCGTCGTACTGGTAGGTGACGACGCGCACGCCATCGCCCATCTGGGTAATGCGGCCCAGGCTGTCGTACTGCACGTTCCAGGTGTTGTCGGCCTGGGCCAGGGTGGTTTCCAGCGGGTCAGTGCTGCCGGGCTTCCAGAGGTTTTGTGTGAGGTTGTAGATACGCCCTGCGCTGGTGTACTGGTAGCTGCTGAACTCGGTGGTGGTGAGCTGGCCTGCGGTGTTGTAGCTGCGGGTGGCCGGGATGGCGGCCGTGGCGCCGGGCAGGTTCCAGCTCCAGCTGGTGGGCTGGCCCAGGGGGTTCCAGGTGATGCCGGTCACCAGGGCTTGCCTGGCCCAGTTGAGGCCGGTGATCTGGCCGGTGGCGTCGTACACGTGCTGGAGCACCTGTCCACCGGGGTAGGTGGTGCTGGCCAGCAGGCCGCTGGCGGCGTAGGCATAGCCCACGCTGCGAGCGGTGCCGCTGAGCAGGGCCTGGGTCTTGGCAGTGACGCGGCCGAAGTGGTCGCGCTGGTAGGTGGTGGTGCCGCTGGCGTCCACGATTTCGCTCAAGGCGCCTTTGCTGGCGTTGGGCTGGCCGGCCTGGTTGTAGGCGGGGCCGCTCAAGTCGTAGCGCAAGGTGGTGGTGGGACCGCCCACCTGGGTGATGAGTGTGGGACGGCCCAGCAGGTCGCGGTCGATGTGGGTGGCCTGGCCCAGGGCATCGGTGACGGTGCTGGGCAGGCCCAGGGCGTCGTACTGGGTGCTTTGCAGGCCGCTGTCGGGGCTGGACTCTCCGGTGGCGTTGCCCAGGGCGTCGCGGGCGTAGGTGGTGCCTACGCCTTTGAAGTCGCTGGCCTGTATGACGCCGTCCAGGGCGTTGTAGGTCAGGGATGCCGTGGCGTTGGCGGCGTTGGTGATGGTCTTGACGCGGCGCAGGCTATCCAGGCCCAACTGAGTGGATTCATTGGCACCGTTGGTGCTGCTCACGGTCTCGCCATTGGCGTCAAAGCCGTAGCTGGTGGTTAGCTGCCCACCCACGGTGGTGCTTTGCACGCGGTTCAGGCTGCTGATGTTGCGCACCAGCAGCCAGGCCAGTTGGCCTTGGGCATTGCGCACTTCTTCTCGGGTGCGGTTGCCCATGGCGTCCAGGGTGTAGCTGCCGCTGTGACCCCGATTGTCGCTCCAGCCGGTCATGCGCTGGGCGGTGTCGTAGGTGTAGGTGATCACATGGCCGTAGGGCATGGTGGCGGTTGCCACCTGGCCCGAGGGGCGGTAGGTCAGGGTCGTGAGCTGCCCTCCCCGGTTGGCGGTGAGCATGCGGCCCCGGGCGTCGTAGGTATAGCTGGTGACGAGGCCTGTGGGAGCGGTGTGGGTAAGCACACGGCCTGCCGCGTCGTGGGTGTAGGTGTCTACATGGCCCAGGGCGTTGGTGCTGCTGGTGAGATTGCCCGCACTGTCGTACTGGTAGCTGGTGACGGCGCCGTTGGGAGCCTTCTCGGTAGCGACCAGACCGTTGGGGTGGTAGGTCCAGGTTGTGGTGCGGGCGATGCCACTGCCCATGCCCGCACCGGTGTCGGTGATGGTCTGGGTGAGGGGGTTGCCCACGCTGTCGTAGGTGTAGCTGGTGGTGCGTCCGGACTCGCTGATGGCCACAGGCAGGCGCCACAGGGGGTGCCACTCGGTGACGGTGGTGCGCTCTTCGGGTTTGCCTGCGGCTTCGGTGACGGCCGTGGGCAGGCGCCTGTCGGTGTTCCAGGCGTAGCTGGTGGTGGTGCCCACGAAGTCGGTCTCTGCGGTGATCAGGCCCAGGGGGCTTTGCACGCGGCTGGCGGCATCGGGTTGGCCCAGGCCATCGGGCTTGTCTGCGCCGGTGACAGCGAGCTTGCCCAGGTTCAGGGCGTAGTTGAAGGTGCGGGTTGTGCCCAGGGGGTCGGTGATGGTGGTGGGGCCGCCGCTACTGGCGGGATAGCTAACTTGGTAGCGTTCAACGGAGCCTGCATGCTCACTGCTTGTGGCGCGCCCTGCGCCGTCGTAGGTATAGGTGGCGAAGCGCTGGTTGTTTTCGTCGAGGATGCCGGTCAGGGCGTACGGGAAGTAGTACGGATTTTCGTAAAGAAAGGTACGGCTTGTACTGTCCGGATAGAAAACCTGAGAAAGCCTCTTGCTGTTGTCGTAGACGTAGCTAACAACTTGGGCGCCTGGCGCAGTCACTGATTGCAGCAGGCCGGATGCGTTATAGCTGAAAACCAGTGTTTGCCCGAAACCGTTGGAGACAGAGAGTAGTTGGCCCGCAGTGTTGTACAAATAGGTCGTCACCCAACCGTTGCGCCCAATCACGGACAGCAGCCTGCCCGCGTCATTGAACACGAGGGCTGCATCATCTTGGCTGCGCCGGTAGATCCAATTGCCTGAAGCGTTCTGCTCCAAGGAGTCGTTGCCTGAAGTGACCCAGTTGTTCGTGTCTCTAGCTTTGAAAAAGCTGCGCAGATAGCCTTCACCGGTCGTAATACGAACACTGTCACCGACAAATGCCTTGACTGCAGTCAGGCTTATGTTGTGATTGTGATTCCAGGCTTTGCCCAGCGACCCTGCGGCTATGGCCGAGCTCGTTCCCCAGGTGCTTTGGTAGTAGCGGACGAACGACAGGCTTGCAGGCCCTTGACCGCTCCAGTCGATCTCGGTGCGCAATTTGGCTCCGATAGCGGGCAATATGGGATTGGGGGTTAACAATCCCGAAGGCGGCTTGCACGTGTTGTCTTGAGGCTCTGGAGTAATCGGAGGAACGCAGAAGTTCTTCGTGTGATCTTCTACATGGCCCCCAGTGCAGCTACAAGCTTCATCTGAAAGTGAATAGGTGCTGTTTGCAGGACAGACGAAAGCGGAGCCACCTGCAGCCTGCCCCCAATAATTACCACCGTTGTAGCTGTAGTAGCAAGCCGCGCTGTTACCCGTCGCATTCAGGGTAAGCGAAGTAAACGTCAGGCTGGGATACTTGATAGTCCAAGATTGGCACATCGCTTGGGGCGTGGACTGCTGTCCACACTCATCGCATATTTGCCATACCCGCACTGCTGGGACAGACGCCTGCACGGGAGCACTTATGCCAAGCAGCAGCAAAATCGCAAGGACTACGCGAAGAAGATGCGCCCTGCAATGCAGGGCCTGTCCGAATTTCCGTGTGTGAGGCTCATTGAACCTTCACCGATTTCGTGAAGCTGATTGAGGATCTTACGTGCTCGATTTGGTGAACCGGTCTTCGTAGAGGATCGCGAATTGGTTCATCGCTGATTTCCAGTTGTTGGCTGCCCGTCCCCAG
>NZ_JBUDZG010000061.1:0-5489 GCF_054950075.1 Acidovorax sp. Q11 | reverse complement strand
AGGGGCCGCAGGCAAGGCGCATCACTGCGCTATGTCCAAAGCCTTGATCCTGATGGGTGACTGGTGCGCTGCGGCGCAACCAAACATCGAGAACCAAGCGCGCGGTGAGTTCGAGGACGGGGGATGCGGTCTTGAAGGAGCAATCCGGATGGACAAAAAGGTGCGCTCTTGCGGTGCAGGGGCGTGTGTTTGCCACTTGACGGGGACGGCTAATGGGTGACCCCAATGCTTTCATGACCCCAGTGCTTTCACGAGTTAGCGGTCTTGCAAATAAAAGCCGAACTGCAAGCCTATATTGTTTTCCATTAGCAGAGCGCCAAGCTCTGGAGTGACCAAAGGCCCACCGCCAGTGCCATTGCCCTCCCAGTAGAACTGCAGCAAACACTCGAAACCAAGCTCATTTAATTGCGGAATTGCATGAAGTGGGTGGATTTGTTTAAGTATCCACGAGACATGTTGGTACACGTCAAACCCTTCAACGAAACCTTCACTGTTGAACGTCCAATGGTATCGAGGCAGATTGAGACGCTTAACGATGCCATTTTTGGCAAGCCGATGAAAGCTTGCTTGGCGCTCCGGCGATTCGTTGTCTGTATATCTAACTTCTATCGTCCCATCTCTTAGAAAGTTGTCTGGTAGTTCAGGACGTACATCCGAGCGAATATGAATTGAACAATAGTCAGCCATATTTTGAATCTTTCTCACTCTTCGCTGCCACCACGGCCGCCACCCCCACGCCCACCCCCTCGAATAAGATCGTTGGTAGTGGGCCTACCTCCTCTATTCTTGCCCCCGCGACCACTATCTCTCGTTTTGCATTGTTCATACTCATCCTTAAGTAAAAGTGCTGTGTCGCGGTTTGGCAAGTCGAAAGGTTTCTTTGGATTAAATCCTGGATGGCTTTTATCGAATGGGCCGTAATCAAATTTATTGGCTTCCCACCATTTCCAGAAGTCCGGATCATTGATGCCAAAAAAATTGTCAGCTAAGCCAAATAGGTCAATGAAGCTCAACGGATTGCCATTGACATATGCAAACCGATTCCACCCCCCATCCAACCCAATCGGGTCGGCCTGCGTATACCGCCCCGTACCCGGCGCATAAGTCCGGAAGTAGTTGTAATGGAGCCCCGTCTCCTTATCAAAGTACTGCCCCGGATACCGCAGGTTGAACGTGACTTCCGGGATGCTGGTGGCGCCCGTGGTCGGTGTGGTGCTCTCGCTGGTGAACCGCTTGGCCCCAATGGTGGGCTGTTCGTCTCCAAACGCACTGTACGCCCATTGCCATGCCACCTGGCCGTCGGGCTGGGTGAGTTTTCTTGGCGTGTTCAGGTGGTCGCTGTGGACGGCGTAGGTTTGGCCTTTGATCACTGCCGCTATCGGCATGGGGCCGCTGGCGGTGGGCAGGTAGATGTATTGGGCTGTGCCTGTGCTGTTGCTGCCGCCCGAGCCGTATTCGCCCAGCAGGCTGCCGTCTTCTGCGTAGACGTAGCTGTAGCCCAGCTTTTCTGCGTCGCTGGTGCCGGGGCTCCAGAGTTTGCTGAAGAAGTTGAGAATTTGCTGGATGAGGCCGGGTGGTTCTGCCTGGGTTTGCTTGTCGCTGTCTCCGTCTTCGCCGTCATCGGCCAGCAGGTTGTTCAGGTTCTTGGTGCTGGCGGGTTTGCCTGCGGCGCTGTACAGCGGCTCGGTCTTGAAGACGCGCTGGCCCAGGCCGTTGTGGGCGTACTTGGTGGTGGGTGCGTCTTCGCCTTCTCCGGTGCGGGCGCTTTCCATGCGGCCTTCGCTGTCGTATAGGTAGCTGGTCAGGCCGTCGCCCAGCAGGTCGCCTGCGCTGTTGTATTGGTAAGTGACGCTGGTGGTGGCGCTGTTGCCTGCCGCGCTGGTGGTTTGCTCAAAGCCCAGCAGGCGGTTGTGGCTGGCGTCGCCGCCATAGGTGCGGCTGGTGCTGGTGCCTGCCACGTCGCGGGTGCTGGTGGTGCGGTTGCCGTTGGTGTCGTACGAGAAGGTGGCGGTATCCACCGGGGCGTTGGCCGCCGTGGTTTTGGTGAAGCCGGTGATGCGGCCTGTGGGGCTGTATTGCACCGTCCAGGTGCTGGTGGCCTGGCTGATGGTGCTGGCCTGGGGGTTGGTGTTGGCCGGGCGCCAGAGTTTTTGCGTGAGGGTGTGGATGCGCCCTGCCGCGTCGTACTGGTAGCTGCTGAAGTCGGTGGCCGTGACCTGGCCTGCGGTGTTGTAGCTGCGGGTGGCCGGGATGGCGGCTGTGGCGCCGGGCAAGTTCCAGCTCCAGCCGGTGGGCTGGCCCAGGGGGTTCCAGGTGATGCCGCTGACCAGCGGCTGGCCCGCCAAGGTCAGGCCGGTGAGCTGGCCGGTGGTGTCGTACACATGCTGCAGCACTTGCCCGCCGGGGTAGGTGGTGCTGGCCAGCAGGCCCTGGGCGTTGTAGGCGTAGCTGACGCTGCGCGTGTCGCCGTTGATCAGGCGCTGGGTTTTGGTGGTGACGCGGCCATGGGCGTCGCGCTCGTAGGTGGTGGTGCCGCTGGGGTCGAGGATTTCGCCCAGATACCCCTTGCTTGCGGGGGTGAGGTCGTAGCGCAGGGTGGCGGTGCGCCCACCGGCATGGGTGATGAGCGTGGGGCGGCCCAGCAGGTCGCGTTCGATGGTGGTGGCCTGGCCCAGGGCGTCGGTGATGGTGCTGGGCAGGCCCAGGGCATCGTATTGGGCGCTCTCACTGCCGCTGTCGGGGCTGGTTTCGCTGGTGGCGTTGCCCAGGGCGTCGCGGGTGTAGGTGGTGGCTACGCCTTTGAAGTCGGTGGCCTGGGTGACGGCGTCGAGGGCGTTGTAGCTGAGGGACGCGGTGGCGTTTTCTGCATTGGTGATGGCCTTGGTGCGGCGCAAGGCGTCCAGGCTTTGGCTGGTGCCCTGGCCCAGGCCGTTCGTGGCGGCCACCCAGTCGCCGTTGGCGTCGTAGCCGTAGGTGGTGGTCTGGCTGCCCAGGGTCACGCTCTCTACCCGGTTAATGCTGTTGATGGTGCGTGCCAGGCGCCACACGAGTTGGCCCTGGGCATTGCGCAGGTCTTCGCGGGTGCGGTTGCCCATGGCGTCCAGGGTGTAGGCGCCAGAGTTGCCCCGGTTGTCGCTCCAGCCTGTGAGGCGCTGGGCGGCGTCGTAGGTGTAGGTGACCACATGGCCGTGTGGCAACGTAGCAGTGGTTACTTGGCCCGAGGGGCGGTAGGTGAGCGTGGTGAGCTGCCCACCCCGGTTGGTTGTGAGGACACGGCCCCGGGCGTCGTAGGTGTAGGTGGTGACCAGCCCCGTGGGCGCGGTGTGGGTCTGCACCCGCCCCGCTGCATCGTGGGTGTAGGTGTCTACATGGCCCAGGGCGTTGGTGGCGCGGGTCAGGTTGCCAGCGCTGTCGTACTGGTAGCTGGTGGTGGCGCCGTTGGGGGCGGTTTCGGTGGCAACGAGGCCGCTGGCGTGGTAGGTCCAGCTGGTGGTGCGGGTGGTGCCGTTTCCGGTGCCGCCACTGGTGTCGGTGATGGTTTCTGAGAGGCGGTTGCCCTGGCTGTCGTAAGTGTAGGTGGTGGTGCGGCCCGGTTGGGTGATGGTGACCGGCAGGCGCAGGCTGGGGTGCCATTGAGTGACGGTGGTGCGCTCTTCGGGAGTGCCTGCGGCTTCTGTCACTTTGACGGATAAACGTCGAGAGTTTTCCCACTCATATTGCGTCGTCTCACCCTGAAAACTCAATTCACCAGTAACAAGTCCGTACTCATTAAATGCCCTAGCACGCGCATCACGCATGCCAAGCGAATCGGGGGCAGTAGAACTTATTACCGCCAAATTACCATTTACAACTTTATAACCATAGCTACGCGAAGTATTAAGACCATCCACCACAAATGTCAATCCATCAATATCGGTCGGATAAGTGACACTGGTGGCATTCGCCCCTAGAGCCAAACTAGATGCCACAGCTCGCCCAAGCTGATCATATGAATAATTGGCGATACGATTATTATTTTCATCAACCACGCCAGTGACAGCATTGGGAAATCGACTGTTTTCATAAACATATCTTTTCCGAGACCCATCCTGGTAATTTACATCAATCAACCTCCCAGAGGCATCGTATCCATATTTAATTTGCCCTGAAGAAAAATTACCAGAAAAAACCAAACCTCCAACTTGATGATTAATATCAACAACCCTACCAAAGGCATTGCTTACTGATTTTAGAGAACCTGCCGCATCATGAGCAAAACTCATGACCCAGCCATTTCTTTGTTTTTGCGATTTTAACCGCCCAACCGAATCGAATTGCCAAGAAGCCTCTTCTTCAAAATTTTTATACTCGTAACCTATTAATCCACCATCGGCATTTCTCAACTCCACCAGGGAATCTTTAGAATTTATTATCTCCGGAGACCATGGCCCATCAATGCTAGCTGGGTCATCACGAAACATGTAGCCACTGACGCCAGCGCCTCTGAATCGAATCTCACTTCCATCACCCCGACGAATCAATATTGTCGCCAATTTGACGTCTCGGGTCTTAGCAGGAGCACCCGTCCGATATTGAGCAACACTACCCCAATATCTTTCAAGAGATGCATAAGAATTATCTCCAATACTCCAATGCCACCCCCAATTCAAACTGGAAAGAAGGAAATTAGGGTTGGCAACGGCTAGCAAACGAGACGATGGACCTCCCAGATATCGTCGAGTTATATTCAGAGGATGAGGGGAAGCATCTACGAAATCTCTCTCAATTAAATATTTTTGCCCAGTTGCAGGAAGTATAGGATTTTGCGTGTGCGACCCTGACGGATCTGCCGGACACATTTGTGGTGGATAAGTAGGATTGGGCAAAGTACCCGTAGGCTCCGTGCAATATATTAATTGCGAGCCATCCTGCGAACCCAGACCAACCTGCTCAACATTCAAATTACCCGGACACGACCAATAAGAGGTTAAAAGACCAAACAGCCCCTGATAAGTGCGAACCCCATCGCGATCTTGGTTTGTAGCCTGGCCAATGAAATTAACTTGCGCAGGCACACCATTAATCAAACCAGCATTTGAGGACACCGGAATTGGGCTTGAAAGTGATAATTTGCTACATCCATTATTAGAAACTTCAATGGAAGGGAGGCACGCCAAAAAATCAGCGGCATGCTTCTCATTGACAATGGACATATATTCACTTATTTCACCTCGAAATATTCCTTTATGAGTTTCCCCAACCCAAGTAAGAGTGGCAGGGGATGATATTTTATTAACTGCCGCATGCACTCCGACAGCCATCAAAGGAAAAATAGAAACAGCAGCAAAAAAATTAAATAACTTCATGTTTTAAATAGTTTTGGCAGGGCGGTCTCAAATCTGAAGTGCAACACCCTCACCGAGGGTAATGTACGCAAATGAGAACGAGATACGAACACTTGCAGCCAGAAGACAGAGTGACGTTGGCATCGCTGCGCCAGCAGGGCTGGA
>NZ_JBUDZG010000060.1:0-5502 GCF_054950075.1 Acidovorax sp. Q11 | reverse complement strand
AGACTTCGGTTTTTGTGAGTGATCCGGTTCATTAAAAATATACAGCCGATAAGCGTGGGCGTTTGATGGCGAGTGCCAAGTTCTTTGGAACTAGTGCTTAGCACTACAAACGCTCATGAGAGAGAAGTGAAGTTCACTTCAATTCTTAATTATGAGTTGCTCGAAAGAGCGAAAAAATCAAGATCGAACTGTAGAGTTTGATCCTGGCTCAGATTGAACGCTGGCGGCATGCCTTACACATGCAAGTCGAACGGTAACAGGTCTTCGGATGCTGACGAGTGGCGAACGGGTGAGTAATACATCGGAACGTGCCCGAGAGTGGGGGATAACGAGGCGAAAGCTTTGCTAATACCGCATACGATCTCAGGATGAAAGCAGGGGACCGCAAGGCCTTGCGCTCACGGAGCGGCCGATGGCAGATTAGGTAGTTGGTGGGATAAAAGCTTACCAAGCCGACGATCTGTAGCTGGTCTGAGAGGACGACCAGCCACACTGGGACTGAGACACGGCCCAGACTCCTACGGGAGGCAGCAGTGGGGAATTTTGGACAATGGGCGCAAGCCTGATCCAGCCATGCCGCGTGCAGGATGAAGGCCTTCGGGTTGTAAACTGCTTTTGTACGGAACGAAAAGACTCCTTCTAATAAAGGGGGTCCATGACGGTACCGTAAGAATAAGCACCGGCTAACTACGTGCCAGCAGCCGCGGTAATACGTAGGGTGCGAGCGTTAATCGGAATTACTGGGCGTAAAGCGTGCGCAGGCGGTTATATAAGACAGATGTGAAATCCCCGGGCTCAACCTGGGAACTGCATTTGTGACTGTATAGCTAGAGTACGGCAGAGGGGGATGGAATTCCGCGTGTAGCAGTGAAATGCGTAGATATGCGGAGGAACACCGATGGCGAAGGCAATCCCCTGGGCCTGTACTGACGCTCATGCACGAAAGCGTGGGGAGCAAACAGGATTAGATACCCTGGTAGTCCACGCCCTAAACGATGTCAACTGGTTGTTGGGTCTTCACTGACTCAGTAACGAAGCTAACGCGTGAAGTTGACCGCCTGGGGAGTACGGCCGCAAGGTTGAAACTCAAAGGAATTGACGGGGACCCGCACAAGCGGTGGATGATGTGGTTTAATTCGATGCAACGCGAAAAACCTTACCCACCTTTGACATGTATGGAATCCTTTAGAGATAGAGGAGTGCTCGAAAGAGAGCCATAACACAGGTGCTGCATGGCTGTCGTCAGCTCGTGTCGTGAGATGTTGGGTTAAGTCCCGCAACGAGCGCAACCCTTGCCATTAGTTGCTACGAAAGGGCACTCTAATGGGACTGCCGGTGACAAACCGGAGGAAGGTGGGGATGACGTCAAGTCCTCATGGCCCTTATAGGTGGGGCTACACACGTCATACAATGGCTGGTACAGAGGGTTGCCAACCCGCGAGGGGGAGCCAATCCCATAAAGCCAGTCGTAGTCCGGATCGCAGTCTGCAACTCGACTGCGTGAAGTCGGAATCGCTAGTAATCGCGGATCAGAATGTCGCGGTGAATACGTTCCCGGGTCTTGTACACACCGCCCGTCACACCATGGGAGCGGGTTCTGCCAGAAGTAGTTAGCCTAACCGCAAGGAGGGCGATTACCACGGCAGGGTTCGTGACTGGGGTGAAGTCGTAACAAGGTAGCCGTATCGGAAGGTGCGGCTGGATCACCTCCTTTCTGGAAAACTGCATTCAATATTGAACGCCCACACTTATCGGTTGTTGGAACAGGGTCTGTAGCTCAGCTGGTTAGAGCACTGTGTTGATAACGCAGGGGTCGTTGGTTCGAGCCCAACTAGACCCACCAAATTCCGATGGCGATGGCTGCGATGAGAGTTGCAGGCAATGGATCGAGATGGGGGATTAGCTCAGCTGGGAGAGCACCTGCTTTGCAAGCAGGGGGTCGTCGGTTCGATCCCGTCATCCTCCACCAACAACCCTTCGGGACTTCAACACCAAAGCTGCTTTGCAAAAGGCTGCTTTGTTGTTGATCAATATCGATTGATCAATCGGCTGTTCTTTAAAAATTCATAGAGTCGAATCAGAGTTGCCAGGGGAAACTGCACATTCGTAAAGGTTTAGTGCAGACCGTGCCCCTGGTGACAAATTTTTTGATTGCGTCAAAACGAATATTCAACGAGCTAAAGCTACGCGAAAGCGTGGTGAAGTAAATTGAATTAGTAATGACGAATGTTTCTTGATAGTGATATCGAGGAATTATTCACATTACGGCATAACGCGCCAGGTGAAAGACCTGGCAAGTCCTTGAGATGATGGCGATATCTTGAAAGAGATGTCAAAGTTATAGGGTCAAGTGACTAAGAGCATGTGGTGGATGCCTTGGCGATTACAGGCGACGAAAGACGTGATAGCCTGCGATAAGCTTCGGGGAGCTGGCAAATAAGCTTTGATCCGGAGATTTCTGAATGGGGAAACCCACCTCGCAAGAGGTATCGCATGATGAATACATAGTCATGCGAGGCGAACCGGGTGAACTGAAACATCTCAGTAGCTCGAGGAAAAGACATCAACCGAGATTCCGAAAGTAGTGGCGAGCGAAATCGGAAGAGCCTTCTAGTGATAGCACGACTGTTAGCAAAACGGAATGGAAAGTCCGGCCATAGCAGGTGATAGCCCTGTATGCGAAAACAGACGTGTGGTACTGAGTTAGAGAAAAGTAGGGCGGGACACGAGAAATCCTGTCTGAATATGGGGGGACCATCCTCCAAGGCTAAATACTCGTAATCGACCGATAGTGAACCAGTACCGTGAGGGAAAGGCGAAAAGAACCCCGGGAGGGGAGTGAAATAGATCCTGAAACCGCATGCTTACAAAAAGTAGGAGCCCGCAAGGGTGACTGCGTACCTTTTGTATAATGGGTCAGCGACTTACATTCAGTGGCAAGGTTAACCGAATAGGGAAGCCGTAGAGAAATCGAGTCCGAATAGGGCGAATCAGTCGCTGGGTGTAGACCCGAAACCAAGTGATCTATCCATGGCCAGGATGAAGGTGCCGTAACAGGTACTGGAGGTCCGAACCCACTAGTGTTGCAAAACTAGGGGATGAGCTGTGGATAGGGGTGAAAGGCTAAACAAACTTGGAAATAGCTGGTTCTCTCCGAAAACTATTTAGGTAGTGCCTCAAGTATTACCGTCGGGGGTAGAGCACTGTTTAGGCTAGGGGGTCATGGCGACTTACCAAACCTATGCAAACTCCGAATACCGACGAGTACAGCTTGGGAGACAGAGCACCGGGTGCTAACGTCCGGACTCAAGAGGGAAACAACCCAGACCGCCAGCTAAGGTCCCTAAAATTGGCTAAGTGGGAAACGAAGTGGGAAGGCTAAAACAGTCAGGATGTTGGCTTAGAAGCAGCCATCATTTAAAGAAAGCGTAATAGCTCACTGATCGAGTCGTCCTGCGCGGAAGATGTAACGGGGCTAAGCCAGTTACCGAAGCTGCGGATTTGCAATTTATTGCAAGTGGTAGGAGAGCGTTCTGTAGGCCTGTGAAGGTGTCTGGTAACGGATGCTGGAGGTATCAGAAGTGCGAATGCTGACATGAGTAGCGTTAAAGGGGGTGAAAAGCCCCCTCGCCGTAAGCGCAAGGTTTTCTACGCAACGTTCATCGGCGTAGAGTGAGTCGGCCCCTAAGGCGAGGCAGAGATGCGTAGCTGATGGGAAACAGGTCAATATTCCTGTACCGATCAATAGTGCGATGTGGGGACGGAGAAGGTTAGCTCAGCCAACTGTTGGATATGTTGGTTCAAGCCTGTAGTCGTGCCTGGTAGGCAAATCCGCCGGGCTTAGATGAGGGGTGATAACGAGTCTGCTTGCAGACGAAGTGAGTGATACCCTGCTTCCAGGAAAAGCCACTAAGCTTCAGCTATTGACGACCGTACCGCAAACCGACACTGGTGCGCGAGATGAGTATTCTAAGGCGCTTGAGAGAACTCAGGAGAAGGAACTCGGCAAATTGATACCGTAACTTCGGGAGAAGGTATGCCCCAAGTAGGTGAACTCGTACAGAGGGAGCCCAACGGGGTTGCAAAAAATCGGTGGCTGCGACTGTTTAATAAAAACACAGCACTCTGCAAACACGAAAGTGGACGTATAGGGTGTGACGCCTGCCCGGTGCTGGAAGATTAAATGATGGGGTGCAAGCTCTTGATTGAAGTCCCAGTAAACGGCGGCCGTAACTATAACGGTCCTAAGGTAGCGAAATTCCTTGTCGGGTAAGTTCCGACCTGCACGAATGGCGTAACGATGGCCACACTGTCTCCTCCTGAGACTCAGCGAAGTTGAAATGTTTGTGATGATGCAATCTCCCCGCGGAAAGACGGAAAGACCCCATGAACCTTTACTGTAGCTTTGTATTGGACTTTGAACAGATCTGTGTAGGATAGGTGGGAGGCTTTGAAGTGATGTCGCTAGATGTCATGGAGCCAACGTTGAAATACCACCCTGGTGTGTTTGAGGTTCTAACCTAGGTCCATTATCTGGATCGGGGACAGTGCATGGTAGGCAGTTTGACTGGGGCGGTCTCCTCCCAAAGCGTAACGGAGGAGTTCGAAGGTACGCTAGTTACGGTCGGACATCGTGACGATAGTGCAATGGCATAAGCGTGCTTAACTGCGAGACTGACAAGTCGAGCAGATGCGAAAGCAGGACATAGTGATCCGGTGGTTCTGTATGGAAGGGCCATCGCTCAACGGATAAAAGGTACTCTGGGGATAACAGGCTGATACCGCCCAAGAGTTCATATCGACGGCGGTGTTTGGCACCTCGATGTCGGCTCATCTCATCCTGGGGCTGTAGCCGGTCCCAAGGGTATGGCTGTTCGCCATTTAAAGAGGTACGTGAGCTGGGTTTAAAACGTCGTGAGACAGTTTGGTCCCTATCTTCCGTGGGCGCTGCAGATTTGAGGAAGCCTGCTCCTAGTACGAGAGGACCGGAGTGGACACACCTCTGGTGTATCGGTTGTCACGCCAGTGGCATTGCCGAGTAGCTAAGTGTGGAAGAGATAACCGCTGAAAGCATCTAAGCGGGAAACTCGTTTCAAGATGAGATCTGCCGGGGCCTTGAGCCCCCTAAAGAGTCGTTCAAGACCAGGACGTTGATAGGTCAGGTGTGGAAGCGCAGTAATGCGTTAAGCTAACTGATACTAATTGCTCGTGCGGCTTGACCCTATAACTTTGATAGCCAATCCCCGTGACTGCACACGCAGCACCCGGACGCTTCGAAGATTGTTATGCCAAGTTAGACGCAGTCAAAACACATAAAATCTGATTCCAAACTCTATGAATTCGCCAGGCAGTTCAACGAACTGCCCAGCACCAAGTTATGCCTGATGACCATAGCAAGTTGGTACCACTCCTTCCCATCCCGAACAGGACAGTGAAACGACTTTGCGCCGATGATAGTGCGGGTTCCCGTGTGAAAGTAGGTCATCGTCAGGCTCTTACAGC
>NZ_JBUDZG010000059.1:0-5817 GCF_054950075.1 Acidovorax sp. Q11 | reverse complement strand
ACTCTCGTTTGGTGGTCATGAGATCTCTCGGTTGCCAGGGCATAGGTTTCTCCTGGGCAGGGTTTGCCAAGGAGAAGTGTTTCCTATGTCTCCGCACACCCGTTACCCATGTGTCCGGTCCATACAGGCGACGCGAAAGAAAGTTACTCGCATGCCGGGCGACTCCCGGCCTCCGCCCTCAACCCGAGCATGCAGCTCAATCTGCAAACAGGCTCCGACAGGCTCAGCCCGAACGAGCAGAGTGATTATTTGCTATAAAAATAATAGCTAATAGCGCTTATCTAGCAGGCGGTAACGGCAAAAAATGCACAAAGAGCAACTCTCCATCATCCCTCCAACCACCCCCTCAACCTCCCCACCCCTTCCTCCAACCTCCCCACCCCTTCCTCCAACCTCCCCACATCCCGACTCGCAAAACACCACCGCAACCACCCCGACGCCTCCCCCCCAAACGCACTGCCCGGCGCCAACCCCAACCCCGCTTCCCGCACCAACCGTTTAGCCAGCGTCAGGCAGTCGTCATGCCCGTAGATGCGGAAAAACGCATACATCCCCCCACGCGGCGTGGCCACCGACACCCCCGGCACATCGGCCAGCAACGGCACCAGCGTGTCCCGGCAGTTGCGCAGATGGTTCACCAGCGCAGGCGTCACCTCCTCCGTGCGCTGCAGCGCCACCGTGGCCCCGCGCTGCACAAACACCGGCGCGCACGAGGTGTTGAATTCGATCAATTTGCCCACGGCGGGCGTCATGGATGGCGGCAGCACCAGCCAGCCCAGTCGCCAGCCGGTCATCAAAAAGCTCTTGGAAAAGCTGTGCGTCACGATCAGCCGGTCCTCGGGCTCGGCCACGTCCAGAAAGCTGGGCGCCGCACCGTTGGCCGTGTCGCCCGCGTAGTACAGCCGCTCGTACACCTCGTCCGCCAAAATCCACGTGCCCGTGCGTCGGCAGTGCGCCAGGATGGTGGCTTGCTCCTCGCGCGTCAGCGTCCAGCCCGTGGGGTTGTTGGGGGCGTTGACGACCAGCAGGCGCGTGCCGGGTGTGATGGCGGCCAGCAGCGCGTCCATGTCCAGCCGCCACGCGCCGTCTGCATCCGCCACCAGCGGCACAGTGCGCACCTGCGCCCCCAGAATGCGCGGCTGCGCCACCAGGTTGGGCCACACGGGGGTGACCAGCACCACCTCGTCGCCCGCGTCCACCAGCGCCTGCACGGCCACCATCAGGCCGTTCACGCCGCCGGATGTCACTGCGATACGGTCAAACCACGCATCGGTATGCTGCTGCGGGTGCAGGCCGTGCATGTAGCCCGCAATCGCGTGGCGCAGTTCGGGCAGGCCCAGGTTGTGGGCGTAAAAGGTTTCGCCCTTTTGCAGCGACGCAATGGCCGCGTCGCGGATGAAGTCGGGCGTCACCTCGTCGCTCTCGCCAAACCAGAACTTCAGCACATCGCTGCGCCCCAGGCCTTCGTTGGCCACTTCGCGGATGCGCGACTCTTCGAGACTTTGGACTACTTCTCGCATGCAATCTCCTTGCGTCAACAACTCTCCCATCATCGCAGCGATTCTCCAACCTGCTGATGTCGTCACGTAGCACCGAAGGCCGCGGAGCAGGCCAGGCGAGCAGACGCCGTGGAGCAGGCTTCGCCTGGCGACTGGCGTTGTCCCCCGGTGGGGGAGGGCGACGAAGGCGGCTCAGGGGATTTCGTCGCTGCAGGCGTATAGTCGTTTTTTTGATTTTTTTGGCTGACACCAACGCTCATGACCTATCCCAACACCCAGCTCTTCATCGCAGGCCAGTGGCAAGATGCCGCCGAAGGCAAGACCATCGCCGTGTTCAATCCTGCCACGGGCAAGGAAATCGGCCGCGTGGCCCACGCCACCAAAGTCGATCTGGACCGCGCCCTGGATGCGGCACAGAAGGGTTTCGAGGCTTGGCGCGATATTCCCGCCGCCGAGCGCGCCAAGACCATGCGCCGCGCCGCTGCCCTGATGCGCGAGCGTGCCGACTCCATTGCCGCCATCATGGTGCAAGAGCAGGGCAAACCCCTGGCCGAGGCCAAGGTCGAGACCATGGCGTCTGCCGACATCATCGAATGGTTTGCCGACGAGTCGCTGCGCGTGTATGGCCGCATCGTGCCCTCGCGCAACCTCAAGGCCACGCAGATGGTGCTGAAGGACCCGGTGGGCCCCGTGGCGGCCTTCACGCCGTGGAACTTCCCGATCAATCAGGTGGTGCGCAAGCTGGCGGCTGCGCTGGCCGCAGGCTGCTCCATCCTGGTGAAGGCGCCCGAAGAAACCCCCGCCAGTCCGGCCGAGCTGATCCGCGCGTTTGCCGATGCGGGTGTACCCGTGGGCACCGTCGGCCTGGTGTACGGCGACCCGGCTGAAATCTCCAGCTACCTGATCCCGCACCCCATCATCCGCAAGGTCACCTTCACCGGCTCCACGCCCGTGGGCAAGCAACTGGCCGCGCTGGCGGGCAAGCACATGAAGCGCGTGACGATGGAGCTGGGCGGCCACGCCCCGGTCATCGTGGCGGAAGACGCCGACCTGGAACTGGCCATCAAGATTGGCAGCGGCGCCAAGTTCCGCAACGCGGGGCAGGTCTGCATCTCGCCCACGCGCTACCTAGTGCATGAGAGCATCCGCGCCGACTTCGTGGCGGCCTTTGCCAAGTACGCCCAGGGCCTGAAGGTGGGCGACGGCCTGACTGCGGGCACCCAGATGGGCCCGCTGGCAAACCCGCGCCGCATCACCGCCATGGCCGACTTGCTGGCCGATGCGGTGCAGCAGGGCGCCAAGGTGCTGGCCGGTGGCGAGCGCATTGGCAGCGAAGGCAACTTCTTTGCGCCCACGGTGCTCAACGACGTGCCTCTGTCGGCCCGCATCGTCAACGAAGAACCCTTTGGCCCCGTGGCCGCCGTGCGCGGCTTCGAGAAGATCGAGGACGCCATTGCAGAAGCCAACCGCCTGCCGTTTGGCCTGGCCGGTTATGCCTTCACCACCTCGCTGAAAAACGCGCACCTGCTGGCCCAGCGCCTGGAAGTGGGCATGCTCTGGATCAACCAGGCCGCAGCCCCTGCGGCCGAGCTGCCGTTTGGTGGTTTGAAGGACTCGGGCTATGGCTCCGAAGGGGGCCCCGAAGCCATCGAGGCGCATATGAACACGCGCCTGGTGTCGATCATGAACCTGTAAACGGACGCCCCCGCCGGGCAGTGCGCTTTGGTGCGTGCTGCCTGCATGCGAGGGGTGCGCACCACAAGGGCCTGCGGGCGGTCTCCCGGGAGTTTTCCGCGAGACCGCGCGCAGGCCCTTCGTGTTTTGCGACGGCAGGCATATGCGGCT
Source organism: Acidovorax sp. Q11 (assembly GCF_054950075.1). Taxonomy (NCBI): domain Bacteria; kingdom Pseudomonadati; phylum Pseudomonadota; class Betaproteobacteria; order Burkholderiales; family Comamonadaceae; genus Acidovorax; species Acidovorax sp. Q11. The sequence goes on along the minus strand of NZ_JBUDZG010000059.1, from coordinate 2,473 downwards.
CTGGAATCACAGCAGGCGGCCTGGCTTGCGTGAAAAACAGATTGACGGTGTCCGCTAAAAACATATCATGATATATATCTAGGTGATTCAACATGATCGAAGACATCGTCAAGCAACTCGGCTTTCTCACCCTCGGCACACGCTTCAAGCGTATTGGTGAAGCGCTGCAGGCGCAAACCCAGGCGCTGCTGACTGAGCATGGCATAGGCATGCCTGCAGCGCATTTCCCCTTGCTCGCGGCGCTGGACTGGCACGGCCCGCTGGGGGTGGGCGAGCTGAGCCAGGCCGTGGGCGTGAGCCAGCCTGTGGTCACGCGGTCGCTCAAAGGCCTGGAGGACAGCGGCCTGGTGGTGTCCGAAGCGGTGGAGGGCGACCGACGCATACGGCGAGTGGCGCTCAGCCCAGAGGGGCAGGCCCTGGTCCGGCGCGCCCAGCGCGAGGTCTGGCCCGTGATCGAAGCCTCGGTGGCCCAGGTGTGTGCACCGCTCGAAGGCCCTTTGCTGCAGCAACTCGCGGCGCTGGAGGTGGGGCTGCAGCGCACCTCGCTGCTGCAGCGCTCGGCAGCCGCCATTGCGAGTGAGTCGTCCCCGCGCAAGCGCAAAACTCCCGCCCCCGGTCAGCCCGCAAAAAAGATCCAAGAGACCCCACGATGAACACCACCAACAATCCCTTCGACCGGCCCGTCTGGGCATCACTGGCCTATGCGCCCATCCTGGCCGAAGGCGGCGACCAGGCCCGGCGCTACCGGCGCGATGTCAACCTGTTTGCATCCGCCCGGGACGACGGCGACGGTGCCAGCCTGGCGGCCCTGGCCCCGCTGGTGGCCGAGGGCGAGACCGTGTTTGTGCTGCAAGCCCAGCCCGCCCCCGTGCCCCCCGGCCTGCAGGCCCTGCGCCGCGCCGAGGGTGTGCAGATGCTGGCCATGCAGGCGATTGCGCCCGAGCCCGGCAAGGAGGACATCGTGGAGCTGGGCGACGCCGATGCCGCCGAGATGCTGGCCCTGGCAAAGCTCACCGAGCCCGGCCCGTTCCTGCCCCGCACCCACACCATGGGCCGCTTCATCGGCATCCGCGTGGGCGGCCGGCTGGCGGCCATGGCGGGTGAGCGCATGCGCTTTGCGGGCGGCACTGAGGTGAGCGGTGTCTGCACCCACCCCGACTTTCGTGGCCACGGCTTTGCACGCAGGCTGTCGTCGGTGGTGGCAAACGCCATCCAGCAGCGGGGCGACCAGGCGTTTTTGCACGCGTGGGCGACGAACACAGCGGCGATTGCTTTGTATGAAAGCCTGGGGTTTCGCATCCGCACCGGGGTGCATGTGGTGGTGCTGGGGCGGTGATCGACTGCGGGTGCTGCAGGCGCGCAAGGCTTGGGCAGCGTTGCCGTAACATGCCCGCCTGTCCACACACCGGCTTTACCCGATGCCCTTGATAGCACGTGTTACCAGAGTTCTTCTGATCTGCGGACTGGCGGCCCATGCCGTGTGGCACGGCTACACCGCCGACCTTGTTGGCGAGACCGCCTGGGGCGGTTATGCCAAAGCGGCCGCCTGTGCTGTGGCCGCCATGGGGCTGTGGCGGGGCGTGATGTGGGGGCTCAGTCTGGCCAGCGTGGTGTGGATGATCGAGTGCTTGCGCTGGACCATGCGCTACTTCCTCTCTGCTGGCGAGCTGCGCGTGCCGCTGCTTTTGGACAGTCTTGTGGGCTCACCCACCCCGCTCCCGGTGCACATCGTTCTGGCCCTGGTGTTCGCTGTGGGCATGCTGGCGCCGTTGGTGGTGCTGGGGCGGCGTGGTGAAGGGTTTCGGCGGGCGGCGTGGTGAAGGATGGCTCGGGGCAGGGCGTACCAAAAAACCAAAATTCAGATGACCATTAATAAGCAAGACCCTCAAGTGCTTGCCCTCAGGGATGCGGATTCGGAGCGTCCTATTCCTTCGGCTTGGCGACCGGTCATTTGTGAGATTGTTCGTGCGTTCGTGGGGCGAGACTACGCATTGAGCGTAGGTGTTCCCGGCGTTTCACCTGTGTCGTCTGAGACGGCAGAACATATCGAGAAATACATCCAGCATTACGGAGAGGAATTGGTGGAACTCCCGGAGGAAGCTTGGGATTCCTCCGTATGCATCTGGATGGGAGGTCGGTGGGATGCACTGATTGACCTCTGGACGTCTTCCGAGGGAAGAAGTGACCTTGTGCTCAGTCTCAGGGTGTCTGAGGACGATGGCGGGTTCAAGTTTGATGTCTACATGGTCTACGTACCGTAGCGCGTGTCATGGAGCCTGTCAGAAATTTTGTGTGTGAGGCATAGCATGTCAACAAGGAGCATGAATGCCACGCAAGACGAAGACGACCGCAGCGACGGACAAGGCGGCGCAGCCGCAATTCTCAGCCGCAGCGCTTGAGCAACTGATCCCCGGGCCGGTGACGCCAGCCGAGCTTGAGGGCATCTTCCAGCAGTTCAAGAAGGCCGTATTGG
>NZ_JBUDZG010000058.1:0-7297 GCF_054950075.1 Acidovorax sp. Q11 | reverse complement strand
CGAAGAAAGAGGCCGATTGCCTCGCTCGCCAACATAGACAGGGGCGCGATGTGTAGTTACTGTCAGGGCCTTCGCGGCGGGCTACCGCGCGAGCGGTTTAGTCCTCTGGCCGATAGCTGCCATGTTATCAACAGCCCGGCCGCTCAAACCCAGGCCACTCTCTTCAATAAAAAAGCGCGAAGCAGCCTCCACCACTTCGCGCTTTTTTTCGCCTGACCCTGCGCCCTACATCACCACCTCGCCTCCGCGCTGCACCTTGTGAATCTGCGCAGGCGTCAGCACATCCTGCGCCGTGAACGCCCCCAGGTCGAACACACCCAGCGCCTCCACGTGCGGCCGCGCGCTGTACTCTGGCAAGCCCTGGGCCATAGCCTTGAGTCCATCAAGCATGAACGCCCATCGCGCAGCCACTCTTTCCGCGTGCATGGCTGCAGAGCTGGGCGGGCGCCCCAGCGAATCCTCATGCACGCTGGGATGGCAAGGCGCATGCGCTGCCAGCGCCATGGCCCTGGCCATCTGTTCACCCGCTTCCTGCAGCGCCTTGTAGCCCTCAGCCTGCGCGTGCGCCACATAGGCCCGCTCATACGCTGCCGCATAGGCGCGCGCCTGCCTGCTGGCCTCGGCCGCCACCGCCTGCAGTTCCTTCGCCCCCTTGGCCTGCGCCACCCGCATCACCTCGGCCATGGCCTGCGCATCGTTCTTGCGGTTGAGCGCGCTGCGCGTGGCTGCATCGTTGCTCTCGAACCCAGCTTCAGAGAACGCCTTGTGGAACGCATCCGAAGCCGCATCGGCTTCCTCTTCTGCCGCCTTGATCTTGCAGCCCAGCAAATCCTGCCCGGCCTTGGCCTGGGCAAACCTCGGGCCTGCATCGTTGTCGTAGGCCGTGCGTGCGCGGGCCAGCTCGGCCAGCGCTTCGTGCAGCGCAGCCTGGGCGCTTCGGGCGTGTTGTTGAACATCGAACGTCATAAGTCACTCCTTGTGGACTGGGGTTAAAAAAACACACGTGAAGAAGAAAGGCTTGAAGGTGGCGCAGCAGCCTGCGGCGGCGGTGCTGGCGGGTTCAGCCACTGCGCAGCGCCGCACCCCTCCAGATGCGCGCGCGCCACCTGCTGCGCGGCCGGGGTCAGCTTGGGAATCAGAGCGCGCACAGCCTCGCGCATGGCCTGCAATTCGCTTTCGGAATTGCCCTGCCCTGCCTGCATCGCATCGATGCGCGCCTGCAGCGCTACGGCTGTCCGCGTGGCCTTGTCGAGCTGGGCCGCCAGCCGCTGAACCTGGGCCAGGCTCTCTCGCTCTTGCGGGGTTGCGGGCACCACTGCGCGCAGCGCATGCAGCTCGCGCTGGCGCTTTAGCCGGTGCTTGCGCTGCCGCTCTGCATCGGTCATGGGTGTGGGTTTGCCGCTGCGCATGGTCAGTACGGCAAAGCGCAGAACCGATGGCAGCGCTGCAGCATGTCCTTGTGTGGCGTGTACCACTCAGGCACGCCCGGCAAGCGCCCCTGAGCAGCCATGGCGCAATTGCCCATGCGCTGCAGGTGGTAGCAGTCTCGGCAGCGGTGGCGGTCGTCTTCCAGCACATCCACGGCCGGGCTTTTGGTCGAAGCCGATAGCAGCGCCAGCAGCTCGGGCTTGTGCAGCCGGATGGCATCGCTGGTGGCTTCGTCCAGCCAGTCGGCAGGCCACACCTGCAGATTGCCTTCGGCAGTGACCGACAGGTGCAGGCCCCGATAGCGCAAGCGTTCCAGCAGCGCGGCGGCGGCGGTTTTGATGTCGCTCATGCTGCGCCCTCAGAACGTCGCCACGTTGCTGGCCGTGTCATTGGCCATGCTGTCGGCCGCAGGCATCGGCCGTAGCGCCGCCGACTGATGCACCGCCCAGTGCAGCAGCCCGGCCCGGTGGCCAATGCGCACAAACCGTTTGCCATCCACGATGCGCCCCTGCATGCGCTCTATCCAGCGGCCCAGCATGCGCGAATTGATCTTGCCTGCCTGCCCTGCAATGTCATCCATGGCCATGGCCAGCAGCGCATCGGTATCACTGCGCCGGATGGCGCCGCCTACCGTTGTCTGGTCCGGCCCAAACGCTGCAAACCACGCTTCCACCAGCGCGCGCAGCTTGGTGGTTTCCGGGTCTTGCTCGAAGGCGCGTGCGGCCGCTTCCATGGGGTCGGACAGCGTGGGCAGGCCCTGTGCTTCGGGTGTTCCTTCCAGCGCGGCCACGTGCTGCGCCAGCCAGCAGATGGGCTGCCGCACCAGATCATCCCAATGCTCAAAGCTCGCGGTCCTGCCCTTGGCCATCTTTGGGCGCCCTGCAGTGATGTACGCCCGCACGATGGTCAGCGCTGCCACCACATAGGCCAGCCGTTCGGTCTGCATCATCTGCGCGGGGTCGAACGAGAAGTCGCGCGTGTAGGGCGTTTCGCTCTGCGCATCGATGCGCGCCGTCAGCACCCTTCGGCAAGTGTCCGAAGTCATGCGCAGGTTGTTGCCCGTGGCGATGAACAAGGCCCGGTTGGGCAAGGTGATGGTTTCACTGCTGCCCAGCACACGGTCGGCAAACGTGGGCGCGGTCAGGAAGGCATCCAGCGATGCAGAGCCCAGCGGCTCGCGCACGTTGTCCCACAGGACGACGCGCTGGCCTTCGCGCAGCACCGCAAACAGGCGCTTGCGGGTTTCTTCGTCGGTGTCGGCCGGGGGAAGAATCGAAGGCTCCGAGCCCATGGCCAGGATGCCAATGCAGCGGGCCAGCAGGGTCTTGCCACTGCCTGCGGCCGGGGCGTCAAAGCCCACGCCCGGTGCGGTGGGCAGGCTGGCCCGCAGCGCGGCCGACAGCAGGCCATGCAGGGCCACGCCGTTGGCCACGGCGTCCACCAGTGGGAACAGGGCCAGCGGCGCCCACAGAAAGCGCAAGGCTGCCAGGGCGTCCTGCACGCTCGGTTTGACCGGCACGCGGGGCGGATTGGGGTGTTCGCAATAGAACAGCAGGCCCGATGCTTCATCGTGGCCAGGGCGGTCGAGGATGCTGCCGTCGATGCGCAGCGTGGGTGCCGTGACCACCGCCACCAGCTTCTTGAAGCCGCGCTCGCCATGCTTGGCCAGGATTGCGCGGGCAACGCTCAGCGGCGCATCCTCGGGGCCTTCTTCGGGTGCCTCTTCGCCATCGGCTTTTCTGCGATGGCGCATGGAATAGAACTCGCACACCCGCCCCATGTGGTCGGTCAGCCAGTCAGGTGTCACCGGCCGCGCCTTGCCGTCGCTCACATAGGCCACGGCGCCCTCGCCGTAGTCGAACAGTTCGCCCCGTTCCTGCAGTACCGCCAGGACGGCATCGGTCGTGGCCACGCGCATGCCGCGCCCTACTTGGATGCGGGCGCTCTGGCGCAGCAGCTCGAAGCGCATGCCGCCATGGCGGTGCGTGAACAGGTAAGGACGCTGGCCGCTCTTGAGGTTGACCACCGCCACGCGGGTATCGCTATCCGGGTCCAGCGGGTCGGCAAACTGGGCGTTGTGCCAGCGCTCGGGGTGGTCGAGGATTTCTCCCACGGAGACGGGCTTGCCCTGCTCCGCCATCAGCACGAAGTCGCCCATCAGCACGCGCTGGGCGCTGGCGCGCTGCAGCACGTCGCGGGCCTTGTCCACGGGGATGCCCCGGCGCTTGGCCAGGGCCGGGGCATTGGTCGCCACCCAGCGCTCGCGCTGGGCGGCGCACTGCCCTGCCAATTGAACCCGCGCGGCCTTCTTGAGCGCCTGGGCCTGCTTGTGGGTGTCGGCATCGTGCGGGATCAACGCGAGGTCGAACAGGGCCAGCGGGTCGCCAAAGATGCGGGGCGCGGCGTGCGGGCGCTGCAGGCTCTTGCCCAGCAGTGGCGGCGCGCAGAAGTCCAGGCGCTCGGGCTGCCACACGCTGGCATCGATCAGGGTGCGCTCCAGCGCCTGCCCGGCCCGGCCTACGTCGAACCAGCCGTGGCCAGCGGCCCACAAGAGCTGCACCAAGGCCCTGCCCGCTTCCGGAATGCGCGAGGCATCGCGTACCGGAATGTAGAGGCGGTGGCGAGTGAGAGCAGACAGCTCGCGGCCATCCGCCGTGCACACACCGGCCGAACAGCTCGGGCGCCACAGCATGGGGGCATCTGCCAGGGCCGGACAGGCTTCTATCAAACGCTGGCGGAACACATCGGCAGATAGTTCGCCATCGGGTGCGCCGTCATGGTCGAGCATTAGTACGCCGGGGCCTACTGGGTAGGCGAAGTGGCGGCGGGTGCGCGATATCGCAACGGGTGTGTCGGCCACCTCGCGCTCGGGAACGATGGGCAACGGCTTGCCCACGCCGCCATCGCACACGCCCCAGTTTGTGGCCTGCGTGGGGTCGAGGGTTTCCAGCATATCTGCCAGCTCTGCAAGCCCGTGGGCAACCGTGCGCACCGCGCTGCCGCGCATCATGTTGGCGGCGCTTTCTTTGTGCAGCGTGCCATCGGGGGACAGGGTCAGAACCTTGGTCAGGCGGTCGGGGACCGTGGCGGTGAAGACGGTGAATTGCAGGGCAGCCGTGGGTGCTGCGGCAATCGCAGCGGGGATGGCTGGATGGATGGTTTTTGCCGCGCCCGTGCTTGGTGCGCTGGCCTTCTTTGTTGCCATGGTGGGGTCGTTTTCTAAAGCCGGGTGGCGGTGAATTGGGGGACGGTGTGGACGCCATCGGCGTGGGCCATGTCGGCCACCATCGGGAAGACCTGCAGGCCGCAGGCGCTGGCCTTGCGCGCCAGCCCGGCGGCGGGTTGCCATTGCGCGGGGTCGCGGGCGTCCACGAACACATGCAGGCTGCGCAGGCCACGGGGCCAGCGGGCATGGGCGAGCAGTGAGGCATCGGGCACGGCCCACACCGGCATGCGTGTGGCCTGGGCGATGCGCAACGCGTTGGCAATGCCCACGGCCATGCCCATCACGCGGCTGGCGCTGTCTGCAGGGACCAGCCTCGCGCAGGCGCCCAGCGCGGGGCCTGCCTTGCCGGTCAGCTTGATGGGTGCAGGCACCGGGGCCAGCGATCCATCGGCCGCAAGGTAGAAGCGCTGCAGCGCGACCGCGTGGGGTACGGGCGCACCCTGCAGCCCTCGCGGGTAGGTGTCCACCTCGAACAGGGCCAGCAGCGCGGGGAACTGGCCCAGGCACACCGGCTTGCGGTCGGCCTGCATGTGCCAGTAGTCGAGCGCGGGATGCAGGCGCAAGGCTGCCGGGTATGCGCTGCGCAGTGCTGCGGGCGCCACGCCGCTACGCGCGAGGTAGCGGCCGGCCGCATCGTCGGCCGACGCCGGCCGCGCTTCAGCCCACAGGCTGGCGATGCGCGCCCGGTTCACTTCGTAGGCATGCCTTGCGCCTGCTGCGCTCATGCTGGCTTGCCTTCGTGCACGGGTGCTGCTGTCAGCGCAGCGTGCAGTGCATCGAGCATGTCGTCCATGGCGGCAGTGCGCTCGGCCATGGCATCGGCCAGCAGGCGCAACGCGGCGGCAAGGTTCTCGCCGGTGAGGGTGTCGGCTGCGCACGGCGCCATGTCGGCCACGGCCTCGAACGCGAGCTGGGCTTGGCACATGTGGGTGTACTGGTCGCTGGCGTCCATGGCCAGATGGCGGGCGCGGTCGCTGGTGTCGCGTGCCCCCGTCGCTGTGCGTACGGCATCGAGCCGCACGCCGATGGCGTCCAGGCGCTGCTCCATGGCGTCGCTGTGCAGGTGCAACAGCTCGCCCAGGCCGTCCATGCTGACGGTGGCGTGTGGGCTTGTGACGCCTGCGGCCAACGCTGCGATGGCATGGCAGGCGCGCAGCACGGTGCGCAGGGATTCGGTGAAGTCCTGCGCTTCGAGCACCAGCTGCGGCAGGCAAAGCTCCGCCTGCGCTGCCTCGGGGGCAGCGTTGTGGGTGGTCGTGTGCATGGTTACCCCTCCAGGCTCAGGGCCACGTCCAGGCCGCGCAGTGCGGCCAGGGCCTGCATCACCTTGCGGCGTGCGCGGGCGGCGTCCACGTGCGGCTGGCGCAGGTGGTGCAGCGCAGTGCCCAGCGCGTTGTGCGCGGTGGCGTGCAGCTGGATGGGGTCGGGGGTGCCCGATGTGGGCAATGAAGCGGGCGAGGTGGTGCGCGCGATCAATGCGCGTGCGTGAGTACGGTCAGCCATGAAGGCCTCCAAGAGGTGCGGTTTGCAAAAACCACCGACCCCCACGCCAATGGAGGGCGGCAGCTCGAACAGGTTGGCGTACCGGGCACCTCTTGCGAGAACCGGCGAGCCTTGCGGCTCCCTGTCCGAGCCGCCAAAAACTGGAGGCACGAACGAACAAGCCGCAGGTACTCTGCGGGAGAGTCTGCGGCTTGCGTCGCAGAGGTGCACCGGGACGCCAATCCCGATCACGCCTTTTTTTGACGTGACGGCGCAGTGTAGCGTGCGAGGGGGCTGTGGGACAAGGGCTTGCATCGTGAAGTTCCTCACGGGTGGGCGCTCAATTGCCCGGCGCCGCTGCGCTGGTGGTCCGTTGATCGCGCATGCGCATTCACCAGCGCCTGCGGGGACTGCGGCAGGTTGATGGACGGGTCGGGCTTGCCAGAGGGCGACAGCGTGCGCACGGCTTCGGCCTGCACGACGAAGCTATAGCTGCATTCCGGGTCTTCACACTGGTAGATCAGCTCGCGCAGCGTGGGCGACAGGCCCCGGCTGGTGCGGGTCTTGGTCTTGCCCTTGCAGTGGGGGCACAGGAACATCATGCGCGTGGCCATCAGATCGCTCCCATGGCTACGGCACGTGTGGGACGGGGCGCACGGGGTGAGCGGCCTGGCTTGGCGGGTGGAGCTGGCGGTGTGGCGCCCACCGCAGGACGTGCGGCAATCCAGGCGTCCACCTCGGTTTCGCGCCACGCCACGCTGGTGCCGTGCAGTTGCACGGCGCTGGGAAAGTCTCCGGCCTTGACCTTGGCGTAGATGGTGCTGCGGCCAAGGCCGGTCATAAAGCACACATCGTCAATACGTAGCAAGCGCTCGCGGTACGGGCGCACATCGGACGGGCCGGGACCGGCCTGGATGGGTGTGGTTTGCGTGGCTGTTCTTTGCATGTCCCTATGGTCTTGTGTGGACTGCTGAAAGCCAAGAAACCTATGTTGTGGCTGCGCTCCCCACAGTTAGTGATGGGCAACGTGATCGACTTAGCAGGCTGAAGAAATACCTCCCACGCATCCAGCCCAGCAGCCCAACCCCCGGTAAGCTCACCGGAGCCTCCCACATCACTTGACCTTGACCCCCATGCGCGGCGCCGACACCTTCACCGAAA
>NZ_JBUDZG010000057.1:0-8150 GCF_054950075.1 Acidovorax sp. Q11 | reverse complement strand
GCCGCGCTGGCGCTTCGCTTGCGGACCAATGCCTCCAATTGGTCACGCTCGTCTGTCGTTAAGTTCATCCTGTGCATACCTTCGAATATGGAGTGCATGCAGCCAATTTCAATGATTCAGTGGACTACGGCCTGTCGGCCGCCGAGTTCGCGGCCCTGTATGTGCCCGAGATGAACCCCATCCTCGCGCTGCGCGATGCGCTGCTGGCCCAGGCCCGCGACCGCGCGCAGCAGGAACACCAGCGCGCGCTGCGGGTGCTGGTCTGGGCGCTGGCGGGCTCCGGGGCGCTGCTGCTGGTGCTGGGCGGCGCGCTGTATGTGATCCAGCGCCGCGTGCTGCAGCCCTTGGCCCAGACCACGCGGGCCCTGAAGGCGCTGGCCAACAACGACCTGCAGGCGCCTTTGGCCGCGCCCCTGGCCGACGATGAAATGTCCGCCGTCATCGGCGCGGTGCGTGCGCTGCAGAGCCAGACCCGCCGACGCCAGGACCTGGAGCGCGAGCGCGACCGGCTCATCGAACAGCTCCGGGAGCAGTCCGAAACCGACTACCTCACGGGCCTGCCCAACCGCCGGGCCTTCATCGCCCAGGCGCGCACTGCCCTGGCACAGGCCACACGCTATGGCGTTGACATGGCTGTGCTGGCGCTGGATGTGGACTGGTTCAAGCAGCTCAACGACAGCCTGGGCCACGCTGCGGGTGACAAGGCGCTGCTGGCGGTGGCCGATGTGGTGCGCACCGAACTGCGCGAGGGCGACCTGGCAGCGCGTTTTTGGGGCGAGGAGTTTGTGCTGCTGCTCAGCCATTGCAACCGGGAGCAGGGCCTGCAGTTTGCCAATCGCCTGCGTGAGAAGGTGGCTGCAGCGCAGGTGATGGGCGTGGCCGACCCCGAGGTGCGCGTGACGGTGAGCCTGGGGATTGCGGACTCGGCCCACGGGGGCTGGGGGCTGGATGCCCTGCTGTCCGCCGCCGATGCGGCGATGTACCAAGCCAAGAATGCGGGGCGCAACCGGGCCGTGGCAGCTTCAGTGTCGCCAGACTGAGCGCCTTGCCCGGCTTTCTGCCTGGCCTGCTCAGTGGTGGTGGATGGCGGCCTGCTGCCGCTGGCGCCACTGCTGAAAGCGCGAGCGCTGCAGCGCCAGCAGCTCCACCAGCCCCCAGGCCAGGGCGCACACCAGCATGCCCCGGCCCACGGCCCAGCGGTAGGCCTCAGTCCTGCGCGGCGGCCGGTGCATCGTCATAGGCTCCGTCGCACGCCCACTCGTGGGTGCGGGGCAGGTCAAAGCTCAGCCAGCCCCCTTCATCGAACAGCTGATCCAGCAGCCGCTGCAATCCGAGCAATTTCCAGAGCATGGTGCGCCTCTTTCGTAGGGAGGTTGAAGGGAGACCGTGGCGATCTGCAGGGCAAGTTACCGCCGTTGTGTGACGGTTTTGCGTCGGTTCGCATGAACCCAACAGCGGCCCCGCCACGCGCCTGTTTGCCCACCCGGGCTCGCTGGCGGGCGCTATCCTCCTGCGGTGAGTCCTTGCCATCCCTTCTGAAAACCCCTCTGCACATGCTGCCCGAGCTTCTGGCACTGGAAAAAATCCTGGAGCAGGGCGCGCGCCACCTCGATGTGCAGGTGGTGCGGCAGGTGCAGGTGGCTTCTGGCGAGCGTTTTCCGGTCTATGCGATCGGTGTGGGCAACCCGGCGCTGGATGTGCCTGCGGTGGGCTTTTTTGGCGGCGTGCACGGGCTGGAGCGCATCGGGGCCGAGGTGGTCATCGCCTACCTGCAGAACGTGGTCATGCGCTTGCAGTGGGACACCACCCTGCACCGGCAGCTCGAGCAGGTGCGCCTGGTCTTCATGCCCATCGTCAACCCGGGCGGCATGTGGTCGGCCACGCGGGCCAACCCGCGCGGCGTGGACCTGATGCGCAACGCCCCGGTGGACGCCGTGGACCGGGTGCCGCTGTGGGTGGGCGGGCAGCGGGTGAGCGCGGGCCTGCCCTGGTACCGGGGGCGCCTGGGCGACCCCATGGAGGCCGAGAGCCAGGCGCTGTGCGAGGTGGCCACGGCCCAGCTGCTGGCGCGGCCCTTCAGCATGGCGCTGGACTGCCACTCGGGCTTTGGCGTGAAGGACCGGCTGTGGTTTCCGTTTGCGCACACGCGCAAACCCATTGCGCACCTGGCCGAGCTGCATGCGCTGCAAGAGATCTTTTTGCAGGCCCACAGCCACCACCAGTACATCATCGAACCGCAAAGCACGCAGTACCTGGCGCATGGCGATCTGTGGGACCACCTGTACCTGCAAGCCTGCCAGACCCTGCCCACGCACACCTTCCTGCCGCTCACGCTGGAGATGGGCTCGTGGCTGTGGATCAAGAAGAACCCCCGGCAGCTGTTCTCGCGCAACGGCATCTTCAACCCGCTCATCAACCACCGCCAGCAGCGCGTGCTGCGGCGGCACCTGTCGCTGCTCGACTTTCTGGCGCGTGCGGCCTGCAGCCATGCACGCTGGACGCCCGCGCCCGACCAGCGCGCGCAACGCCGCGCCGACGCGCTCGCGGCCTGGTACTGAAATGAAACACCCCCTGAGTCGCTTCGCGCCTTCCCCCTCTCTCATATTGCTTCGCAATCTGGGAGGGGGACGCCCCCAGTGCACGCAAGCGAAGCGCCGCATGCGCGGCAGGGCGGCCCTTGCACGGGGGCGCTGGCCTTGGCCGCGCCCGTTTCATCCGCTGCGGGTAGCGCGCAGCGCTATGGATAACAGAGAAGAAAGAGAAAGGGCCCTAGCACTATGCGCCAATGGATCCTGCTGCGCGGCCTGACCCGCGAAACCGCCCACTGGGGCGGGCTGGTGGCCGACCTGCAGCAGGCGCTCCCGGGGGATGCCGTCTTGGCCGTGGACCTGCCCGGCAACGGGTGCTGGCACCACAGGCCATCGCCCACCACGGTGCAAGGCATGGTGCAGGCCTGCCGAGCCGACCTGGCGGCACGCGGGCTGGTGCCGCCCTACCACCTGCTGGCCATGTCGCTGGGCGCCATGGTGGCGGTGGAGTGGGCGCAGGGGGCGCCGGAGGAGGTCGCCAGTGGCGTGCTGGTCAACACCAGCCTGCGCCCGTTCAGCCCGTTCTACCACCGGCTGCGCCCGCAGAACTACGGCGCCCTGCTGCGCCTGGTGCTGTTGGCCCGCCCGGCCGAAGTGGTGGAGCAGCAGGTGCTGGCGATGACCAGCAACCTGGCCGCAGCACGTGCCCCGGTGCTGGCGCACTGGGCTGCCGTGCGCAGGCAGCGGCCGGTGTCGGGCCGCAACGCGCTGCGCCAATTGCTGGCCGCCGCGCGCTACCGGGCTCCGGCCACCGCACCGCTGCCCCCCTTGCTGCTGCTGGCCAGCCGCCACGACCAGTTGGTGGTTAGCGCGTGTTCACAAGCGCTGGCCGCTGCGTGGAACCTGCCGCTGGTGATGCACCCCTTTGCAGGCCACGACCTGCCGCTGGACGACCCGGCATGGGTGGTGGAGCAGGTGCGGCAGTGGGCAACACTTGGGCCGCACCCCTCGGGCAGCGCGCCGGTTACGGCTGCTTGAACACCACGGCCTCCAGGGCCATGGCGCGGATGCTTTCTGCCGCCGCATCGGCCTGCACGCGCGTGTCATAGGGGCCCACGCGCACTCGGATGCGCCGCCCCTTGGCGCCGTCCAGCTCCTGGCGGAAGGCGGGCAGGCCCTCGTTGAGCAGCCGCGCCTGGGTCTTGCGCGCATTGGCCTCTTCGGCAAACAGGCCCACGTTGATGTAGTAGCCCGCCGCCGTGCCCACGGTGGGCAGCGGTTTGTCGGCAGCGGCCGGTGCCGACGCCGTTGTCTTGGGTTTGGTGGTGGCACTGGCGCGGCTGGCGGCGGCCTCGCGCCGGGGGGCGGGCGTGCTGGCGGCCGAGGCTGTTGGGCTGGTGGTGGCCGATGCGCGGGTGGATGCTGCGGGTGCGGCCGTCTTGGCTGGTGCCGATGCGGCTGCCTTGCTGGCGGGGGTTGAAGCAGGCCGTGTTGGCGGGGTTGGCTCGGCCGGTGGCGGGGCCACCATGGCGGGCGGCACGTTGGGGGCCGAGGCTTTGGGGGCTGCAGATGCCTTGACTGCTGCGGCTGCCGGTGCCGGGGGCGATGCGGGTGCGGGGTGCGACTCTGCCACAAGGGCTGGTTCGGGGGCCGCCTCTGGCATGGGGGCTGCCGTGGATGCCGCCTGGCCCGTGGCCTTGGCCGGTGCCGCTGGTGTGGTGGCCGATGCTGCCGTGGCCGCTGCGGTCGCCTGGGCCACAGTCACGGCGGGCTCCAGCGCCAGGGGTTTGGTGTCTGAAGGTGACCAGGCCAGGTAGGCGATCAATGCGGCCACGCCCAGCACTACGTTGGCCAGCACCACCATCTGCAGGCGCTTGCGCGAGCTGGCCTGCTTCTCCAGCAGCGCACAGGCCTCGGGCACGGTGCGCGATGCGGCCAGCGCGCGGGCGATGCGCTTGCGGATGTCGGCATACAAAATGGCATTGCCATACAGCCCCGGCACCGCAAAGGCCAGCACCGCAAACGCGCCCAGCACGCCCAGCTCCACGCCCGGCGGCCAGTTCAGAAAAGACCGGCCAATGCCAAACACGATCAGCGCCAGCCCCTCGGCCGCCGCCACGTAGACCAGTGCGGCGCTCCAGAGCTGGCGGAACACCATCCAGTTCAGCGTGGCCAGGCAGGCGGCCCAGTTCCAGGTGGTGGTCGTGCGGCCGGTGCTGTCAAAGCGCTCGAAGACGGCCAGGTAGTAGTCGGTGTTGACGGGCCCCAGCGCCAGGCGGGACAGCGCGGTCATGGCGTTGTCGGACGGGGAGTCGAGCGACATGGCCGGAATGATGGAGGCGACAGGGTCCGTGTGGTCGAGCATGGGCCGATTCTGTCATGTGCCGCCGCACCCGCCACCGGGGTTGGGCGCAAGTCGCCACGCTGTTGCGGCCCCGCCGCACAGGGCGCCAGCCACCGCATGCCGACCGTGTACGCCGTCCGGCAGGTGCGGTGGGGGGCCGGGGTTTCTATCCTATTTCAGCGCCGGACTATTGAAAAAATAGGCCGCTTCCGCGCATCCAGTATCAAATGTTTGCTATAAAAAATATAGTATTCGAGCCACGCACACGACCCCGCTCAGCCGCCCCGCACCATGGCCATGACCTTGGCCGCGTCCAGCGTGGCGGCCTTCTGCCGGATCTGCGGCAGGTACTGCGACTGCATCTGCTTGGCGGGCCCCAGCAGGTTCTGGAAGGTGTCGCGCAGCATGGCCGTGCTCATCACGCGGCCCCCGGCGTAGTAGCGCTTGGCCACCTGGCCCAGTGCATAGGTGGTGGCAAACGAAAACGCCATGCCCGTGGCCGCACTGCCCAGCCCGCCAATCGTCCGGCCCGCCGCCTTGCCCAGCAGGCCGCCCAGCAGCTTGCGTCCAAACTGCTCCAGGTACTGCGATGTCATGCCCACCCCGGCGGCGGCGATGAACTCCTTGATGTGGCCCTGGTCCAGCTCCACCCCATGCGCCTTGCCAATGCCGTACACCATCTTCACCTGCAGCGGAATGATGGCCATGGACGCCCAGGACTGCGGCAGCAGCTCCAGCGCGCCGTTGAGCAGCGCGTAGTTGAGGATGGACTTGTCCAGCTCGGCATCGGCCGGGCCGGGGGGCGTTGTCGTGGCCTGGGGGGCTGCAGGGGTTGGTGCCGCAGCGGCGTAGGCTGCAGCGCCCGCCACCCCCCAGGGCGTGGCCGAGGGGGCGGATTTTTCCACCACATCCACCAGCGCATCGGCATCGTGCTCAAACGCCGCCGTCTGCTGCGCACCCAGCTGCAGCGCGGCCTTCAGCGTGGCCAGAAACTGCGCCTCCGCCGCTGTCTGCCGCCCATCCACATCACACACGCACACGGCCATCTCATAGGCCAGCTGGCGGTGGGCCGGGTCGTCCAGCGCAGTGGCGGCGGCCTGCATGCTGGTGCGCTTGAGCAGCACATCCTGGTAGATGCGCGGCAGGTCGGCCATGCCGCTGTCGCCCGCCAGCGACTGGGCGATGCGGCGGATTTCCTCGCGCTCGGCATCGTCCTTGGTGCCGTCCGCAAAGGCGGCCAGCAAGGCAATGGTGAGGATGGATTTTTGCTGTTCGGAGTTCATGCGGTGCGGGCCCGGTACTAAATGGAAGAAGCGATTCCGCAGAGTGCGCAACGGCGGCGCAGGGCTGCGGGGCTGGGGTTCAGATGCAGTCTAGGCCGCAGGCTTTCAACGCCACGGGGTGTGGGGAATTGCCGGAATCTGGTAACCCTCTGTATCGCGCTCCGTCTGTGGGTCGGGCCGATGCGGGTTTCTCCTTGCGTAGTTGATCGACTGTGCGGCGTTGCCAGGTTTGCATACAGTGGTTGCCTCATTGCAACAAGGAGACACGGCATGCGGCTGGCGGCGACAGGGATGGGGGCGGGCAACTTTGCCCCGATGGGGGACACACGATGAACATCGCCCACTTGCTGCGCCGCAGCGCGCAGCTCTATCCCGACCAGCCCGCCGTGCTGCACGGCGACCAGCTGCTGTTTACCTACCAGGCGCTGGGCGCCCGCACCGCCGCGCTGGCCGCCTGCCTGCGCGAGCGCCACGGCGTGCTGCCCGGCGACCGCGTGGCCATCTATGCCGCCAATGCGCCGGAGTATCTGGAGGCGCTGCACGCTGTTCTGTGGGCGGGCGCTGTGTCCGTGCCCGTCAACTACAAGCTGCACGCCAAAGAGCTGGCCTATGTGCTGGCCGACTCTGGCGCGCGTGTGGTGCTGGTGTCTGAGGCCTTGTTTGCCGCCGCACACGAGGCCGGTGCCGACCCCGCCCACACGCTGGTGGTGGGCTCCGAGGCCTACCAGGCCGCCGTATCACACGCCCCCCTGCCCGTGTGCGACCGCGCGCCGGACGACCTGGCCTCGCTGTTCTACACCTCGGGCACCACCGGCCGCCCCAAGGGCGTGATGCAGACCCACCGCAACCTGCTGGCCATGACGGCCTGCTACTTCACCGATGTGGACGATGTGCTGCCCGGCGACGCCATGGTCTACGCCGCGCCCATGTCGCACGGCGCGGGCCTGTACAACTACGCCCAGGTGCTGCGCGGCGGGCGGCATGTGGTGCCGCTGTCGGGCGGTTTCGAGCCCGCCGAGCTGGTGCAGCTCGCGGCCCGCGTGGGCCAGATCACCCTGTTTGCCGCACCCACCATGGTCCACCGCCTGGTGGATCATGTGCGTGCCACGGGGGCCGACGTGTCGGGTTTCAAGACCATCGTCTACGGCGGCGGCCCCATGTACGCCGACGACCTGCGCAACGCCCTGGCCGTGATGGGCAACCGCTTTGTACAAATCTACGGCCAGGGCGAAAGCCCCATGACCATCACCGCCCTGCAGCGCGCCCAGCTGGCCGACCGCAACCACCCCCGCTGGGCCGAGCGCATGGTGTCCGTCGGCGTGGCGCAGTCGCTGGTGGAAGTGCGTGTGGTCGATGCCACAGGCCAGCCCCTGCCCCCGGGCGAGACCGGCGAGGTGGTGGTGCGCGGCGATACCGTGATGCCCGGCTACTGGAACAACCCCGAAGCCACGGCGCAGACGCTGCGCGATGGCTGGCTCTACACCGGCGATATGGGCGCGCTGGATGCCGATGGTTTTCTCACGCTCAAGGACCGCTCCAAAGACGTGATCATCTCCGGCGGCAGCAATATCTACCCGCGCGAGGTGGAAGAGGTGCTGCTGCTCCACCCCCAGGTACGCGAGGTGGCCGTGGTGGGCCAGCGCGATGCCGAATGGGGCGAGGTGGTGGTGGCCTACCTGGTCGCGGGGGAGAGCGGGGCGGTGGCCGATGCGGTGCTGGATGCCCTGTGCACGGATCACATTGCGCGGTTCAAGCGGCCTAAGGAATATCGGTGGGTGGAGGCGCTGCCGAAGAACAGTTATGGGAAGGTGTTGAAGACGGAGCTGCGGGGGATGGGGCTGCGTGACGTTTAGACTGACTGGCTTCGTTTGTTTAGGGTTGTGAGATACCTGCCCGGAATACCCCCGAGCGATGAGCGCCCCCGACCTGAGGGCAGGTGTCGCACAAGCCTCGGGGGAGGAAACCGCGAAGAACGCCAACGTTGGTGTTCAGGGC
>NZ_JBUDZG010000056.1:0-8514 GCF_054950075.1 Acidovorax sp. Q11 | reverse complement strand
TGAACACCAACGTTGGCGTTCTTCGCGGTTTCCTCCCCCGAGGCTTGTGCGACACCTGCCCTCAGGTCGGGGGCGCTCATCGCTCGGGGGTATTCCGGGCAGGTATCTCACAACCCTAAACAATATCAGACATTGAGAGGCCACAAGGAGCCATTTTGGACAGCTCGATTTTGGAGCGTTTGCTTACCCCGTCGTTTCTTGAGGAGCGCATCGCGCTGCATCAGAATCTCAACGGTGCATCGCTACTTTCGGCCGTGCCCAGCGCCATAGGTGCTTCGGGCTACCTTTCCGATCTGACCGGAGTGACGCTGGCATGGAGCCATGCCACAGGCGCTCCGACACGCGCCGTGTTGAAGGTGTCACACCCCGGGTTTGGCCAACCCGAACTTCCGTTCTACGAGCGTATTGCTCAGCACCTGAACAACCCGGTCATTCCCCGGTTTTACGCAGGGGGCGTGGATGAACCTACGGGCCGCACTTGGCTGCTGATTGAGGACCTGTCGGAGTCGCACCAACAGCCCAGCGAAGAGCCTTTGCCGCCAACGTTCGATCGCTGCGTCCACATTGTTGAAGCGCTGGCGCAGTTTCATGCCACCGAGTGGACCGGGACTGATGGTGGTGACGTCACTGTGCCCGGCATGGGCCCTACGCTCTGGAATCGGCTCCGGGCATCAGAATGGCTGTCAGGCACATGCGAGCGCCTGTTTGCGCAGGCCGGCGATGCGGTGGACGAGCGCACGCGGGACATCTACGCGAGGTTCCTGCCCGGGCTCCCGGCGCTCATCGAACGCGCCAATCAATTCCAGTACAGGACGTTGGTCCATGGAGACGCCCACGTCTGGAACTGGATGGTTCCACGCGAGAACTCGACTGGGGTAGCGAAGCTCATCGATTGGGATGGCTGGCATGTGGGAACCGGTGTCTGGGACCTGGCTTACATGATGGCGCTCCAGTGGGACCGCGCAGTGCGCCAGCGCTTTGAAATGCCGCTGCTGGACCGCTATCACGGGGTGCTTACTGCCCACGGGGTGACGGGCTATCCGCGTGCGACGTTTCAGGAAGACTATCGGCTGGCGGTACTGCTGCACCTGCGCACCCCGATGGCAAGGTTTGAGCGGGGCATGTCAGCCTTCGTCTGGTGGCCCCAACTCACGCGGGTTTCGCATGCGGTGGAAGATCTCGACTGCCTTGATTTGCTGAAGTGACCAATGGGCGCAATGGCTTGGGTCGTTGCTACCTTAGGGCTGAAAGGCCGCAGCTACCCTGGCGGAAATCGGCAAGGAGCGGACCTCCGGTCATGGTCTTAATCTCTCCAATTCGATTCAAAACGGTCGGACTACATGCTTGAACTAGAACCGGAAAAATATGCCTGCGTAGCCCATCTATTTAAAGCCGCGCACGTCGGCTCAGAAGTTTCAGGTATGGTCTTGTCGGGGAACTCGCTGGGCAAGGTGTTTGTCAACGCACAGAATGACTTTAGAGCGGCCTTCGTCTACGACAACGGCTTTTGTGTGCTCGCGGGCTCGGTCCCGAATCCTGGATTTGCAAGTGAGTGCCTTCAATGGCTCTACGACTATCCGCACCAGGATTTCTTCATTCTCTATCCGAGCCATGAGAGCTGGCTGCCATGTCTGGATTTGGCCAAGTCATCGTCAACGCAAAGAAGTCGACGTGTTGCTTTCCAGCTTGATAGAAAAAGCTTTGAAGCCCTTCGCTCTGAACAGCAGCTGCCACCCGGCATCCGTGTCGCCCCCATGGATGCGGCCATCATGCTAAAGGTCGAGGCCACTGTGTATCCCTGGATAGGGGGTACTTGGAAGTCCCCGGCCGATTTTGAGAAGCGTGGTGTCGGAGTTTGCGCATCGACAGAAGACGAAGTCGTTAGCCTTTGCTATTCAGTCTTCGTGTCTCACGGCAGCTACGCCATCGACATAATGACCGTTGAAAAGTTTAGGCGTCTAGGACTGGCACGGGCCGTAGCATCCGCCCTCATAGTCGAATGCGTGCACCGCGGCTTCCATCCGACTTGGGATTGCTACGAAAGCAACTTTGCTTCTATGCGACTTGCTAACGCGCTGGGTTTTAAGCCAGCGCGTGAATTTTTCGTCTATTCGTGGCATCGACAAAATCATTGAAAAGTTGGTAGCCCACGCAATCGTGCGGCAGCCTTGGGCCCATTCCAGCCCAATCTCAAAGAGCTACTCGACACCACACAAACTGCCAAAATCTCGGCTCCATCCCGCTCAGCCCGATCATCCTCCGGTCCCCCAGCAGGAGCGCCCCATGTCCCCCAAAACACCCTCTGCCTCTGGTTCAACGGCACGGCGCTGGAGGCGGCGACGTTCTACGCGGCCACCTTTCCCGACAGCGCCGTGGGGCGGGTGATGCATGCGCCCAGCGACTATCCCGCAGGGCATGAGGGCGATGTGCTGACGGTGGAGTTCACGGTGCTGGGCATCCCGTGCCTGGGGTTGAACGGCGGCCCGGCCTTCACGCACAGCGAGGCGTTTTCGTTCCAGATCGCGACGGACGACCAGGCCGAAACCGACCGGCTGTGGAACGCGATTGTGGGCAATGGCGGGCAGGAGAGCGCCTGCGGCTGGTGCAAGGACCGGTGGGGGCTGTCGTGGCAAATTACGCCACGGGTGCTGACGCAGGCCATCAACGACCCGGACCGCGCGGCGGCCAAGCGGGCCTTTGACGCGATGATGGGCATGCGCAAGATTGATGTGGCGGCAATTGAGGCGGCGTGGCGTGGGTGACGTGGGTGATGGCGGTGCCGCAGATTTTTCACTTTGTGTGGCAAATTTTCTGACTCAAAATCCTGCCTTGCGCCTGTCCAGCAATCTTTTTTAGCTATTTATTCAGTAGCACTTTATCTGCTACGCCCCATCACCGGCGCATGCAGCGCCATCAACCCCGCCACCCATTCAATGAACACCCGCACCTTGGCGCTCACATGCCGTTGGGGTGGGTAGGCCACGTACAGCGGCATCGGCTCCAGCGTCCAGTCCTGCAGCAGGGGCACCAGTTCGCCAGCCGCCACGTGGGGGCGGGCCATGTAGTCGGGCAGCCAGAGCACGCCCAGGCCCGCCAGGCCTGCGGCCAGGTAGGCGTTACCGTCGTCCACAGCGCAGATGTCGTGGCCCTGGGCGCTCACGTGTTCGGTGTCACGGCGCATCTCGAAAGGCAGAGGCTGGCCGGTGCGCGCCCACAGAAAACCCACGGTGCGGTGGTGCGGGCCTTCCAGCGCCTGCGGGTGCTCGGGCGTGCCCGCGCGCTGCAGGTAGCTGGGGGCGGCGTACACGCGCAATTGCAGGTCGCCCACATGGCGTGCGACGAGCGCCGGGTTGGTGAGGGCGCCACCGCGCACCACGCAGTCCACGTTGTCGCCCACCATGTCCACGGGGCGATCGCTCACGCCCATGTGCAGGAGGATGTCGGGGTACTGTGCGTGGAACGCGGGCAGCGCGGGGATGAGGACCAGGCGCGCAAGGGGGCTGGGCACGTCCACCCGCAGGCGGCCCCGGGGCGCGGCGGCGGCGATGGAAACGCTGGCATCGGCATCGTCCAGGTCGGCCAGCAGGCGCACCACGCGCTCGTAGTAGGCAGCACCATCGGGCGTGACCTGCACGCGCCGGGTGGTGCGGTGCAGGAGCTTCACGCGCAGGCGCGCTTCGAGCTGCTGCACCAGCTGCGTGACGGTGGTGCGGCTCAGGTGCAGGGTGAGGGCAGCCTTGGTGAAGCTGCCGGATTCCACAACGCGGGCGAAGGCCTGCAGGGCGTCAAAACGGTCCATGGCGT
The DNA here is from genome assembly GCF_054950075.1 of Acidovorax sp. Q11. Lineage (NCBI taxonomy): Bacteria > Pseudomonadati > Pseudomonadota > Betaproteobacteria > Burkholderiales > Comamonadaceae > Acidovorax > Acidovorax sp. Q11. The sequence goes on along the minus strand of NZ_JBUDZG010000056.1, from coordinate 4,710 downwards.
ACAGGTAGTTGAGGCGTGCCGAAGGGGCGGCATGCCCGCCATTGTTTGGCGATCAGGAACAGTGATGCATAGATTAGCCTGTTTATCGAAACAACGCGCGCTTCTACAGTGCCTTCATCGCAATCATCTGCTCTGCAGAACGAAAGGAATCCCATGCCCCACCGTGATGTTGTCTTCCCCGCAGGCCGCCAGGCGCTGTACGAGCGCAACCGCTATTCGCCCGCCGTGCGCGCCAACGGCTTCCTGTTTGTCTCGGGCCAGGTGGGCAGCCGCGAGGACGGCTCGCCCGAGCCCGACCTGAAAGCCCAGGTGCGCCTGGCGTTCAGCAACCTCAACGCCGTGCTGCACGCTGCAGGCTGCACGTTTGATGACGTGGTGGACGTGACGATGTTCGTGGTCAACCCCGAGGCGAACTTCGAGACCGTCTGGGGCGTCGTGCCCGAGTTCTGGGGCGAGGCGCCCCACCCCACGCTGACGGGCATCGGGGTGACCTGGTTGTACGGGTTCCAGTTCGAGATCAAGGTGATCGCGAAGCTGCCGGACAGCCGGAGCTGATTGGATTGCCTGGAGAAATCTGAATGAAACAGGCCGTCACCGCGCGTCCATCATGCGCTGACAGCTATCCAATCAATAGCATCACAGGTTCGGCGCCAGCAGCCGCTCCAGCACCTTCTCATCCATGCCCCGGCGCTGGGCCATGTCGTGCAGTTGGTCTTCGCCGATCTTGCCGACGTTGAAATACACCGCGTCGGGGTGGCCGATGTAGAAGCCGCTCACGCTGGCAGCGGGCGTCATGGCCAGGCTCTCGGTCAGGCCCATGCCGATCTCTTCGCACTGCAGCACGCGGAACAGCTCCTGCTTGGCGCTGTGGTCGGGGCAAGCGGGGTAGCCGGGCGCGGGGCGGATGCCGGCGTACTTCTCTGCAATCATCTCGTCGTTGCTGAGTTGCTCGCCGGCAGCGTAGCCCCACAGGTCGGTGCGCACGCGCTGGTGCAGGCATTCGGCAAAGGCTTCGGCCAGGCGGTCGGCCAGGCTCTTGAGCATGATGGCGCTGTAGTCGTCCAGCGCATCGACAAAGGCCTGCTCCTTCTTCTCCACGCCCAGGCCGGCCGTCACAGCGAACAGGCCTGCATAGTCGGCGATGCCACTGTCCTTGGGCGCAACGAAGTCGGCGAGACACCGGCTGGGGCGCATCACGCCGTCGATCATCTGCTTTTCGGTCTGCTGGCGCATGCCGTACCAGGTCATGGCGACCTGGGTGCGTGTCTCGTCGGTGTAGAACTCGATGTCGTCACCCACGCTGTTGGCGGGGTAGAGCGCCAGCACGCCACTGGCACTGAGCCAGCGGCCTTCGATGAGCTTTTTCAGCATCGCCTGGCCGTCGGCAAACACGCGCGTGGCTTCCACACCCACCACTTCGTCAGTGAGGATGGCGGGGTACGGCCCGGCCAGGTCCCAGGTCTGGAAGAACGGACCCCAGTCGATGTACCTGGCCAGCTCGGCCAGGTCGAAGTTCTTGAACACGCGGCGGCCCAGCAGGCGCGGCGTGGGCGGCACATAGGTGCTGAAGTTGACGGGCGTGCGGTTGGCGCGTGCTTTCTCCAGCGACCACATGGGCGTCTGCTTTTTGTTGGCGTGCTGGGTGCGTACTTTTTCGTAGTCGGCGTTCAGTTCCTGAACGTAGTTCTGCACGCCATCGCCCAGCAGGCTTTGCGCCACGCTCACGCTGCGCGAGGCGTCGGGCACGTAGACCACGGGGCCTTCGTAGTGCGGCGCGATCTTGACGGCGGTGTGCACGCGGCTGGTGGTGGCGCCGCCGATGAGCAGCGGGATTTTCTTGATGCGGAAGTGGTCGTCCTTCTGCATCTCGCCGGCCACGTACTGCATTTCTTCGAGGCTGGGAGTGATCAGGCCCGACAGGCCCACGATGTCGGCGCCCTCGACCTTAGCACGCGCCAGGATCTCGTGGCAGGGCACCATCACACCCATGTTCACCACTTCAAAGTTGTTGCACTGAAGCACCACGGTGACGATGTTCTTGCCGATGTCGTGCACATCGCCCTTGACGGTGGCAATGATGATCTTGCCCTTGCTGCGCACGTCGCGCCCGGCCAACTCGTCCTGGCGCTTTTCTTCCTCAATGTAGGGGATCAGGTGGGCCACAGCGCTTTTCATCACGCGCGCCGACTTGACCACCTGGGGCAGGAACATCTTGCCCGCGCCAAACAAATCGCCCACCACGTTCATGCCGTCCATGAGCGGGCCTTCGATCACGTGCAGCGGGCGGCCACCCTTGGCGACGATGGCCTGGTAGGCCTCTTCGGTGTCTTCGACGATGAAGTCGGTGATGCCGTGCACCAGGGCGTGGGAGAGGCGTTCGCCCACGGTCTTGGGGTACTCGGGCGTGCCGCGCCATTCGAGCTTCTTGCTCTCGTCCTTGGCACCGCTCTTGGCGGTTTCGGCGATCTCGACCAGGCGCTCCCCCGCGTCGGGGCGGCGGTTGAGCACCACGTCTTCCACACGCTCGCGCAGCACGGGTTCCAGGTCGTCGTACACGCCCACCATGCCCGCGTTGACGATGCCCATGTCCATGCCCGCCTGGATGGCGTGGTACAGGAACACGGTGTGGATGGCCTCGCGCACCGGGTCGTTGCCGCGGAAGCTGAACGACACGTTGGACACGCCGCCGCTGACCTTGGCGCCCGGCAGGTTCTGCTTGATCCAGCGTGTGGCTTCGATGAAATCGACGGCGTAGTTGTTGTGCTCTTCAATGCCGGTGGCCACGGCAAAGATGTTGGGGTCGAAGATGATGTCTTCGGGCGGAAAACCCACTTCATCGACCAGCACGCGGTAGGCGCGTTCGCAGATCTCGATCTTGCGGGCGTAGGTGTCGGCCTGGCCCACTTCGTCAAACGCCATCACCACGGCGGCAGCGCCGTAGCGCTTGACGAGGCGCGCCTCGTGCTTGAACTTCTCCACGCCCTCTTTCATGCTGATGGAGTTGACGATGCCCTTGCCCTGGATACAGCGCAGCCCGGCCTCGATCACGTCCCACTTGGAGCTGTCCACCATGATGGGCACACGCGCGATGTCGGGCTCGGACGCGATGAGCTGCAGAAAACGCACCATGGCGGCCTTGCTGTCGAGCATGGCCTCGTCCATGTTGATGTCGATGACCTGGGCGCCGTTTTCCACCTGCTGGCGCGCCACGGCCAGGGCCTCCTCGTACTGCCCGTTCAAGATCATGCGCGCGAACGCCTTGGAGCCGGTGACGTTGGTGCGCTCGCCGATGTTGACGAACAAGGTGCCCTCGCCAATGGAGACGGGCTCCAGGCCGGACAGCTTCATGGGGGGCAGGGACGGGGCAGACGCGGACATAGGACTCACCTGTGCAGGGGCAGCAGAAAAACAGGTGAGCGTCGTTGCGGTGGGGCTTTACAGCTTTTTAGGTACCCAAGCCTGACGGCCCCGTCGTGGTGAGAGGCCGCTGCAACGCTCCTTGGGCAGGTGCGGATTTTACCGGGTGATGCGGGCAGGCGTTCGCCGCATCAGCGCACAGGCAGGAACTGCAAAAAGGTGCCGCCCACAATGCCCTGCACATAGCTGATGGCCGCGCGGCGGTACTTTTCGGTGGTGAAGGTGGCCAGCAGGTCCAGTCGCGCAATGATCTTGCCGAACTCGCGCTCGAAGCTCAGGTTGCGGCCCTGGGCGCCGATCTCGTCGGCCAGCAACAGCGGCTGGCCCTGGGCATTGCGGCGCTGTGCGAGCAGCCAGGCGGCGGTTTCGACATTGCGTGCGGCGTTGTAGAGGTGCTGGGCATCCACGCCGTCGAGCAAAAAGAACTCCGTCTTGCCGCCATGGGCCGTGATGACCATGTCGGCCGTGGCATGGATGAAGGCCGCCACGCGGTCGCCCGCAAATTCGGGTGCCAGGGCCAGCGCCATGGCGGCAATGTCGCGGCGGCCCTGCAGCGGGGCCCAGGGCTGACGCTGCAGCACGGCGGTGCGCAGCTGCTCCAGCGCCTGCTCGCGGCTGGTGGCGCTGCCCTTGCGCCATTCGGCGGGGTTGCGGCGGTAGAGCTTGTCGGCCAGGCGCAGTAGGCCGTCCAGGTTCTCCTGCATGGCCAGGGTGGCCATGCGGTTGGCATCGGACTGGGCCAGTTCGACGGCATGGGTGGGCGCACCCTTCACCTCGCCGCGCGGGGTAGGAGCATTGCTGGCACAGCCTGCCAGCACGCAGCAGGCCGCCACGCCAGCCCACCGACCCCGCAACCCCCGCAGCAGCAATAAAAACGGCCCACGCATGGGGCCGATTATGGGTGGCGACTGAGCGCCCATGCCCGCCGCCGAACTGCGGTTGACATTGTTTGAAGAAGCGCGCTCTAGGGCGTGTTGAGAATCATCGGGAGTTGATAACCGCAGCTGCGAGATGGATCATCGCCGCGAAGCTGGTATCCGTCTTGTCGCTGCGCATTGCGATGCGTTTGAACTCCTTGAGCTTGCCGAAGAAGTTCTCTATCAAGTGACGCCATTTGTAGACCTCCCGATCAATCTCCAAAGGTGATCGCCGACGCGGCATCTGTAAGATCACCACCTGTGCGCCGCGCTTGTCCAGCTCCTGGATCAACCAGTTCACATCGAAGGCCTTGTCGGCCAGCAAGGCATCAAAGCGCACATCGGCGATCAGCTCCTTCACCCCTTTGGTGTCATG
>NZ_JBUDZG010000055.1:0-11305 GCF_054950075.1 Acidovorax sp. Q11 | reverse complement strand
CGCCTTCCTGCAGTGCCAGTTGCACAAACTCTCGTTTGGTGGTCATGAGATCTCTCGGTTGCCAGGGCATAGGTTTCTCCTGGGCAGGGTTTGCCAAGGAGAAGTGTTTCCTATGTCTCCGCACACCTGTTTCCCATGTGTCCGGTCCATACAGGCGACGCGAAAGAAAGTTACTCGCATGCCGGGCGACTCCCGGCCTCCGACCTCAGCCCAAGCACGCCTTTCAAACCAACAGGCTCCAGCTTCGAAAACCTGAGCCCGATCGGTTCCGAGGTAGCTCCAAGGCTTCGACAAGCTCAGCCCGAACGGGGAATCAAAACAGCAGAGCTAAAAAAACAAAACGGCTGGTGCTCCCAAAACAAGCACCAGCCGCCCAAAAAACCAAAAGCAACCTCAAGCCGCCAGGATCAGCTTCTCCAGCTTCACCGCATCCGCAGCAAACGCCCGAATCCCCTCAGCCAGCTTCTCCGTCGCCATCGCGTCCTCATTCAACGCATAACGGAACCCCGCCTCGTCATAGTTCACTGCAGGCAAATCCATGGCTTTGGCGGCTTCCGCATCCAGCGCCCGCTGCAACGGCGCATCGCTCGCCGCCAGCTGCGCCAGCAGCTCGGGCGCAATGGTCAGCAGGTCACACCCGGCCAGCGCCGTGATCTGCCCCACGTTGCGGAAACTCGCGCCCATCACCTCGGTGGCAATGCCAAAACGCTTGTAGTGGTTGTAGATCTGCGTGACCGACTGCACCCCGGGATCGTTGGCACCGGCGCGCGCAGCCTCATCCCAGCTTGCACCTGCCTGCTTTTTGTACCAGTCGTAAATACGGCCCACAAAGGGCGAGATGAGCTGCACCTTGGCGTCACCGCAGGCCACGGCCTGGGCAAACGAGAACAGCAGCGTGAGGTTGGTATGGATGCCCTTGCGCTCCAGCTGCTCGGCGGCCTTGATGCCTTCCCAGGTCGATGCGATCTTGATGAGCACGCGGTCGATATGGATGCCCTCGGCCTGGTACAGCTCGATGATGCGTTCGGCGCGTGTGACGGTGGCGCTGGTGTCAAAGCTCAGGCGGGCATCAACTTCGGTGGAAACGCGGCCAGGCACATGGGTCAGGATCTCGCAGCCAAAACGCACCAGCAGGCGGTCGATCACCTCGTCCATCGCGCGCCCTTGCCATTTGGCAACGGTGTCCTTGAGCAGCGGCGCGTATTCGGGCTTTTGCACCGCCTTGAGAATCAGCGAGGGATTCGTCGTGGCATCCCGCGGACGGAACTGAGCCAGTTGCAGAAAGTCGCCGGTGTCGGCAACCACGGTGGTGAACTGTTTGAGGGCGTCGAGTTGGTTCATGGCGCCATTATTCCGCATCAGGCCCTGCGCCTTCGGTACTACCAACCACCGATACGCCGTGGGCACCCAGGCTCAGTTGCACCTCGTCGCCCACGGCCAGCACATCGTCCAAGTCGGACGACACCACAAAGATATGGCCCAGCGCCGTGTCGAAGGTGTATTCGTGCACCGCGCCCAGGTAAGCGCGCTTGGCCAGCCGCGCGGGCAGCAAGCCCGCGCGCTGGCGGTGAATGCGCCAGGCCTCAGGGCGCACCGCCACCTTCACCGGGCCGCTCTTCACCGCCACGCGCGGGCGCAGCACCAGCGGGCCGAGCGCCACCGTGCCGTCAGCGTCGGCCACAGCCGGGAACAGCATGGCCTCGCCCATGAAACCGGCCACGAATTCGCTGTGCGGGGTTTCGTACAGCGCGCGGGGCGAGCCCTTTTGCGCAATCAAGCCCTGGTTCATCACGATGATCTGGTCGCTCACGGCCATGGCCTCGGCCTGGTCGTGTGTGACGTAGGCCACCGTGAGCGACAGGCGCTGCTGCAGCGCGCGGATCTCTTCGCGCATCTCGCGGCGCAGTCGGGCGTCGAGGTTGGACAAGGGCTCGTCAAACAGCAGCACTTCGGGCTCCAGCACCAGCGCACGGGCCAGGGCCACGCGCTGCTGCTGGCCGCCCGAAAGCTCGCTGGGAAGGCGGTCGTCAAACCCCACCAGGCCCACGCCGCGCAGCGCCTCCACGGCCTTGGCGCGGGCCGCCTCCTTGCCTTGGCCGGACATGCGCAGGCCGTACATCACGTTCTCCACCACATTCATGTGCGGGAACAGCGCGTAGCTCTGGAACATCATGCTCACGTTGCGCTGCGCGGGGCCGAGCGTGGTCACGTCCTTGCCGCCGATGAAGATCTCACCGGAGGTGGGCGACTCCAGCCCCGCAATCATGCGCAAGGTGGTCGTCTTGCCGCAGCCCGAGGGGCCGAGGATGGTGGTGAGCGTGCCGCGTGGCACCTCGAAGCTGATGCCCTTGACGGCCAAGGCTGCACTGCTGTCAGTGCCGTAGCGCTTGGTGATGTTGCGGAACACGATGCCCGCGTCGCTGTGGTTCATGGCGTTGTTCTTCTTTTGGAGAGGGGTCAGTGCGCGGCGGGTGCGGCCGCACGCCGCCCAAGCTTGCGGTCGCCGACGAGCAGTTGAATGAGCCCGATGGAGGCCGACATGAGGATGATGAGCACCGTGCAATAGGCCAGCGCCACGCCATAGTCGCCATTGCCCACGCGGCCGATGATGTAGGTCGTTGCGAGTTCGTTCTCGGCCGTGACCAGAAAGATCACCGCGCTCACGGTGGTGATGGCACGCACAAAGCTGTAGACCAGCGCTGCCACCAGGGCGGGCTTGAGCAGCGGCAACACCACATGGCGCAGCGTCTGCACGCTGCCCGCACGCAGCATGACGGACGCCTCATCGAGCGAGCGGTCCAGCTGCTTGAAGGCCGCCGTGCCCGCCCGCACGCCCACCGGCAGGTTGCGGAACATGAAGCACAGCACGATGATCAGCGCCGTGCCCGTCAGCTCGAACGGCGGCACATTGAAGGCCAGGATGTAGCTCACACCCAGCACCGTGCCCGGGATGGCGAAGGCCAGCAGCGCTGCAAACTCGAACGCGCCCTGCCCCCGGAACTCGGTGCGCGCCAGCAGCCACGCAATGCCGATGCCCAGCGTGGCCGTGAGCGGCGCCGAGATGGCCGCGAGCTTGATGGTGGTGAAGAACGAGTTCCACGCCGTACCCGCCCACACCACACCAAACTCGCCCCAGTCCACACTGAAAGCGGTGCGGAAATGCGCCAGCGTGATGGTGTAGTCACGCCCCCAGGTCTGCACAAAACCACCGGCTAAGGCAAACAGGTACACGATGAGGGTGAACGCCATCCAGGGCAGCGCAATAGAGTGCACCACGCGGCGCACCCCTTGGGGCAGCGGCATGGCAATGCCCGCGTCGCCCTTGCCCGAGACGGTGGTGAAGTTCTGTTTGCCCAGCAGCCCGCGCTGAATGGCGAACACGGTGAGCGCGAACAGCGTGAGGATCCAGGCCAACGATGCGGCACGGCCCTGGTCGTACTGCGCGCCCACGATGGCGAAGAAGATTTCGGTGGACAGCACCGAGAACTGCCCGCCCACCACGATGGGGTTGCCGAAGTCGGCCATGCTCTCGATGAAGCCCACCAGGAAGGCGTTGGCCAGGCCGGGCTTGAGCAGCGGCAGCGTGACGGTCATGAAGGTCTGGTGCGGGCTGGCGCGCAGGGTTTGCGCGGCCTCTTCCAGGCTGGGCGCCACGCCCTGCACCACGCCGCGCATGATCATGAAGGCGATGGGAGTGAACGCAAAGGTCTGCGCCACCCACACGCCCAGCCAGCCGTAGAACCAGCGCGTGGGCGTGATGCCAAACGCGTATTCGAGGAACTGGTTGAACACGCCCGCACGGCCAAACAGCAGGATGAGCCCCAGGCCCACTACAAACGGCGGCGTGATGATGGGCAGCAGCGCCACGATGTTCAGCGGCCGGGCATAGCGGCGCGAGGCACGCTCGGCCATCAGCGCCATGAAGGTGCCCAGCAGCGTGGTGCTGGTGGCCGTCATCAGCCCGAGGAACAGCGTGTTCCACGCCACGCCGCAGCGCTGCCCGCCACCGAGGCAGGCCAGGCCAAAGTTGCGCTCGTGCGCGATGCGCTCCCACATCACGGCCAGCGAGAACGGGCCGTCTTCCAGAAAAAACGCGGCCGACAGCGCCTTGAGCACCGGGAACACGATGAACAGCGCCAGCAGGCTGCCGCAGCCCAACACGGCGGCCGCCACAAACAGATCGCCCTTGAAGAAACCGCGCCGCGCAATGCCAAATGCCACCAAGACCAGCAGTGCCGACAGCACCACAAAGCCGCCCCAACCCATGCCCGGCTGGCGCATGCCCAGCTCGCCCAGGCTGGTGTTCATCCAGTCAAAGGCCCAGCCCCGCGCGCCGATTGCAAAGCCGCTGAGCAGCAGGGCGGCAAGCCCCAGCGCACCGCCCGCCGCCAGCACGCGGCCTTGCTGGCGGCCCGCAGGCAGGGCCGCCCCCGCGCCCGCCACGGCCAGGCCCAGCAGGCCCAGCCACAGCCAGGGGCGCCCATGCTGCGCGGCCTGCAGCAAGCCATTGGCCGCCTGCGCATCGCCCCACACCTGGCCCACGGCCAGCAGGCCGTTCGCGTCCTGTTGCGCGTACCAGGGCAACAGCAAGTAGCCCAGCACCCCGATCAGCACCCAGGCCCACAGGGGCCGGTTGGCCGAGCCCGCCCGCCGGGGTGCTGCCCCCATCGCATCCGTCGCGGCCACCATCAGCGCGCCGCGTTCTGGACATCCTTCTCCCAGCGCGCGATCAGGCGGCGGCGCTCAGCGCTCGCGCCGTACTTGGCGTAGTCGTAGTTGATGAGCTTGATCTTGGCCGGGTCGGTCATGCGCGGGTCTTTGGGCACCTGCGTGTTGCTGGGCAGCTGGAACTGCTTGGCCGCCAGGCCAAACTGCTGGCCACCGGGCGTGAGCGCCCATTCGTAGAACTTCTTGGCCGCCTCGGTATTGGGGCCGTTCTTGACGATGCTCATGGAGCCGACCTCGGCCCCTGTGCCTTCGGAGGGGGTGACCGAGCCCACGGGGAAGCCGTTGACCGCCTCGGTGGTCACGTCGTGCACAAAGCTTACCGAGATGGTTGTCTCGCCACGCGCCGCAGCCTTGACGGGCGCCGTGCCCGAGCGGGTGTAGGTGCTGATGTTGGGGTGCAGGGCCTTGAGGTATTCAAAGGCTTTTTCCTCTCCCATGATCTGCACCAGCGTGGCGATCATGGTGTAGGCCGTGCCGCTGGATGCGGGGTTGGCCATCTGCACCTCGCCCTTGAACTCGGGCTTGAGCAGGTCGGCCCAGGACTGCGGGGCTTTCAGCTTGCGCTTGGCCAGCAGCTCCGTGTTGTAGCCAAAACCCAGCGGGCCCAGGTACACGCCCACAGTGCGGTACTTGGAGTCCACCGCCTGCTTCTGCGCCCAGGGATGCAGCTGCGCGAGCTGGGTCGATTTGTATTCGAGCGTCAGGCCCTGCTCGGCCGCCTGCAGGTGCGGGTCGCCCGTGCCGCCAAACCAAATATCGGTCTTGGGGTTGGCCTTCTCGGCGTTGAGCTGGGCCAGCGCTTCGCCCGAGCCCTTGGCGGTCATGTTGACCTTGGTGCCCGTGGTCTTGGCATACACGGTGGACATCAGGTTGCACCATTCGGCCTGCACCGAGCAGATGATGTTGACCTGGCCTTGGGCGTAAGCGCTGGAGGCCAGCAGGGCCAGGGCGGCAGCGGCGAAGGTGTGGGGGATGGGCTTGCGCATCGTGGCTTCCGTTCCAATCAAATATGACAATAAAGTTTCAGCCCATCCTAGAGCCGGGCCACGCCCCCGGCCACCGGGATAACACGCAGGGTGTGCATGCACAGGTAAACGCAGGGGCACATGCAGAGGGCTCCGGCCAGGTTGAGCCGCCCTCGTGGTAACTCATGACCCACTTTGCATGAAACGCAGTTACCATTTCTTTCTCTGCCGCCGCCCCCCACCAGGAAACCCGTCCCCATGCTCGACCGCATCACCGCCTCGCTCTCGTCCCTGGCCCCTGCCGAACAACGTGTGGCCAAGCTGGTGCTGGCCGACCCCCGCAGCTTTGCCCGCCTGCCCGTGCGCGAGCTGGCCGAGCGCGCCCATGTAAGCAAGCCCACCGTGGTGCGGTTTTGCCGGAGCATGGGGTATGACGGCCTGGCGGACTTCAAGCTCAAGCTCGCGGGCAGCGTGAGCGAGGGTGTGCCCTTCATCCACCGCAGCGTGGACGTGGACGACAAGACGGGCGACGTGCTGGTGAAAGTGGTGGACAACGCCGTGGCGGCGTTCTTGCAATACCGCAACGCCGCCAGCACCGTGGCGCTGGAGCGCGCGGCCGAGGCCATTGCCGCCACCTGGCAAACCGGCAAGCGCATCGAGTTCTACGGCGTGGGCAACTCCGGCATCGTGGCACAGGACGCGCAGCACAAGTTCTTCCGCCTGGGCGTCACGTCCATCGCCACCAGCGACGGTCACATGCAGGTGATGAGTGCCACCTTGCTGGGCCCGGGCGACTGCGCGGTGATCATTTCCAACTCGGGCCGCACACGCGATCTGATGGACGCTGCCGACATCGCGCGCAAGAACGGCGCCACAACAATAGCCATCACCGCCAGCGGCTCGCCCCTGGCCAGCACCTGCCAGATCCACCTGGCCGCCGACCACCCTGAGGGCTACGACCGCTACAGCCCCATGGTGTCGCGCCTCATGCACCTGCTCATCATCGACGTGCTGGCCACCTGCGTAGCGCTGCGCATTGGCGGCTCGCTGCAGCCCATCCTGCAGCAGATGAAAGAGAACCTGCGGGCCAAGCGCTACGCATAGGCAACGCGCCTTGCCCCATCGTCAATAGGTGCAGGTGGGCGTGCAGCCTGCGGTGCCGTCGCAGGCTTCTGGGCCGTTGACGATGCCATCGCCGCAAAAAGGACCCGTCAAGTTCAGCGGCGCCGAACACGAGGCATTGCAGGCCGAGCAACTGGGACTGCCGTAGGGGCAGCTCGTTTCCGTGGTGTTGTTGCCATCATCACAGGCCTCCGGCCCGTTCACCATGGTGTCGCCACAAAAGCCCCCCGCTAGGGTGAGCGGCGCAGTGCAGGAGGCGTTGCAGGCCGTACAGGTCACCGTGCCGTAGGAGCAGCTGGTCTCGGTGGTGGTGTTGCCGTCGTCGCAAGCCTCGGGCCCGTTGACGGCATTGTCGCCACAGAAGCCGCCGACCAAGCTGAGCTGAGCCGTGCAGTTGGCGTTGCAGGCGGTGCAGTTCGCCGTGCCGTAGGCACAACTGATTTCGGTGGTGTTGTTGCCGTCGTCGCACAGCTCGGGGCCATTGATGGCGTTGTCGCCGCAGTAGTTTCCCATCAGGCTGAGCTGCGCACTGCAGTTCGCGTTGCACGCGGTGCAGCTCACGGTGCCGTAGGCGCAACTGCTCTCCGATACAGTGTTGCCGTCGTCGCAAGCCTCGGCGCCAGCACGCGCGCCGTCGCCGCACACCACGGCGGCGCCCACGGCCACGGTGGCCAATCCCCAACCGCCGTTCTTGAAGCGGTTGCGCGCGCGGTATTCAAATCGGAACAGGCCCTGTGCGGTGGGTGCTCCCATGGTGAAGCCGCCGTCGGCATTGACCGTGAGCGTGCTGCCCGCAAAGACCACCGACCCACCCACCGGCGTAGTGGTGGGGCTGCCCTGCAGGCGGAACTCGCGCACTTCGATGGCCGGCGCGCCCAGCGTGTCGTTGGCCAGCAGGCCGGGAGCAGCCACGGGCAGTGGCGTGCCCACGGTGGTGGCGTACGGTCCGTCGTCCTGTAGCGTGCCGTCGCGCACGCCCAGGTCCAGGTCGTAGCGCAGGTGCAGCGTGCCACCCTGCAGCTGCGCATACACGGCCGCGATCTGGAACGGGCCTGTAGTGGACGCAGCAGCAATGGGTGCCGTGCCCACCCAGTCCGACGGCTCACCGTCCCGTACCAGGGCCGACCAGGCCAGGCCCACGGAAAAAGCCAGGCACAGCACCGAGCCGGTGGCGGCCACGCGGCGCGCAGGCGCGAAACGGTAGGTAGCCAGTGCCAGCACGCAGGCCAGCAACAACAGCCCGCCCGAACCCAGCACCGGCACGGAGACTGTGGGCGTCCCTGCGGCGGCCAGCATCACCGGACCGCCACCTGCGGCGCCATGAACCGACAACAAGGCGCTGGGTGCGAAGCTGGAATCGGTGGTGCTGGCCGTAAACCCCAACCGCAGCGAGGTCGGCGGCGCGACCAAGCGGGTGTAGCTTTCGACTACGTCCACCTGTGGCCCGGCAGCATCAATGCCTGCGGGTCACTGCAGCGGCGCCAAGGGGACAAAGCTGGGGTCAGCCACCAATGCGCCGCCCTGGCACACCTCGCGCGACACATCGCCCACCGGGCTGGGGGCCGCGAGGTCGATGCGCGTGACCGCAGCCTGCTCGGATCCCTGGAAAACGCCCGCCGGAGTGACCACGTTGCAGCCGGTGGCAGGGTTGCCGTCCACGTCGATCAGGGTGCGCAGTTCGGCCACCGCATGAGCAACCCTGGGCTGCAAGAACAGGGCCAGGCCCAGCATGACCATTAACAAGATGGTGGGCAGGGCACGCGCAAAGGCCCCACGTTGACCCGCGCGGGGCAGACAAGAAAAACGCATGGAAAGAGGCAGGACGGAGAAGATAGGAAAGCGGGACGCACCAAACGGGATGCGCAGAGGTGGAAAGACGAGCACAAACAAGCGCCACACCGGAGCGGGCCTAAACCGCGGCGGATCATATCGACGCACCTAGCAAGGTGCCAAGGACTATTTGGCACTGTGGGCGCGTGGGCCCTTCGTGGGAAAAACTTGAGGCCTTCTGGTGCCTCAGCGCCCGTGGAATAGGCGACAGCAGCTATGAAAAATGGAGCGCTGTGAATTACTTTGATTGAGATGGCTGGCGGAGCCCCGCTCCCCCGCGCTTCCCGCGAGGGGGAGGAGGCGCTGGGGGGCTGCGCGCTGCATGGACGCTCGGTGAGCGCCGATCACTCCCAAAAAAACGCTTCCATCACAGCAGAAATCAGTTCACAAAACTCCGGGTGCTGTACAGCTCCACCGGCAGGCGCTTGAGCAGCGGCAGCCCCGTGGCAGTGTCCTTGGCCTGCTTGTCGATGTAGCTGAGGAACACGTCGGCATCGAGCACGCCAATGTCCAGGCGGCGCGCGGCGGGCACGGCGGCCAGGGTCTTGTAGCCGTCACCGCCGGTGGCGTTGAAGCTCAGCACGAACAGCTTGTAGGTCCTGGCTGCGTCCAGCGCGCCCCACGCACCCGTGGCGGGGTTGCGCACCTCGATGTTGCCCACGCGGCTGCCGAAGGCGGCCTTGGTGTTCACGTCGTAGCGCAGGCCGCCGGTGTAGGGGTACGGGCCGGTGGAGCCGCCCGTGCCGTACACGGCTTCCAGGCCATCTTCGAGCATGCCCTTGACCTCCTGGCCCGTGATGTCCAGGCGGAACAGCATGTTGCCGAACGGCAGCACCTGGATCACCTGCGCGGCCGTTACCGTGCCCTGCAGCGGAATGCGCACACCACCGCCGCTTTGCAGCGTGATGTCGGCACCGCCGTATTTCTCGTTGGCCACCTCCAGGTAGGCCTGGGCCACCATCTGCTGGATGTCGCCGCCGCGCACGTTCACGCTGCCTTCGGCGTTGCAGGCTGCACTGGAGCGGCTGTAGTCCACCGAGCCCACACCACCGGGCACGCGGCGCGAGCACAGCTCCTGCGGCACCACGGCCACCTGGGTCTTGTTGAACACAGCCACGCGGTCCTTGAACGGTTGCAAGGCAGTGGTGGCCGGGGCAGATGGCGTGGTGATGCGCAGCACACCGGTGGCGGCGGCACTGGCCTTGATCGCCGCCTTTTCCGCATCGGTGGCGGCCTTGCCGCCGAGGGTGAAACTGTCGCCAATCAGCACATGGGGCGTGCCCGTGCACTGCGTGACCTCGCCCTGCGCGTTGAAGCTGACCTTGAGTTCACCCACCACCTGCGCGTATTCCCAGGCCTGCACCACACACACGGGCTTGCCGTCCTTGTCGGTGGTGCGGGTGGGGTAGGCACCGGCGGGCGAGCCCACGCCGCTGGTGGTCAGGGTGTTGGGGCCCAGCAGGGTGTGCGAGTCGCCGCCCACCACCACGTCCACCCCCGACAGGCGCGCAGCCACCTGCTTGTCGTACTCGTAGCCGATGTGGCTGAGCAGGATGATCTTGTTAACGTTCTTGGCGCGCAGGGCATCGATCTCGCGCTGGGCGGCGGCGGTCTCATCCTGGAAGGTAGTGTCCGCGTCGGGGCTGGAGGAAGCCTTGGTCTTCTGTGCAATGGTCAGGCCCACGATGCCGATCTTCTGGCCGTCACGCTCGACCACGGTGGAAGGGCTGACGTAGCCCGCCGCGCGCGCCGCATTGAGTGCCGAGCCCGCGCCGAACTGCACATTGGCACTGAGCACGGGCGTCTTGCACGTGCCTTTGCGCAGCAGGTCCAGAAAGCCCTTGAGGCCCGTGTCGCCCTTGTCGAACTCATGGTTGCCCAGGGTGAAGGCATCGAAACACACGGTATTCATCAGGGCCGCGTCGGCCTCGCCATCGGCCCCGGCGCGATTGAAGTACAGCGTGCCGGTGAGCGCGTCGCCCGCGTGCAGCTTGAGCACATGGGGGGACTGGGCCGCCAGCTCGCTGATGGCGGCCGTGACGCGCGGGAAGCCACCGGCGTCCACCGCCACATCCACAGCCGATGCACCACCGGCCGAAAGCTTGAGCGTCTTGGACCGGGACTCCAGCGTCGAATGGTGGTCGTTGATGTGCAGGATGGTCAGCTCCAGCGGCTTGGCCTGATCGCCGCCGTCGGAGCCGCCACAGGCGGCCAAGGCACCGGCCGCCGCCAGCGCCAGCATGCCCACGCGTGTGCGGCGCAATGCGCGGTGCAGCGGTATCTGAATTGCCCCCAAATCCATCGTCATGTTCCGGCCCCTGTGTCTATGTGGTGGTTCACAAAAGCCTGCATCGTGGGCAGGCCGCATGACAGGGGCGTGAAACCGCAGAGGCATGGCCGACAACAAAAACGCCACAGGCTCCCGCAGGAGCCTGTGGCGTTGTTCTGGCCAGCGGCCCCACCTGCCGAGGGGGCGGCGCGGGGCTACTGGAAAGATGCAGGAGGAACGTTGGGCGGGGTCAGATTTTTAAAGGGCGGTTTAAACAACGAAGTGCACGTAGCCAAAAGGTAGGCCCAGACAAGTGAGTGAAGATGACTTGTGTGACCTGCCAGTCAACCCAAGTGCACCATGAACTACACCCATCTGAGCCAAAGCGAAC
>NZ_JBUDZG010000054.1:0-11702 GCF_054950075.1 Acidovorax sp. Q11 | reverse complement strand
AGAGATCATGATCGCGCTCCTGTCGAAGAAAGAGGCCGATTGCCTCGCTCGCCAACATAGACAGGGGCGCGATGTGTAGTTACTGTCAGGGCCTTCGCGGCGGGCTACCGCGCGAGCGGTTTAGTCCGCTGGCCGAAAGCAGGCATCGACCAGATCGCCACCACGGCGTCGAGCATCGACTACGCGAAGTCAACGCGCTCGCAGCCACGCCACAACATCCCCCGTCACCTCATCCCGATTGGACTCATTCAAGATCTCATGCCGCGCCGCCGGGTACAGCTTGACCGTCACATCGGCCACACCGGCATCCCGATACCGCTTCCCCAGTTGCTGAATCAAAGCCCCGCCCGCAGCCAGCGGGTCTGCGTCCCCTGACGCGATCAGGATGGGCAAGTCGCTCCGGATGCGCGCGAGCAGCGCGGGGTCGACCAGCCGGGGGGCAGGCGCGAAGAGCGAGGGGATCACGTCGGGTGACACGTCCCAGCCGCACCAAGGGTCGGCCAAGTAGGCGTCTACCTCTGCGGCGTCGCGCGACAGCCATTCGTAGCCGGTGCGGTGCTCAAAGCCCGCGTTGAATGCAGCGAGCCCGGCGGGCGCATCGGCCGGTGCATCGGCCATGCCGGCGGCGAACAGGTCGAGAGCGGTGGAGCCTGACAGGACGGCGCCGGACCAGGTGGATGCTTGGTCCAGAATCGCCGCCTGCGCTGCGAACGTGCCTATGGAGTGCCCGAACAGGAAGAGCGGGAAGCCTGCATGCTGCTACGCGACGCGACCGTGCAGTCCATCTCGTGCGGCGAAGCTGCCCGGCCCTGATCCCGGCTAAGCTGCGCGAGCCAACCCTTTGTCTTCGCACAGCCATGCCCTCTAGCCTTCACCTCTTCGACCCCGATCGCCATGCCCTGCCGCTGCCTGAGAGCTTTGCGGCGCTGGAGGCCATGCGCGAGTTGCTGCACGCGCGTGCCGATGGCAAGAACTTGCGCTTTGTCGAGTTCGCGCTGCGGTTCGAGGATCGCTTCAAAGACGCGGGCCGAACCACGCCCTTGCAGCAGGCCAACGCCTGCCGTCGCGCGGCATGGCAGTTTGACCTCCCGAACGTGGATGAGATGCCTGCATACCGGACGGCTGTGGAGATTGCCGGTGCACTGGGATTGGTGGCGTATGACGCGACGCTGGGCGTAGGTTTTCTGCCCGACGGCCGGGTAGTGCCGACCGAGTTCGCGCAAGCCGCCGCGCCTGTGGCGCCCGCCCAAAAGCTGCCCTGGGGGGCGCTCCCGCCAGACGCGCTGCGCGGCGAGAGCGAGGTGCGAGAAGTTTTGGCCCCTGCTCTGGCACGCGCTATGGCTGGCAGCGGTTTTGAGCTGGAAGCTGCGCCACCCGACAAGCCCGACGCCCCCATCGTCCTCGCCCGACGGCTTGGTGCTGTGCGCCAGATGCTGGCAGTGAATCTGATGCGCTATGAGGTGCTGAACCTGACCCTGCGTGTGTGGCATGACGCTTGTACCGCTGTGCTGGCACAAGCCCTGGGTCCCGAGCCTCACCAGGACACCGCCTTCGAGCTGGGCATGGCGTTCTTCGAGCCCGGGCCGGGCTCCCTGCACCGGTGGACACTCGAACGCCTGGCGCAGTTGCCAGCGGTCCTTGCGCTGGTAGGTGGCCGGGTTCTGCCCCTGGCGGGTCTGTGCACTGACCTGCATGGGCTGGACCAACTGCTCAACGACGCCAGCGCCGACACAGTGCATACTCCCTACCGCAACGCCTACACCTGGTCGGACCGCCCTGACGGCTCCGACGGCTCGCGCAGCCTGCGTGAAGAGGTCTTTCCGCTTGCGCAGCGCCTCGTCATCGCCCACCTCAATGGCAACCCACTGGCAGCCGCCATCGCCCGCGAGTTGGAGGACCACTGGCAGCACAGCAGCCATTGGCGCGCGCCTCAGGAACGCGAGGCGCTGGCGGCCGTGCGCGCCACGCTAGCCCACACGCCGCCACTGGTCCGCTGGAACGACATAGCTGCCTGGCGGGCTGCACTGCGCCCTATTCCTGCATCGCTGCAGTCCCACACCCCCGACCCGCGTGGGCGGCGCTGTCACCACTATGAAGTGACCGAAGCCTTGCACCAGGACCTGCGCAAAGACCCAGGCGGCTTTTGGGCCAGGTTCGCCGGCCCGGATGGTGCATCCGAACTCACGCGTGTGTGGCAAGACAAGGCCTCCACCTTGCCTGTCGCAGAACGCATCCACCCGGACGGCCTCGGATGCCATGTGGCCACTCTGCCCGGCAGGGCTGGTGAGGGCGCGATCAAAGTGGTGTGCCTTTGCTTTCCACCCATCACGGGCCTCGACGAGCATCGATTCCTGGCACTGGCTCGCCGCGGCGACATATCACGCATGTTCCGCATGGGCTACGAAAACGGGCTGGACGACGACGGCCAAATGCAGCAGCGCATTGAGTACGGCGTGCGCCACGGGAACGCCGACGTTATCGCCCGCGAAACGCTGGATGCCGAGCTGAACATGCAGGCATTCCTGCAGAGGGTGGCAGAGCTGTTCGCATGAACTGGCGTGGGAGCCGCTTCAACAGACTGCTGCTACGGGAGCCGTGACTACGCAATGCGGGAACGCGCCCGCAGCCACGCCACGATATCCCCCGTCACCTCATCCCGATTGGTCTCATTCAAGATTTCATGCCGCGCCGCCGGGTACAGCTTGACCGTCACATCGGCCACACCGGCATCCCGGTACCGCTGCCCCAGTTGCTCCAATAAGACCCCGCCGGCGGCCAGTGGGTCGGCATCGCCGGATGCGATCAGGATGGGCAGGTCGCTGCGGATGTGCGCGAGCAGCGCGGGGTCGGCCAGCCGGGGTGCAGGCGCGAAGAGCGAGGGGATTACATCGTCCGGCATGTCCCAGCCGCACCAGGGGTCTGCCACGTAGGCATCGACCTCTGCGGCGTCGCGCGACAGCCATTCGTAGCCGGTGCGGTGCTCAAACCCCGCGTTGAATGCCGCGAGCCCGGCGGGTGCGTCGGCAGGCGCATTGGCCATGGCGGCGGCGAGCAGGTCGAGGGCGGTGGAGCCCGACAGGATGACGCCGGACCAAGTGGATGAATGATCCAGGATGGCCGCCTGCGCAGCGAACGAGCCCATGGAGTGGCCGAACAGGAACACGGGCAGTTGCGGCCCATGCTGCGCGCGCAGCAGTGCGCCGAACTGGGCCACGTCGGCAATGAGGCCGCTGAAGCCAGCGCTGCCAAAGTCACCCAGCTTGCCACCGGCGGTGCGCCCGTGGCCGCGATGGTCCACGGCGTGGACGATGAAGCCTGCGGCGTTCAGCGCCCGCGCAAAGCGGTCGTAGCGCTCGCCATGCTCGGCAAGGCCGTGGGAGATTTGAACGACGCCCACTGGTTGGCCCGGGGTTTGGGCCCAGGTGTAGGTGGTGACCTGGGTGCCGTCTGCGTTGGACTGGAAGGAGGAGGTGGTGGTGCTCATCGTTTCATTCTGGCACGGGGTCTGGTCGGCACGCCACGATGAAATCGCCTTCTGCGCCTCACCCCGTTGCCTGCAGGCGCTCCGCCAACCCCTGCTGATTGGCCGCCTGCCTGCTGCGAAATTCGGTCGGGGTGCACCCGGCCTCGCGCTTGAAGAACTTGGCGAAGTTCGCCAGATCGCTGTAGCCCAGGCTCTCGGCAATGCGCGCCACCGGCCAGGTGGTGTGGGCCAGCAGGCGCTTGGCCTCCAGAACGATGCGGGCGGAGATGAAAGCCTTGGGTGTGACACCGGCTGCTTCCAGCGACGCGCGCACCAGGCTTTTCTCGGAGCAACCCAGCTGCTGTGCGTACCGGGGCAGCTGGTGCCAGGTGGCAAAGTGCTTCTCCACCAGCAACTCGAATGCCTTGAATCTCTGCAGCGCGCGCCCCGGCGGTGCGGGCTGGGCAGATTGCTGCTCATGCGCCATGCGCAGCCGCGTCAGCAAGGCATAGAGCTGATAGCGCAACAGGGCATGGGCATGCAGCGATGCGGCGTGGGTCTGCGTGTCCTGCTGCATCTGCGCAATGGCGTGGGCAATCACCAGTGCACTGTCGCTGCCCAGTACCCAAGCGGTCGGCAGGCCGTCCAGCCCGTCGATCGGGGTCTGCGCCTGCGCGGCGGGGGCCGCTGCCCACAGAAACTCGGGGCGGAACAGCACCATCCACCCGTCCCAGTCCTGGGTGTCTCCAAAACTGTGGGCTTTGCCAGGCCGCAGGACCAGCACCGAGCCCGGGCCGCAGCGCACATGCTCGAAGTCCACCAGGTGGAGGCAGGTTCCCTGCGTCACAAAGATCAGGGTCGGAAAGGCGTAGCGGTAGGTGGACGCCAGCGCCTCGCCGCCCACCCGTTGCCGCAGGTCCGATACCCGGAATATCTCCAGGTCGAGCGGGTACAGCCCCTCGGGCTGGTAGCTCAGGTGCTGGATGTCGGGGTGGCGGGCTGCGGCGGGTTTGTGATGGCGTGGGGTCATGGGTCAGCAACGGCGGGGCGCAGGGGTTTGTCCTGAAGTGACAGTAAATCGCCCCATTTTCACCGCCAGCGGAGGCTTTGATTGTCCAACAATGACCACACAGCGCCACAAGGGGCGTTGCCCCAAAACCACCAAGGAATCCCCATGCACGCCATTGAAATCGCCAAAACCTACATCCAAGCCGCACAAACCGGCGACCAGGCCACCCTCGGCCGCGTCATTTCGCCCGATGTGGTCTGGCACCAGCCGGGCCACAACCAGTTCTCAGGCACGCACCGTGGCATGGCTGCCGTGGGCCAGATGCTGGGCCAGATGATGGCCGTGTCGCAAGGGACGTTTGCGATCACCCGGGCCGACCACTACATGGCCAACGGAGATTGGGTGGCCGTGAGCATCGAGTTTGCAGGCAAGCGCGACGGCCTCACGCTCCAGCAGGCGGGTGTGGATCTGCTGCACATCGTGGATGGAAGGATCGTCGAGGTTCGCCTGTTCTCCAGCGATCCGGCGCAGGAAGACGCGTTCTGGGGCCAGTGACGGCCCACGGCCCGCCCTTGCCTGTGCGCCCTAGCCACCGGCTTGTGGTCGGCAACGCGGGTTTTCTTGAACAAAAAAGGTGCTTACCGCCCGTCTGCATTCATTGTTAGCTATTTAATTTATAGCAAACGACTACCCACCAGATTGCACGCCCTGTGTGCACGCACCCGGCAACCCGCCTGCCGCAGGCGCGCATCCCGGCGCAGTAGCGCGGGTCGCCTGAGAGGCACGGGCAGCCTGCATCGCATCCCGAATCGCCTGCACCACCGCCTCGGGCTTCTCCAGGGGGATGCCGTGCCCGCTGTCCACCCACACCTGGGTGGAGCCTGGATAGAGGTGCGCGATGTCGGCGCGTTTTCGGAGCACATCGTCGGCCAGCGCAGGAGAAGCCCCCGGGGTGCGCAACGCGCTGAGCACAAACACGGGCACAGCGGGGTCCACCGGCAGACTGACAACGAGTTGCCCGGTGGCATCCAGCGCTGCCAGCTCCTGCTTGACCACGTCAGACGTGCTCAGGCGGAAGGCCACTTTGAGCCACGTGGGCCACAGGTCGGGGTTGCCCGCGCCGCGCATCTGGTCGGGGTGGGTGGAGTCCACCAGCACCAGCGCCGCCACCTCGCCGGGGTATTGGCGCGCAAACAGCTGCATGTACAAGCCGCCCAGCGAATGGCCCACCAGCACGTAGGGCGGCGGCAGCTTGCGTGCCTGGAGCAGCGCCCTCAGTTCCTCCACCACATGGGCGCCGTCGCGGGGGCCTGGCGATGCCTCGCTGTGGCCGTAGCCTGCGCGGTTGTAGGCCAGCGCGGTGGTCTCCTGCACGGTGTCTGGCCAGACCTTGGCCCACCAATCGAGGCTTGCCCCCAGCCCGTTCTCGAACACCACCACCGGTGCGCCCTGCCCTGCCAGGGCGTGTTCTACCGTGCGCCCGCCCGCCGAGTCAGTCACCACGCCGGGCACCGTGGCACAGCCCGCCAGACACACGGACAACCACAAGCCCGCCCACCGCCATCTTTTCATTTCGCCTTGACCATTTTGTTGAGTGAAGCCGCCCCACCTGCCGGTGCAAGCTAGGGCCTTTGAAAACCTGCCGGGGGCACGCCAGGGGGCGCATCACGCCGCATCACGCTGCCACAAACACGCCGTGCAGCCCCAGCGGCAGTGCATACGGCAGCGTGGCCTGGGCCACGGGGCCGTCGGCCAGCGCGTCGGCGGCAAAACACGACAGCAGGGTTTGCTTGCGGGCGTAGTCCAGCGCGGTGCCCACCACCCAGCCGGGGCCGCGCGCGTCGGGCACCCAGACATGTTCTTCCACGATGGTGTGGGGGCCGTAGCGGTAGCGCTGCGACACCCCGGTCTCTACGTTGGTGGAGGCAATGGCGCCCCACAGCGGCAGGCCGCCCTGCGTGCCGGTGGCATGGACGACCTGGCGGTGCCGCTGCCCGACCCGCCGGGGGTCGATGCGCGGAAACTCCGCCTCCACACCCAGGCTGGCCTGCGTGGCCTGGCCGGTGCGCAAGTCCAGGCGGGCCACCGTCAGCACCGGGCCTGCAGAGCCCGCCAGCCGGGCGCGCATCACCTCGCGCGTGTCGGTGAGGACGCCGGATGCGTCGGCTGCGCGCGCGTAGTCGAGATGAATCACCGTGCCGCTGGCGGTGTGCTCCTCCCAGGCGTTGCCCAGGTGGAACAGGAAGCCCGCAGGCAGGTGGAACATCTGCTGCCGCTTCCAGTCCTGCTTGTGGACCACCAGCACACGCATGCCCAGCTCGGGGCGCCATTGGTGCGCGTCCAGCACGCTCGCCCCGGCCAGGCGGCGCTGCGCGTCGTACACCAGCGGGGGCAGCAGGAAGACGAGGTGCCCGGCCGTGACCGCAAAGTCGTGCACCATGGGCATGTGGCTGAGCGGGAACGCATCGGCGCGGCGCAGCGCCCCTGCAGGCGTGATTTCGTACAGCAGCAACAGGCCGTGGTGGGCGTCCACGCCAAAGTTCCAGATCGTTCCATCGGGCTCCACCCGAGGGTGGGCCGAGAAGGGCACGCCCGCCAGGTCTGCGCGCCAGGTCTTGAGGCCCCGGGTCTCCAGCGTGCGGGGGTCCAGGCGCGTGGCCGAGCCGCCCTCCCACAGCGCCAGCATGTCGCCCCCCACGGGCAGCATGCTGATGTTGGCGGCGTTCATGCTGTCGGGCGAGCTGGGTGGCTCGCGGCCCGGGAACACGGTGCCAAAGCCTTCGGTCAGCCTGCGGCCCGCCTGGACTTCGGCCAGCCGCTTGGCGGTGGCCACATAGCGGCCCTGGTGGTTCACCGTGTTGCCGTCAATCACAAAACGGTGGGCCATCCCGTCGCCGTCAAACCAGTGCTGGTAGCGCTCTCCACCCAGGTCGTGGCCCGCCGGGCCCACGCGGTACAACGTGCCCGCCACGGCATCCGGGAAGCGCCCGCGCACCGGGGCTGCTGTCAGAGGAATGTCTGCCGCCGCAGTGGCAAACGCCGGCTTCCACGGCGCCTGGGACGCCTCGAACTGGGCGTGCCAGCTAGGGGACGACGCTTGTGCGTGCGCCGCGCGGGGCACCTGGGATGCCAGGGACGCAAGCAAGGGGCCGCCGCCAGCGGCCATGAGCCGCAGCACCAGATCACGGCGATGGATGGACATGAAGACGCCTCCAGGGGGTTCAGCGCAGGCGGATGGTGATGCTGTGGTCGGCATCCAGAGGCACGGCCGCCGCGTCGAAGCCGGGCGGGCCCATGCGGCCCCGGGCATCGTTGGAGAAGCCATACCGCTCTGTGGGCAGGCCCAGCAGGTTGGTGTCCAGCTTGGCGTTGCCGTTTTCGTCGGCAAACGACTTGACCACGTAGCGCCCGGCGGGCAAGCCACTGAACACCAGTTGCGCGGCACCGTCGCGCAGTTCGATCTTCTGCGAGACCACGGCCTGGTTGCTGGCAAATGCATCGGCCGAGTCAAACACGGCCAGGTAGAGCGTTGCTGGCGCAGCGGGGCCGTCGGTTACAGAGACCCGCAGGTCTGCCGCGCTGGCCGCCAGGGGCAGCCAGGCCGCAGCAATTGTCAGGATGGTGTGGATCGACTTCATGGGGGTGCTCCGTGCAGCGTTGGGCAGGCCGCGCTTCAGCACCGTCCGGCCGCTTTCAGCAAGGCGTTGCACTCGGGGCCTGCACTGCGGCCACGGGCGGCAGGTGCAGGGGCTGCTGCGGGTGCTGCGGCCTCAGGGCTGCTGCTGCCGCTTTTGCTGGCCACCATGGCGGTGCAGATGGCGTCGGAATGGGGTGTTTGCCCAAAGCTCATGGCTTTCTGGAAACCCGTGGCGCTGTACAGGTAGCAGCGGTAGGCCATGCCGTCCAGGGTGTTGACGGTGTAGTTGATGCGGCCTCCGGTTTCCTCTTCGCGGTCGGTGATGGAGAACTGGCCCACGGACCGCCCGATGGCCTGCGCAGTGCGCTGCTCCAGGCCTCGCTGGTCGAGGGTGGACGCGCAGCCGCTGAGAAGGGCCAATGCCGCAACGGCGGGGGCGGCCCACAAAAGCACAGGGCGTGTAGAAGACTTCATGGGGTTCCTTGGTGTCATCGGTTTCATCGAACAAAGCAGTTGTCTGCGGGAAGGTTTGCCACGCTCGCGGCCACGGCCGAAAGCGATGGCCTGCTGCTGGGAATCTCATCGCCCAGCAGGCACAGCCGGTGGGCGGACGGCAGGGCCCAGATAGCGCCAGCGCGCGTGCCCGTGACGGTGTGCAGCTCGCCCCAGCGGGCGGCCAGCGCCGGGTTGGCGTCAGACCGGGCGAAGCGCACCACCCCCAGCTTGCTCGGGCCCACCAGCTGGGAGGCGCCCGCACAGTCGTTGCCCGCAAAGACCAAAACGCCTTCGTAGTAATCGAGCGTGGCCTGCCCGGTGGTGCGCGCCCGCAGCGTCTTTTTGAACGACTGCACACCCACCGTGATGCAGCCCTTCTGCACCCAGTCGCCCTCCAGCGCGCTGATGGCCGCCACCGGTGCCATGCCTCCTGAGCCGCAGCCCCACCCCCCATCGGACAAGGCCACATCGCCGTCACCACCGCTGCGCCCGCTGCAAGCCCCCAGAGGCAAGGTGAGCCCCAGGGCCAAGGTGATGAGGGCCGCAGGCACCACGGCTGCCCGGTGCAACCAAGGCAGCGAAGGAGGCAATGGGCACAACGCAGTCATACACGGCTCCTTGGTGAATGGGGGGGAAAGGAAGGAGAAGGAAGGAGAAGGAAGGAGAAGGAAGGAGAAGGAAGGAGAAGGAAGGAGAAGGAAGGAGAAGAAAGGAGAAGGAAGAAAAAAACAGGCGCACAGCAGCCCGCCACCGACCAAAGCCCTGAGGCCCGGCCGTGGTCACGGTCTGTCTAGAAAGTGCGGGAGGTCAGCCCGGCTTGCGGGCCACGATGAAGACCCGGATGTCCTTGCCCCGGGTGCCGTGGCGTTCGACGCTGACAATCTCCAGCCCCTGCCGCACGATGGCCACCTGCAGTTGCTGCGCGTCGAAACACAGCACCTGTGGCGCCTTGCCAATGGCCTGCATCAGGGGCAGTGCCAGGCGGGGGATGAGCGGGTTCATCTCGTTGATGCACGGCGTCTTGGAGATCAGCAAACCGCCGGGCCGCAGGGCCTGCACCAGCAGCTTGAGCGCATGGTCCAGGCCTTCCACCAGGTGCAGCATGCTGAAGGCCAGCACTACGTCGTAGGCACCTTGCCCCTGCCCCGGTGCGTCGGCATCGGCCAGCGCAAAGCCCAGCTGCGGCACAGGCTGGGCGGCCAGCCGCTCCCGGGCGATGGCAATCATCCCCGGCGCGACATCGGTGGCCAGCATGCGCCCCGTGAAAGGCGCCAGGCGCATGGCCGTGCTGCCGGTGCCACAACCCACCTCCAGCACATCCGCTGCGGGAGGCAGCAGCGCCTGCACGCGCTGCAGCGTGGCCTCGTAGCCCGCCATGTCGGCAATCGGCTCGGCCGCGTATTTGGGCGCTATGCGGTCCCAAAAGCGGGCCTTGCGGGCAAAGGGAGCGGCACCCGCCTCGGCATGTGGAGTGGCATGGAGGGCCGGGGCAATGGAAGGCGTTGGCATGGGCAGGTGGGGCATCGGGCGTTGAGCGATACCGGAATGCTATCCATGCAAAACCCCGCAGGGAACGGCCTTTATTGCAGTGAACATATACATTTACGCATGGACAACCTCGACTGGAACCAGCTCAAGGCGTTTCTGGAGACCGCAGAAACCGGCTCGCTCTCGGCCGCCGCCCGCAAACTGGGCCTGACCCAGCCCACGCTGAGCCGCCAGGTGGCCGCCATCGAACAGCACATGGGCGTGACCCTGTTCGAGCGTGTGGGCAAGGCCATGGCGCTCACCCCCACCGGGCTCGACCTGCTGGAACACGCCCGCGCCATGGGCGCAGCCGCCGAGGCCCTGGGCCTGGCGGCCACGGGCCGGTCTGAGGCAGTGGGCGGTGTGGTGTCGGTGTCGGCCAGCGACGCCGTGGCGGCCTACCTGCTGCCGCCCATCGTGCAGCGGCTGCGCGCCCAGGAGCCGGGCATTGCCGTCGAAGTGATCTCGTCCAACGCGCTGAGCGACCTGCTGCGCCGCGAGGCCGACATTGCCATCCGCCATGTGAAGCCCGAGCAGCCTGACCTGATCGCCCGCCTGGTGCGCGAGGCCACCGCCTACTTCTATGCATCCGAAGGCTGTGTGAAAACCTATGGCCACCCGCGCACCGCGCAGGACGCAACCCAGGTACCGTTCGTGGGCTCGGACCGCGCGGGCCGGTATCTGGAGTACCTGCGCCAGTACGGCCTGCATCTGAGCGAAGACAACTTCAGCTGCTACTCCGACCACACCGTGGCCCACTGGGCGCTGGTGTGCCAGGGCATGGGCATCGGGGCCATGATGGACAACATCGCACGCCACACCCCAGGCGTCGTCCGCGTGCTGGAGGACCTGCCGCCAGTGCGCTTTCCGATCTGGCTGGTGTCGCACCGCGAGCTGCGCACCTCGCGGCGGATCCGGGTGGTGTTTGAGGCGCTGGCGGAGGGGCTGGGGGGCGAAGACTGAGTCCGGGCGGTCGCTTTTTTACGCGCCTTTGAACTTGGCGGACAAGGCGGGGGTGACGTCGCTTGGGTGCGGCACGCCTTGAAAGTATGCGAAACGAATACAATTCAAATACGTTTCGCATAAAGTCAGCACCCCATGGGCATTGTCAAAATTTCCGACCAGATGCACGAAAACCTGCGTCTGGCCAGCACGGCGCTGAGCCGTTCCATCAACTCTCAGGCCGAGCACTGGATGCGTGTCGGCATGCTGGCCGAGATGTACCCCGACCTGGACCACCGCGAGATTTGCCAGATGCTGGTGCGGGCCGA
Source organism: Acidovorax sp. Q11 (assembly GCF_054950075.1). NCBI lineage: Bacteria > Pseudomonadati > Pseudomonadota > Betaproteobacteria > Burkholderiales > Comamonadaceae > Acidovorax > Acidovorax sp. Q11. The sequence continues at coordinate 300 of NZ_JBUDZG010000054.1, read as the reverse complement.
GCTGGCGGGCGGGCTGGATGTGGCGCTGGCGGCGCGGGGTGAGCTGGACAGCAAGCCTGCCGCAGACGCCCCTGCCGCACGCGCAAGAAAGCAGCCGCACTGATGGCCCGCGCTGACCGTGGGGTGCCGATCCGCTCGGCCGAAGAACTGGTGATGGCGCGGCGGGCCGCACAACTAGTCCACTGAATCATTGAAATTGGCGGTATCGGCGCTGCGGATCGTCGTGCTTCCACTTGATGGGCTTGGGGTCTTTGTTGTAGTGGCGGATATAGCGCATGAGCTTCTTGTCCAAGTCTTTTA
>NZ_JBUDZG010000053.1:0-13167 GCF_054950075.1 Acidovorax sp. Q11 | reverse complement strand
GCCTCCGAAGTGCAATAAAACGCCCAATTGGGCCCGCTAATCCCGGAATGTGAAAAAAGCGAGCCAGCCTGCGGCTGTGGGGCAGGACGGGCTTGGAATCTGGGGAGTATTTCTTCAGCCTGCTAGGGCTAATCCGACCTACAGGCGCGACAACGAGAGCGTCGTTTCATCCCTGCGAATTGATCAATAGCTGACTAATTTGCAGGGATGAAGAACCAGGAGAAGGAACGCGCCAGCTCTTATGGCATGCCCACATCCTTCAACCCCAACATCCCCCGCGCCTCCTGCGGCGAAGCCACCTCCCGCCCCGCATTGCGCGCGTACTCCGCCAGCTTCTCAATCAACGGCCCATTCGAATCCGCCTTGGTCCCATCCGGCAGATAGAACGTGTCCTCCAGCCCCGTGCGCAGGTGCCCGCCCAGTTCGGCCACGCGCTGGTGCACGGGCCAGATCTCGCTGCGGCCGATGACGGTGGCCTGCCAGGGTGCGTCCTTGATTTTCAGCTTGAGCAGGATGGGCAGCAGGTCCGGGTCGGCGGGCAGACCGGCTTCGACTCCCATCACAAAGTTGTATTCGGGCAGGCTCGGCTTACACGCCCCCATCAGATGCCTGTTTATCCACGCTCCCCACGCACCAACAACTCCACCAGCGGCGCGTTGATGAAATACAAGTGCTTGCCTTGGCTGTGCTCCTGCACCAGCCCGGCCTGGGCCAGTTGTCGCAAGTAGCGTGCGGCGGTCTGCCGGGTGATGCCCAGGTCGTTCTGCACGAACTCGATGCGCGTGTAGGGGTGGCGAAACAGGTTGTTGAGCAAGTCCTGCGAATACAGCTTGGGGGTATCGGTCCGCATGCGGCGCTTGGTTTCTACCATCAGGTCGCGCATGCCCCCCACCAGTTGGACGGCTTGGCGCGCCGTCTGCGCCACGGCATTGAGCATGAAGACCACCCACGCCTGCCAGCTAGCGGCAATGGCTGCCGGGTCGCCTTCCGCATCGCGCACCTCCTGCAGCAAACGGTAGTAGTCACCCTTGTACTGATTGATGTAGCGTGAGAGGTAGAGCACGGGCGTGTCCAGCAAGCCGGTGCGCACCAAATACAGCACACACAGAATCCGCCCGATGCGGCCATTGCCATCACTGAAAGGGTGGATGCTTTCGAACTGGTGGTGAATCAGCGCCATCTTGATGATCGGATCCAGGTCGCTGGCCGAGTCATCGTTGACGAATTGTTCCAGCGCCTGCATGTGGGCTTGCACCTGCGAGCTGTCTTGCGGTGGCACGAAGACGGTTGCGCCGGTTTTCTCATTCTTGAGCACCGTGCCGCCACCGGTGCGAAACGTCTCGCTGCTGTTCTTCAGCAACTGGAACAGCGCAATCAGCGTGCCATTGCCCAGGATGCCTTGTTGCTCTCGCATGCGGTCGAATCCGTGCCTCAGCGCCTCTCGGTAGCGCGACACCTCCTTGGCGGCGGGCGACACCCATTCGGCGATGTGCAAATCCGCCTGAAACAACTCGTCCTGCGTGGTGACATAGCTTTCCACTTCCGAACTCGCCTTGGCCTCCTGCAATGCCAAGGTGTTGATCAGAATAGCCTGGTTGGGAATGCTGGCTGCGCAGCCCTTGAGTTCCGCCAGATGGCGATGGGCCGCGACCAATGCCTTGAGCAGTTCTGGCGTCTGAAAATCGACACCCAGCGGCGGAAGCTTGGGGATGGAGTAGCTGGGTTGCAATGTCATGGAGTCATTCTGTTCGTGTCTGGATTCACGCAAAAAACGCACATGAGCGCCATGATGCGTTAAAAAAGCACGATTTTTTTAACATGATTGGGCCGTCATGTTAAATAAATGATGTGCCCAAGCGCGGTGTTGATCGTTCCAAGATGAACGACCGAAGTGAGCGATTGCCCACTTGACGCAAGCTAGAGCACCTGTAACCCCAACATCGCCCGCGCCTCCTGCGGCGAAGCCACCTCCCGACCCACATTGCGCGCATACCGTGCCAGCTGCTCAATCAACGGCCCGTTCGAATCCGCCTTCGTCCCATCCGGCAGATAGAACGTGTCCTCCAGCCCCGTGCGCAAGTGCCCACCCAACTCGGCCACGCGCTGGTGCACGGGCCAGATCTCGCTGCGGCCGATGACGGTGGCTTGCCAGGGGGCGTCCTTGATCTTGAGCTTGAGCAGGATGTGCAGCAGGTCGGGGTCGGCAGGCATGCCGGATTCGACGCCCATCACAAAGTTGTATTCGGGTAGGCGGGCTGTGTACATGCCGGTCTGCACATACATCTCCACGCAGCGCACGATGCCCACGTCAAAGCATTCAAACTCGGGCAGCGTGCCGGTTTCCAGCATCACGTCGATGAAGTCCTTGACCTTGGCGGGCTGGTTGTCGAACAGCATGGGCGGCCAGGCCCAGGTGCCGTTGCTGCGCACCTTCAGGTAGTTGAGCGAGCCGGCGTTGCACGCCGCCATCTCAGGGCGGGTGGCGCGCAGGCAATCGAGCGGGCCCTGGTAGTTGGGGCCGACCACGCCGGTGGTCTGATTGATGATCAAACCCGGGCAGGCCTCGCGCATGGCCTGCACGCAGTCGCGCGCCACCTGCGGGTCCCAGCTGGGCAGGTGTCCCTTGCCGGGCTCCTGGTTGCGAAAGTGCACGTGGACCACGGCGGCGCCTGCGTCGCAGGCACGGCGGGCTTCTTTGGCCAGTTGCTCGGGCGTGACGGGCACGTGGTGCTGGCCGGGGTCCGTCAGCACGCCGGTGATGGCGCAGGTGATGATGGCTTTGTTGCCGTGGTCGGTGCTGTGCATGGTGGCTGTCTCCTTCAAATGCCGAGCTGACGTGCAGCCAGGTCCTTCATGATTTCTTCCGCACCGCCGCCGATCATCATGACCTTGACCTCGCGGTAGATGCGCTCGCTGACGGTGCCGCGCATAAAGCCCATGCCGCCCAGGATCTGCACGGCCTGGTCGGCACAGAACTGCATGGTTTGGGTGGCGTGGTTCTTGAGCAGGCACACCTGCGCTACCCACTCGGGGCCGGTGCGGCCCGCATCGGCCTGCGCTGCCACGGATTCGCACCACGCGGCGGTGGACTGGATGCGCATCTGCATGTCCACCAGCTTGTGGCGGATGACCTGGTGCTCGACCAGCGCGGCGCCAAAGGTCTTGCGCTGGCGGGCCCACGCCAGGGCCTCGTCGTAGCAGGCCTCGGCAAAGCCCAGGGCCGACGCGGCGAGGCCAAAGCGCTCGCCGTTGAAGTTGGCCATGATGATGCGAAAGCCCGCGCCCTCTTCGCCCAGCAGGTAGCAGGCGGGCACACGCACGCTGTCAAAGCGCAGGTGGGCGGTGTCGGAGCAGAGCCAGCCCATCTTGTCGAGCTTGCTGCGCGACAGGCCTGCGCTGTGGCCGGGGATGAGCAGCATCGATATGCCGCCGCTGCCCTTGCTGCCAGCGTCGCCAGTGCGCACAGCCACTGTGATCCAGTCCGCGCGCATGCCGGATGTGATGAACACCTTTTCGCCGTTGACGATGTACTCATCACCCTCGCGCCGCGCGGTGGTCTTGAGCTGGGCCACGTCGGACCCGCCACCGGGTTCGGTGATCGCCAGTGCGGCAATCTGCTCGCCCGCCAGCACGGGTGGGATGACTTCGGCGCGCACCGCGTCGCTGCCATGGGCCAGCACCGGCGGCAGGCCGATGTTGTGCGACAGCAGGCTGGCCAGCACACCGCCGCTGGCGCCGTGGCGGCTGAGCGCGCGCCACAGCGGCAAGCGCAAGGCGTAGCTGGCGGGTGTGCCGCCGTACTGTTCGGGGTAGCCCAGCCCTAGCAGGCCCAGGTCGGCCGCGCGGCGGTACAGGCTGCGGGGGAATTCACCGGCCGCGTCCCACGCGTCCACATGCGGCGCGATCTCGGTGCGGGCAAAGCGGGTGACGGTGTCGGTGAGCGCGGTGCGGTCTTCGTTGCTCACAGGGGTCGCGTCGGATGTGGCGGTCATGCGGGCGCTCCTTGCGTGGCAGGTGCAAAGCGGGCCAGCACCTGCCCGGGCGAAACCTGCTGGCCGGGCGCTACCAGCAGCTCGGCCACGGTGGCGGCGGCAGGGCTGGCCAGGCTGTGTTCGAGCTTCATGGATTCGATGACCACCACCGTATCGCCCGCCGCCAGCGCCTGGCCTGCGGCCACAGGCAGCGCAACCACCTTGCCGTTGAAGGGGGCGCGCAGCTCGGTGGCACCGCCCGCTGCATCGGCGCGCGCGGCGGGCTCCCACGATGCGTCTTCCACCCAGCCATCCACACCACCGGTTTGCCAGTGCCAGCGCAGTGAGCCCACCGGAACGGCGCGCACCGTGTGGTCGGCATGGCGCACATCACCCTCCGCGCCGATCTGCGTGGTGGTGATGCGCACCATGCCCGCAGCCTGCGGCGCCAGCTTCAGATGGGTGGTGCCGCCCGCATGCTCCACCAACAGCCGCCCCGCGCCCAGCTCGCACACGGCCAGCGGAACCACCTGACCCTGGTGGCGCAGGCGCAGCGGCCGGGCCAGCGCGCAGGGCAGTTGCGCAGGCTCGGCGCCCGAAGAATTTGAAGCAAAAATGGCCGCCGCCGCGCTCTGCACAAACACTTCAAGCTCTATATTTGATAGCAGTTCTTGTAGTTGCGTGGCGTGCTCTGCAAGAAACGGCACCAGGGCATGCCCCGCGCCAAACACCGGGTGCTGCAGGCACGCTGCCAGAAACGCGCGGTTGGTGGGCAGGCCCAGCACGCGGGTGCTCTGCAGCGCGCGCACCAGGGCGGCGATGGCCTCGGCCCGCGTGGGGGCGTGCACGATGAGCTTGCCCAGCATGGCGTCATAGTGGGGCGAAACTTCAGCGCCCTCTTCCAGCGCGTGGTCAAAGCGCAGCGCGCCCGGCGCAGCCCGCTCAAAGGCGGCGGCCGGTGGCGCGCTGAACTGCTGTACGCGCCCGGTGTGGGGGCGGAAATGCGCGTCTTCGGCACACAGGCGCACTTCGATGGCGTGGCCTTGCAGATGCACCTGGTCTTGCGTGAGCGGCAGCGGCTCACCCCGCGCCACGCGGATCTGCCACTCCACCAGGTCCAGCCCCGTGAGCGCTTCGGTCACCGGGTGCTCCACCTGCAGGCGGGTGTTCATCTCCATCAAGAAGAAGTCTTCACCGTCGAGCAGAAACTCCACCGTGCCAGCGCCCACATAGCCAGCGGCCTGTGCCAGCGCCACGGCGCAGGCGCCCATGCGCTCGCGCAGCACTGCGTCCACGGCGGGGCTGGGGGACTCTTCGATGATCTTCTGGTGGCGGCGCTGTACCGAGCAATCGCGCTCGCCCAGGTGGATGCATGCGCCGTGGGCGTCAGCAAAGATCTGCACCTCCACATGGCGCGGCTGCAGCAGTGCGCGTTCGATGAGCAGGTCGCCACAGCCAAAACCCGCCAGCGCCTCCGACCGTGCGCTGGCCAATGCGGCGGGCAACTGCGCCAGGTCGGTGACCAGGCGCATGCCGCGCCCTCCCCCACCCGCCACGGCCTTGACCATGAGGGGCGTGCCGATGCGCGCTGCCTCGGCGGCAAAGCGTTCGTCGCTCTGGTCGTCGCCGGAGTACCCGGGCAAGCAGGGCACGCCGTGCGCATGGGCCAGGGCCTTGGCCCCCGACTTGCTGCCCAATGCGCGGATGGCGGCTGGCGAGGGGCCGATCCAGGTCAGGCCCGCATCGACCACGGCCTGGGCGAAGTCGGCGTTCTCGCTGAGGAAGCCATAGCCGGGGTGCACGGCATCGGCGCCGGTGGCACGGGCGGCGGCCAGCAGCTTGTCGGTGCGCAGGTAGGTGTCGGCGCTGGCCGCGCCGCCCAGCGCGATGGCCTGAGTGGCTTCGCGCACGTGCAGGGCGTTGGCATCGGCGTTGGAATAGACCGCCACCGTTTCGATGCCCATGCGGTGGGCGGTGTGGATGATGCGGCGTGCGATCTCGCCGCGATTGGCGATCAGTATCTTTTTCATAGGCTGTGCCCTCGCGGCTCCATCGCCCGCCAGCACGCTGCGCGTGCACGGGCAATCTGCTTCGCCATGCCTGCGGCATGAACAGCCCGATTGGCAATGAGGATTTTCTTCATGAGTTCGCACTCCACGGCGGCGCCTTGCGCGCAGCAAACGCCGCCAGCCCTTGCGGCGCCTCGGGGCCACGCAGCGCTTGCGCAAAGGCGAGGGCGGCGTCATCGAGCAGCGCGGGCAACGGCGTTTCGTGCTGGGCCAGCAGCAAACGTTTGGTGGCGGCTACAGCTTGGGGTGCGGCGGCGGCGTGGCGTGCGATGGCAGCCCGTACAGCAGCATCCATGTCGCCCTCCACCACGTCATCGACCAGGCCCAAACGCAGGGCGGCAGCAGCATCCCAGCGCTCGCCGGTCAGCAAACACCGCCGCGCAGCAGGCGGGCCAAGGCGCCGCACCACAAAGGGCGCGATCTGCGCAGGCACGATACCCAGCGTGACCTCGGGCGTGGCGAACTGCGCGCCGCGGTGGGCCAGCACCTGGTCGGCGCAGCACACCAAGCCAAAACCTCCGCCCATCGCAGCACCTTCGACCGCCACGATGAGCCACTGCGGCAGCGCGCACAGGGCCTGCAGCAACGCGCCAAAGCGGCGGTTCAGCGGTACCAGCGGGTCAGCCTCGCCCTCAGCCAGGGGCTGGCCAATGGTCTTGGCAAATCCGCCCAGGCTGCCACCCGCGCAGAAGTGACCACCTGCGCCACGCAGCACCACACCGCGCAGGTCGGCATCAGCCACAGCCCGCTCGCACGCGGCCAGCAGGGCGTCCACCATGGCTTCTGACAGCGCATTGCGGCTGGCCGGGTCGTTGAGCGTCCAGGTTTCGACACTGCCGCTGGGCAGCGGCATGCGGTCGATGAGCAAAACAGCGGCGGTCATTTCCGTATTCCATGGTTCGCACGCAGCGGGCTGACTTCACTCCCTCGCCCCTCGCGGGAGAGGGCTGGGGAGAGGGGGAGCCGGACTGGGAGGCAGCGCCAAATCAGCCCCCTCTCCCCAACCCCTCTCCCGCGAGGGGAGAGGGGCAGTACTGCGTGCGCATCACGCTGCAGGGACAACCTTTTGCCTCTCATACGGGTCGCTTCGCAATGCCCATGAGCTTGGCGAGGATGCCCAGCATCACCTCGTCCGCACCGCCGCCAATCGACGCCAGCCGCCCGTCGCGGTACATGCGTGAGACCTTGTTCTCCAGCGTGAAGCCCATGCCACCCCAGAACTGCAGGCAGGTGTCGGGCACCTCGCGGTTCAGGCGGCCGGCCTTGAGCTTGGCCATGCTGGCCAGCTCCAGCACGTCCTGCCCGTTCACGTACAGGTCGCAGGCTCGGTAGGTGAGTGCGCGCAAAGCCTCGACCTCGGTCTTGAGTTCGGCCAGCTTGAACTGCACCCACTGCTGGTCGGCCAGCGTGCTGCCAAACAGCTTGCGCTCCTGCGCGTAGTCGATGGTCCACTGGATGCAGTGGTTCAGCGATTCGAGCGTGCTGGCGGCGCACCACAGGCGCTCCTCCTGGAACTGCTGCATCTGGTAGATAAAGCCCTGTCCTTCGGCACCAATGCGGTAGCGCTGCGGCACGCGCACCTCGTCAAAGTAGATCAGGCCCGTGTCGCTGCTGTGCATGCCGATCTTGCGGATCTTCTGCGCCACCTCGATGCCCTGGGTGAGCTTGCCGCCCGGGCCATCCCGCATGGGCACCATCACCAAGCTCTTGTTCTTGTGCACGGGGCCTTCGCCCGTGTTGACCAGCATGCACATCCAGTCGGCCTGCAGGCTGTTGGTGATCCACATCTTCTGGCCGGTGATCACGTAGTCGTCGCCGTCCTTGCGGGCCACGCTCTTGATGCCCGACACATCGCTGCCCGCCGCCGGCTCGCTCACGCCGATGCAGCCCACCATGTCACCCGCGATGGCCGGGGCCAGAAACTGGCGCTTGAGTTCTTCGCTGCCGTAGCGCGCCAGCGCCGGGGTGCACATGTCGGTCTGCACACCGATGGCCATGGGCACGCCGCCGCAGTGGATGTGGCCCAGTGCCTCGGCCATGGCGAGGCTGTACGAATAGTCTAGCCCCTGGCCGCCGTATTCCTCGGGCTTGCACAGGCCCAACAGGCCCAGGTTGCCCATCTTCTTGAAGACCTCGTGCGCGGGGAAGATCTCTGCGGCCTCCCACTCGTCCACATGGGGGTTGATCTCTTCGTCGATGAAGCGCTTGAGGGTTTTCTGGATCTCGCGGTGCTCGTGTGTGAACTGCATGGTGCTTGTCTCCTGCTGTTGCGTTTGTATGTTTGTGTGCCTGCAAACCTCGATCACGAAAGCTGAAATTGCCCCAGCGGCTGTGGCCGCCCGTTGAGCACCAGCTCCACCTGGTGCGCGCCGGGGTAGTGGGTGCGTGTGGTCATCTGCTGCAGCGACAGCGTCTTGCCCACCGCCACGGTGGCACCGGGTGCGATGTCCAGCGTTTGCAGCTTGAACACCTTGGGCGCCGCGCCGCCGTGGGCCTTGACGTAGTGCACCTTCAGGTCCGCAAGCACGCGCTGGGGCTGGGGCGTGGGGTTGTGCAGTTCGGCCTCGATACGCACCTTGTCGCCGATGCGTGCGCGGGCGGGCAGCACGCGCGCGGACCGCACGTCCAGCGCCACGGCATGGCCCACGCCCAGGGCATCGAGCGCAGCGGCGTCGCCCCGTTTGATGAGAAAGCGCAGGCCGTGGCGCACCAGGGCTTCACGCGGGGCGGGTGCGCCCTGCAGCCAGGTGCGCGCGGTGCACACGGCCAGGTCGGGGTGGTCCTTGGCGATGTCGCCCAGGTGGTTGGCCACGGAGCGGCGCACGTAGGACGATGGGTCGTCCTTGAGCGCATCGAGCAACGGCAGGGCCAGTTGCGGGTTGTTCTGGAATGCAGGCAAACGCGGCGCCCAGGGCAGGCGGGGCCGCGTGCCTTCGCTCACCAGGCGGCGCACGTGGGCGTTGTCGTCCTCCGCCCAGTCACGCAGCCGCGCTAGCGTGGCGCCCTGGTGGTGCAGCAGGTAGGGGCGGATGCTGAACTCGGCCGTAAAGCGCTGGGTGAGCGCGTGCTGCGCGGCCATGGCCGCCTCGAAATGCGGCAGACCGTGTGTGCCGATGTAGATGCTGTGCGGCAGATACAAAAAGGCGCTGTAGGGGCGGTCACCCGCATCGGGCTCACCCGCCGCATCGAGGCCCATCGGCGGGTCCATCGAATCGACCAGCACGCCCAGCGCACGCGGCACGTCTTGCGGCAGGTGGGCCTGCAGGGCGTGCGCAATGCGTTGGCCGCGCGCCATCAGCTCCAGCGATTCGTAGCCGGGCTGTACTTGCTGCAGAAACGCGGTGGTGTCGAACTTGCGCCACGCACGGCGCACCATGGCCGCGATGCGCGGGGGCACGGTGTCATTCAGCAGGTATTTGAGAGGCTCGGCCATCGGGGAGATTGCGTGCGAAGCGCTTACATCCGCGCCACGCCAAAGCTCAGGGGCCGCAGCGTGCGCGCCTGCGCCTCGGCGCATGTGTCCAGGCAAAACGCCAGCACGGCCCGTGTGTCGCGCGGGTCGATCACGCCGTCGTCCAACAGCAGGCCGCTGGTGTAGAACGCATCGGCCTGGGCCTCGAACATGGCGACGATCTTGTCGAACTGGGCCTGCGATTCGGCCGGGTCGGGCATGATGCCTTTGCGCGCCAGCGCCGCCCCGGTCACGATCTGCATGGTGCGCGCGGCCTGCTCGCCGCCCATCACCGCTGTCTTGGCCCCCGGCCAGCAGAACAGGAAGCGCGGCGCATAGCCCCGCCCGCACATGCCGTAGTTGCCCGCACCAAAGCTGGCGCCGCACTGGATGGTGATCTGCGGCACGGTGGCGTTGGTCACGGCCTGGATCATCTTGCTGCCGTGCTTGATCATGCCGCCCTGCTCGCTGTCCTTGCCCACCATGTAGCCAGTGGTGTTCTGCAGGTAGATGATGGGGTGGCCCAGCTGGCACATCCAGTGGATGAAGTGCGTGGCCTTGTTGGCGCCCGCCACGTCGATGGGGCCGTTGTTGCTGATGAAGCCCACCGCATGGCCCTGGATGTGGCCCTGCGCGCACACGGTGGCCATGCCGTAGCGGGCCTTGAATTCGAGCAGCTCAGAGCCATCCACCAGCCGCGCCATCACCTCGCGCATGTCCACGGGCTGGCGCAGGTCGGAAGACATCAGGGACAGCAGGTCATCTGCGGGCAAGAGAGGTGCGGGCACGCTGGGTCGCCGGGGCATGTTCCAGCCCAGCTGCGCGACCACATCGCGCGCCAGGCCGATCGCCTCGCGGTCGTCCTGGGCCAGGTATTCGCCCAGGCCCGAAACGGACGTGTGCATCTCGGCGCCGCCCAGTTCTTCTTCCGTCGCAATCTCGCCCGTCGCAGCCATGAGCAGCGGCGGCCCGGCCAGGAAGGCGCGCGAGCGGCCCTGCACCATGATGACCACGTCCGACAAGCCGGGCATGTAGGCGCCGCCTGCGGTGCCCGAGCCGTGCTGCACGGTGATAACCGGAATGCCTGCCGCCGACAGCCGCGCGAGGTTGCGGAACAGCGTGCCGCCGTGCACGAAGCCCTCCACCCGGTAGCGCATGAGGTTGGCGCCCGCGCTCTCCACCAGGTGGATGAACGGCAAGCGGTTTTGCAGCGCAATCTCCTGCACGCGCAAGATCTTTTCCAGGCCCATGGGCTGGATGGCTCCGGCTTCGATGCCTGAATCGCTGGCCACCACCATGCAACGCACGCCACTGACAAAGCCGATGCCCGCGACCATGCCGCCACCGGGCACGGACTTCTCGGGATCTTTCACGTCCTGCAGGTAGCCCGCCAGGGTGCACAGCGGCAGCCAGGGCGCACCCGCATCCAGCAGCAGCGCCACCCGCTGGCGCGGCAGCAGCTGGCCGCGTTTTTCAAACTGGGGCAGCGACCGGGCCGAGGCGGCGGCGGCACGCTCTTCCAACGCGCGCAGAGCATGAAGGCGGGCCTGCAGCGCCGCGCGGCGCTGCGTGGCCTCGGCGCTGACTGGGTTGAATCGGGAAGTGAAGACGGCGGTCATGCGGCCTCGGTCTTGGGGGTGTGGGAAGGTGCAAACACCTGCGGCACCTGCGCGCGGTGAAAGCCGTCAAATGGCCGCACGGCCGGGTGTGCTGCGGCGGTGGCACCAGGCGGGCGCTGCGGCCAGCCCATGCGCACCTGGGGCCGTGCGCCGTCCACCCGCAACGTGGTGCCGCTGATGAAGCTGGCTGCCGGGCTGAGCAAAAAGGCAATTGCGGCCGACACCTCGGCCTCGTTGCCAAAGCGCCCGAGCGGCACCGTGCGCGGCATGGCACGCAGCATGTCTGCCGCCTCGGGCGGGTAGTTGTCCATGCCGCTGGAGGCGATGTAACCCGGCGCCACGGCGTTCACGCGCACACCGCTGTGCGCCCATTCCAGCGCTGCCGTTTCCGTCAAGCTGACCATCCCCGCGCGCGCAGCCCCGCTGTGCCCCATGCCCGGCATGGAGCCCCACATGTCGGCCACGATGTTGACTACCGAGCCGCCGTGCTGCGCCATCCACTGCCGATAACACTCACGCGCCATCAAAAAGCCGCCCGTGAGGTTGGTGTGCAGCACGGCCTCCCAGCCCTTGGCGCTGATGGATTCGAGCGGCGACATGAACTGCCCGCCCGCGTTGTTGACCAGCGCATCGATGTGGCCCTGCGCAGCGATGATCTGCTGCACCAGCGCCACCACACCTTCCTCGGATCGGATATCGCACACCTCGCAGGACACGCGGCCGCCATCGGCGGTGATCTCTTCGGCCACGGCCAGCAGCTTTTCTGGCTTGCGCCCCACCAGCACCACATGCGCCCCCAGGTGTGCCAGTTCGTGTGCCGTGCACCGGCCAATGCCGGAGCCACCGCCGGTGACCAACACCACCTGGCCCAGGAACAGGCCCGGAGCAAACACTGACTGGTAGGCGTTGCGCGCGGTGGGGGCCATGGTGACTCTGCCTTGATGGGGTTGTTTGTTATGAACGGATAAACAAGGCCAACGCCTCGTCGGTGAGCGCGTCGAGCGACTTGCCCTTCTTGGGCGAGAACCATTGCACCGCCCAGTTAAGCGCCCCGAAGATGAACAGCCGCGCCACACCGGGCTCGGCCTGCAGCGCGCCCTGCTGTGCCAGAGCTTCGAGCACGGGCATCCAGGTGGCCTCGTAGCTGTCTTTGATGCGGGCAATGCCCTTGCGCTGCGCAGGCGTGAGCGAGCGCCATTCGTACAGCATCACCGGGATGAAGCTGCTGCGCGGGCCGAGCAGGATCTCGAAATGGTGGCGAATGAGCGTGCGCAACTGCTCGCGCGGCGTGGCCGCGGCGGGCAGTGCATCGAGTGCCTGCTGCTGGCTTTGCGTGGCCATGGTCATGCCCTCGCTCATCACGGCGTAGAGCAGCGCGCTTTTGCTTTCGAAGTGGTAGAAGGGCGAGCCACTGTGCATGCCTGCCGCCGCAGCAATGTCGCGCGTGCTGGTGGCGGCAAAGCCCTGGGTGCGAAAGAGCTTGGCCGCGCCGTCCATGAGCTTGCGACGGCGGTTGCCGTCGTCCAGTTCTTCGGCGGTCTTGCGGGGGCGGCCGCGGGGGCGGCGGGTGGTTTCTTCGGAGGGGGATTGTGTGGTGGTTGCCGAGTTGGCGCTGAGGGGCGCTACGGCCTTGCTGCGGGGGCGGGCCGGGGGCTTCTTGAGAGTGGGGGCGATGGCGCGGGTGCGCGGCACGGGTGAGTCCATGCAGGCACGATAGCAAAACTGCTTATTTTTAGCAAGCAAGTGCTTTGTAAAAATAGATAGCTTGTCTGATCGCGATTGCTACGGGTGCTTTTTGAGGTTAAGCGCCGGTATTCACTGCCTGATTTGCTGTTCATTTGGAAGCAGATCGCGTGCCTATGTGTCGCATCCCGGATGATTGCATAGACTCTAAACGCTATCCACTCTTCATGGCCCGAGCTGTTTTGAGGGAGTTGATAGAGTCCTTGCAATCCACCCAGGGAGTGAAGCCATGTTGATAGCCCTGCACAAGAACGCCCGCACCACGCCCGCCGTGCGCGCCGAGATCGCAGCCAGCAATGAACCAGCCAGCGTCC
>NZ_JBUDZG010000052.1:0-20165 GCF_054950075.1 Acidovorax sp. Q11 | reverse complement strand
CATGTCCATGGTGATCACTCCTCGAACCCCACTGCTTAAATAAACAGCAGGGTAGGTTGAACACCTGGCTCATTTTTACTTCGGCCCTACCTAGAAAACTGGCTCAGTTTCCGGTCGGCGCCAACACTGGCGGCTGTCATCGACAGGATCAACCAACGGCCCAGGAAGGCCATCAGCGCGTTTCTGATTCAGGATGAGAACGGCCAGCCACTCAGCCAGGGGGCACTGCGCTCACGCTTTGACAAGGCGCGCACGCTGGCGAAGGTGAATTTTCAGTTTCGGGACATTCGGGCGAAGGCTGCGACCGACACGGGTGACCTGGCCCACTCGCAAAAGCTGCTGGCGCACAAGAATCGGGAAATGACAGAGCACTACGTGAAAAGTCGAGTTGGAGAGCGCGTAAGACCCCTCCGGTAGCTACTCCCCCCTGTTTGGATGCCGCAGATCACGCTGACCTATGCGGGAACTTCGTTTAATTCGATTGATTCGAATAATGCGAATATGCATAAAATGACTCAAAGTCTTTTCTGAGCACCCCTAGGAGAACCAAATGAAAGCGCCAGACCTGCTTGAACCAGTAGTGAGCGAAGAGGAGGCGGAAATGGCCAAGGTGGCCTATCGCTGCCTCACAACAGCCCTAGATCACTCGAATGCGCCACGCATCGTGCTGGTCGATGAGGGCGGCAAAGAGACAGACGCACCGGCACTGGTGCTTCCTCCACAGGCCCTGCGATTTTTCGCCGAAGTCCTTAAGAGAATGGCTCAGCAGCAGCCGATCGTCCTCATGCCTCAGAGACACGAACTGACAACACAAGAGGCCGCAGCCTTCCTCAACGTCTCGCGCCCGTTCGTCATCAAGGAGATTGAGGCCGGCCGATTGAAGTGCCACAAGGTCAATCGGCATAGGCGCATTGAGTACGCTGAACTACAGCGTTACAAGGCTGAGCAACGGACGAACACCGCTGCCGCTCTGCAAGAGCTGACAGACCTGTCAGAGGACCTAGGAATGGAATTTTGAATGGCAGGCTCAGCACGTTACACGGCGATCTTGGATGCCAACACGCTGTATCCGACTCTCGTTCGTGATCTCTTGCTCAGCCTGGCTGCAGCGGGCCTGTATCACGCACGATGGACCGATGCGATTCATGAAGAATGGACGCGCAACTTGGCCCATGACAAACCGGAGTACGCAGGCAAATTGCCAGCCATCGTGGCCGCGATGAACCGAGCGATTCCAGATTGTTTGGTCCAGAACTATCAGCCCCTCGTGGGCTGTATCACACTGCCGGACCCCAAGGATCAACACGTTTTGGCTGCAGCGATCGCGGGCCATGCCGATGCAATCGTCACGTTCAACACCAAGGACTTTCCTCTGTCGGTCTTGGCCCCTCACGGCATTGAGGTTCAGCACCCGGACGACTTCGTGATGAACCAGCTCCAGCTCCAAGAATTGAGCGCCCTCGAAGCCATCAAGATGATGCGTGCGCGCTGGAAAAACCCTCCGCGCTCCGCCAACGAACTGATCGAGGCGTTGGAGAAAAGGATGATGCCGCTCTCTGCGGCTCACCTGCGCGAGGCACAGGGCCTGATCTAGAGCCCACCCCAATTGCGCTTTTTGTAGAAATGCGCGCGCAAATGTAGAAACGCCCCAGAACCCTTTCGGGCGCTGGGGCGCATGAACACTGGTGGCCTGGGGCGGAATCGAACCACCGACACAAGGATTTTCAATCCTCTGCTCTACCGACTGAGCTACCGGGCCTGAGCCTCAAATTATAGCCAGAAAATTGGAGGCTTTTGAAAGTCTGCAGAAATTAATTGCGCTTGCCCCGCCCCAGGTCCACGCCCAGCTGGCGCAGCTTGCGGTACAGGTGGGTGCGCTCCAAGCCGGTTTTCTCGGCCACGCGGGTCATGGAGCCGCCTTCGCGGGCGAGGTGGAACTCGAAGTAGGCCTTTTCGAAGCCGTCGCGCGCCTCGCGCAAGGGGCGGTCCAGGTCGAAGCCCTGGTGTGCATGGGGGCCAGCGTCCACACCGGCCATGGCGGTTGCCACGGCGGGCATCTGTGCAAAGGTGGGGTCGGCCGGTGCAGCGGCAGGCACCTGAGCCGCAGCCACGGGGGCAGCCTGGTGGGCAGCGTTGCGGGCCAGGCCCTGCTCTACGGCCTTCAGGAGCTTTTGCAGGGTGATGGGTTTTTCGAGGAACGAGAACGCCCCGATGCGGGTGGCCTCCACGGCGGTGTCGATGGTGGCGTGGCCGCTCATCATGATCACGGGCATGGTGAGCACGCCTGCGGTGGCCCATTCCTTGAGCAGCGAGACGCCGTCGGTGTCGGGCATCCAGATATCCAGCAGCACCAGGTCGTAGCTGTTGCCTGCGCGGGCGCTTCGGGCCTGGGTCGCATTTTCTGCGAGGTCTACGCTGTGACCTTCGTCGTTCAGGATTTCCGACAGCAGGTCACGAATGCCGAGCTCATCATCGACCACCAGAATGTTTGCCATGTGTGTTGAAGCGCCTTGGGGAGAGACTGCGGGGCGGTGTTGTTATCACGCCACCGCTGGTACAGGGGCGAATGATAACGACACTTGGGCCCCGCGCACCACGCCGTCGTCGGTGCGGTTGGACAGGTCGATGCGCGCACCGTGTTCATCTGCGATCTTTTTGACCACGGCCAAACCCAGGCCGGTGCCCCGGGGTTTGGTGGTGACATAGGGTTCAAAGGCACGCTGCAGGATGTGGGGCGGAAAGCCGCCGCCGCTGTCTGACACGGTGAGCCGCACACGCCGCGAGGACTCGCTCCAGCGGGTGCTGATGCGCACCGGTTGCAGCACCGCTTCGGCGTCATCGGCGCGGGCCTGCTCGGTGGCGTCCTGTGCGTTCTGCAGCAGGTTGTGCACCACCTGCCGCAGTTGCTGTGCGTCACCGGCAATCCAGGGGCAGCGCGGGTCCAGCTCGGCTTCTACAGGGACGGTGGCGTTTTCTTCCCCATACAAATGCAGCACGTCGGCCACCAGGGCATTGAGGTCCAGCGCGTGCAGTTCTGCTGCGGGCAGGCGGGCGTAGTCGCGGAACTCGTTGACCAGCCGCTTCATGGCATCGACCTGGTCCACGATGGTTTTGACGGACTTGGCGAGGATGGCCTGTTCGGGCCCGGGCAGCTTGCCCGAGAGCTTCATTTCCAGCCGCTCTGCCGACAGCTGGATGGGGGTCAGGGGGTTCTTGATTTCGTGTGCAAGGCGCCGCGCGACCTCGCCCCAGGCCTGCGCACGCTGGGCAGAAACGATTTCAGAAATGTCGTCAAAAACCAACAGTCGAGCCGAATCGGGCAGCTCCGCGCCCCGCGCGACAAGGCTGGTGGCGTGTTGCCCGGCCCCGCCCGCCGAGGCGTGCAGCTCAAACGGCTGCTGCCAGTGGTCGAGGCCATGGCGTTCGTGGTCGCCCAGAAAGGCATCGAAATGCCGCTGGACCGCAGCAGCAAACTCGGCCAGGCCCGGCACCTCCGACAGCGGGCGGCCTTCGAACGCGGCCATGGGCGCACGCAGGATGCGGGTGGCGCCGGGGTTGGAGGAGTGGATCAGCCCCTGGGCATCGAGCACGATGACCCCGGCCGTGAGGTTGTCCAGGATGGTCTGCAGGTTGGCGCGGGCGGCGTCCACCTCGCCCATGCTCAGCTCCACCGCCTGGCGCGCGTCCGCCAGCTGCTGGGTCATGAGTGCAAACGAACGCGTGAGGCCGCCCAGCTCGTCCTTGCCCTGCAAGGCGGCCTTGGGGCTGAGGTTGCCTGCGGCCACCTCGCGCACGCCTTCGGCCAGCACGAGCAGGGGCCGCACAAGCTGGTTGCCCAGCAGCACGGCCAGCAGCACGGCGCCAAACACCGCGAGGAACAGGCTGAGCGTGAGCGTGCCCACATACATGCGCCGCAAACCGCCGCGCGCCAGTGCGCGCTCCTGGTACTCGCGGTTGGCCTCCTGCACCGCAATCGCGTTGGCCACCAGCGCGGGCGGCAGGGGCAGCGTGGCTTGTAGATACCGGGGCTCCACCAGCAGCCCCACGCTGGGGCTGGCCACCAGCGCGAGCACCTTCACGCGCGCATTCTGTGCGGCGGCCGGGTCGGCGATGTCGTCCAGCCCTTCGATCTGCGCCGTGGCGCGCTGCTGGCGCACGGTGCGCAGCAGCGATGCGCCCGGTCGCTCGGGGTTGAGGCTGAAGCGCGACTGCCCGGCACTGGCCACTGCCTGGCCTGCGGCATTCCAGAGCACCACGTCGGTGGCGCCCAGCTGGTCGCGAATGCGCTCCAGCACCAGGCCCGCCGTGGCGTCGGGCACCTGGGCCACCTGGGTGCTGGCGTTGCGGGTTTTGGCCGCCATGTCGGCGGCCAGGGAATCCAGCGACACGCGGGCCAGGCTGACCCCGGCCGAGAGCGCCCCTTCCACCTTCACGTCAAACCAGCTTTCGATCGAGCGTGTGACGAACTGGTAGGACACCACATAGATCAGCAAGCCCGGCATGAGCCCCACCACCGCAAAGATCGCGGCCAGCTTGACCAGCAAGCGGCTGCCAAACCGCCCCTTGCGCAGACGCATGCCCAGCCGCACGGCCACCCAGACCAGCACGCCCAGCAGCAGCAGGGCCACAAACACGTTCACGCCAAACAGCCAGGCGTAGTTGCGTTCGTACAAAGCCCGGTTGTTGGTGGCCAGGGTCAGCAGGAACATCAGCACCAGCCCGATGGCCGACATGATGGCCGCCCCCACCCCCACGGCCCAGCGCACGGCGCGGGACTGGCGCGCGGTGGTGTGGGTGGACGGCGGTGCGCCCGCCGGGGTGCCGCCCGTGCTCACCTGGCTGGCTCCGCGCCCAGGCGCTGGCTGCGGGACACCAGCAGGTTCCAGCCCGAGCGCCCCACGGCGCCGATCTGGAAAGGACGGGGCAGCTGGGACATGTCGAGCCGGAAGCGGAAGTTGACCGTGTGCACGGCATCGGCCTCGATCACATCACGTTCAGCGATCTTCCAGCGCGAAAATCGCTGAATGGATGCCATCGCCTCATCGTAACTGTCAAAGTTCTGCCCCAGGACCACCCCCAGGCCGCTGTTGGTGAAGGGCACGGCAGAGATGTTGAGGCGCCAGCGGCGGGTCAGCGGCTGGTAGCTCAACCGGAAGTAGCGCGTGGTTTCGGCCACAAGGCGGTCGGACCAGTACCAGCGGTCGCGCAGCACCTGCGCATCGGCCACAAAAAACATCGGGATGCCTTTGTAGAGCGCATCTTCGGCCAGCTCTGGCAGGTCAAACTGGAGGTTGGCCCCGAGGTAGAGGCCGTCTTCGGCGCGCTCCAGGCGCAGCTCGCCCACTTCGGCATTGGCGGCCTGGGCAGCGGTGGCGGGGGAGGCCAAGAGCCCGGCCCACAGACACAGCCACAAAACTGCGGCGCAAAACAGCAACCAATGGACCCCAGCGGGCCCATTACGGCGATTTTTGCAACAGTGCGTAAAAAAATCCGTCGTGATCACCGATCTGATTGTCCGGGACTGCCCCGCCCTTGTCCGCGTTGCCGGGAATTAAATGGCCCGGCGATGGCTGCAATTGCGCATCGGTGTTGTGCGCAAGAAACGTTTGCACCTGGGCGTCGCCTTCGGCGCGGAACACCGAGCAGGTGCAGTACAGCAGGCGCCCACCGGGGCGCAGCAGGGGCCACAAGGCCTTCAGCAGCTGCGCCTGCAAAGCGGCGAGTTGGGCAATGTCGCTCTCCCGGCGCAGCCAGCGCACGTCGGGATGGCGGCGCACGATGCCCGATGCGGTGCAGGGTGCGTCGAGCAGGATGGCATCGAACAGCGCACCACCACAATGCGCCCGCCACCAGTCCTGCGGGCGGGCCGCGTCGGCGACGAGGACCTGGGCGCTCAGCCCCAGGCGCTGCAGCGTGTCGCCAATGCGGGCGCTGCGGGTGGCATCAATCTCCAGCGCCGTGACGTGCATCGGCGCGCCAGGGGCGGCCATTTCCAGCAGGTGCGCGGTTTTGCCGCCGGGGGCGGCGCAGGCGTCCAGCACCCGCAGGGGCTGCGCCAGGTCCAGCCCCTGCAGCAATAAGGGCGCCGCCATCTGGGCGGCGGCGTCCTGCACCGACACCCAGCCTTCGGCAAAGCCGGGCAGCGATGGCACGGGCACAGGGTGCTGCAGGGCCAGGCCCGTGCCACCTGCGGGAAATGCTTCCAAATTAATAGCACTTAACGCTTGCTGGTAGCGCGGCAACGTGCATTTTTGCTTATTGATGCGCAACGTCATGGGCGCATGGGCGTTGTTGGCCCGCAGGATCTGCTCCCAGTGCTGGGGGTGGTCCTTGCGCAGCCGCTGGATCCACCACGCCGGGTGGTTAAAGCGGGCTACCGGGTCATTGTCGGTGGCGGCCACCAGTGCGTCGCGTTCCCGCAGAAAGCGGCGCAGGCAGCCGTTGATGAACGACGCCTGGGCCCGCGTGGCGGGATGGTGCTTGGCGGCTTCCACCGCCTGGTTGACCAGGGTAAAGGCTTCGTAGGGCGCCTCGTCCGGGTTCCAACCCAGAGCCAGCGCTGTGCACAGCAGGGCATCGGCAGCCGGGGGGGGCGTGCGGGCAGCCAGCTGGCGGCGCAGGGCATCGGCGCGGCCCAGCTGCCGCAGCACCTGGAACAGCAGGGCCTGCACCCCGGGGCGCAGGCCCCCATCAACCGCTGCAAGGGCCGCCGTGCCCGACTGGCCGCTGCGAATGGCCTGCAAGGCCCCTGCCACAGCGGTCAACTGCTGCCACAGGGCCACCGCGCCAGCCGGCGTGGCGCCCAGGGGCGCACCCGGCGATGTGCCCGGCGCCCCCGCCGGGCCCCCACTGGCACGCGGGCGTGGAAGGCGGGAGGGGCGGCTGCCGCCAGGGCGGCCCGGGCGGTGGGAAGAAGGAGGATTCATCGTGGTCCTGAAAACCGGCTGCGGCGGTCGCGCGCGCTACAGCGCGCGCGCCGCCTTGAAGCCAAAGACCCAGGCCAGCAGGCTGGCCGGGAACTGCGCAATGGCCGCGTTGTAGTGCTGCACCGCATCGTTGAACACCTGGATGGCTTGGGTGTTCTGCTGCTGGTGCTCGTCCCAGCGGATCTGCCAGATCGACAGGGCCGTGACGGCGGGCTCCGCCGCGCCCTGCGGCGCAGGGTCCGCGTCTGGCGCCCCTGTGGCGGGTTGCACCACGCCCACGACGCCCAGCCAGGTGGCCAACAACACATCGCGCGCGGCAGCCAGGGCCGCCACGGCGTCTGGCTGCAGCGGGCGGGCGCGCGCCACGGCCAGCGAGGCACTCAGCTGGGTGGTAGCACCTTGCAAGGCCGCCACCTCCTGCTCGCCCGCCCCGGCCAGCAAGCGCCCCCGCTGCACGGCGATGGCGGCATCAAACTCGCCCAGCAACGCCACCAGGCGCACCATGTGGGCGTCGAAGCTGCCAAACGACTGCACCACCGCCGAACGCAGCCGCATCAGGCGGTTGTAGGCCCCGAGGGCCCAGAACAGGAGGACGGCAAAAGCGATCCAGAAAAGGGGCGATGACCACAACATGCGCAGTTGCTGGTGGCGCGGGCTGCTCGCGCTCCAGCCCGGGAAAGGGGTGAGAAAAAAGAAAGAACCTGGGAGTCCGGCGTTCCATGAAAAACGCCCCCGGCCTGCCAGGGGACAGGGCGGGAGCGTTTCAGTGACAGCCGGAAGGCTTAGTCGGCCGCTGCGTCGGTTGCGGTGACGCTGCTGGTGTCGGCCTCGGTGGCGTCAGACTGGGCAGCCATTTCAGCCGCTTCGGCTTCGGCAATGGCACGGCGCTCGGCGTCGTCCATGGCGTCCTTGGCCTTGCGTGCCTGGTGGTAAGCCAAGCCCGTACCGGCAGGGATCAGGCGACCCACGATCACGTTTTCCTTCAGGCCACGCAGCTCGTCGCGCTTGCCCATGATGGCAGCCTCGGTGAGCACACGGGTCGTTTCCTGGAAGGAAGCGGCCGAGATGAACGAGTCGGTGGACAGCGATGCCTTCGTGATACCCAGCAGCAGGTTGCTGTAGGTCGCGGGGATCTTGCCTTCGGACTGCAGAGCCTCGTTGGTGTTGAGGATCTCGGAACGCTCGACCTGCTCGCCAGCGATGTAGTTCGACTCGCCGACGTTCTCGACCACGACGCGGCGCAGCATCTGACGAACGATCACCTCGATGTGCTTGTCGTTGATCTTCACGCCCTGCAAGCGGTACACGTCCTGCACTTCATCAACGATGTAGCGCGACAGCTCTTCGATGCCCAGCAAACGCAGGATGTCTTGTGGGTCGGCCGGGCCGTCCACAATCGATTCGCCCTTGTTCACCACCTGGCCTTCGTGCACCAGGATGTTCTTTTCCTTGGGCACGAGTTCTTCGAACACGCGGCCTTCGGGGTCAGTGATCTGCAGGCGGACCTTGCCCTTGGTTTCCTTGCCGAACGACACGGTACCGGTCATTTCGGCCAGCGTGCCCTTGTCCTTCGGCGTACGGGCTTCGAACAGCTCGGCCACGCGGGGCAGACCGCCGGTAATGTCGCGGGTCTTCTGACCTTCGACCGGGATACGGGCCAGCACTTCGCCGGGGCCCACGTCCTGGCCATCGCGCACCTGGATCAGCGCGCCGACCTGGAAGCCGATGGTCACCGAGTGGTCGGTGCCAGGGATCTTCACTTCGTTGCCCTGGGCGTCGATCAGCTTCACCTGTGGACGAACGACCTTGGCAGCGCCGCGGCGCTTGGGGTCGATCACCACCAGCGTGGACAGGCCGGTCACTTCATCGACCTGCTTGGCCACCGTCAGGCCTTCTTCGACGTTCTCGAACTTGGTCTGGCCGGCGAACTCGGTGATGATGGGGCGCGTCAGCGGATCCCAGTTGGCGAGGATGGTGCCAGCCTTGATGGTCTGGTCGGCCTTCACCGTCAGCGTCGCGCCGTAAGGCACCTTGTGGCGTTCGCGTTCGCGGCCATGCTCGTCCTGGATGATGATTTCACCCGAACGTGCAATCACCACCAGCTCACCCTTGGTGTTGCTCACGTAGCGCATCGTGGCGTTGAAGCCGATCACGCCGTTGGACTTGGCTTCCACGCTCGATGCGATGGCGGCACGCGAAGCGGCACCACCGATGTGGAACGTACGCATGGTCAGCTGCGTGCCGGGTTCGCCGATGGACTGGGCAGCGATCACACCCACGGCTTCGCCGAGGTTGATCAGGCCGCCACGGCCCAGGTCGCGGCCATAGCATCGGGCGCACAGGCCGTAGCGGGTTTCGCAGGTCAGGGCCGTGCGCACCTTCACTTCGTCCACACCAGCGGCTTCGAGTTCCTCGATGAGGTCTTCTTCCAGCATCACGCCAGCAGGCACCAGCACCGAACGGTTTTCGGGGTGCAGCACATCCTCAGCTGCAGTGCGGCCCAGGATACGGTCGCGCAGCGATTCGATCACTTCACCGCCTTCAACGATGGCGCGCATCAGCGAACCATTGGACGTGCCGCAATCCTCTTCGGTCACGACCAGATCCTGCGTCACGTCCACCAGACGGCGGGTGAGGTAACCGGAGTTGGCGGTCTTCAGCGCCGTGTCGGCCAGACCCTTACGGGCGCCGTGGGTGGAGATGAAGTACTCCAGCACGTTCAGACCTTCGCGGAAGTTCGCGGTGATAGGCGTCTCGATGATCGAGCCGTCTGGCTTGGCCATCAGGCCCCGCATACCGGCCACCTGGCGGATCTGGGCGGCAGAACCCCGGGCGCCGGAGTCGGCCATCATGTAGATGGAGTTGAAGGACTCCTGGTCCACTTCCTTGCCGTGGCGGTCGATGACCTTCTGCTTGGACAGCTGGGCCATCATCACCTTGGACACTTCGTCGCCGGCCTTGCCCCAGATGTCCACCACCTTGTTGTAGCGCTCGCCTGAGGTGACCAGACCGGACACATACTGCTGTTCGATCTCCTTCACTTCCTTCTCAGAGCGCTCGATGATGCCGGCCTTTTGCGGCGGCACCAGCATGTCGTCGATGGCGATGGAGATACCAGCGCGCGTGGCCAGACGGAAGCCGTTTTGCAGCAGCTTGTCGGCGAACACGACCGTTTCCTTCAAACCGCACTTGCGGAAGGACACGTTGATCAGGCGCGAGATTTCCTTCTTCTTGAGTGCCTTGTTCATGTTGGAGAACGGCAGGCCCTTGGGCAGGATCTCGGACAGCAGCGCGCGGCCCACGGTGGTTTCCACCAGCGAGGTCGATGGTTCGAACTCGCCGGTTTCCTTGTTCTTGCTCCACTCGGTCATGCGCACCGTGATCTTGGCGGCCAGTTCGACCTGGCCAGCGTCCAGAGCACGCTGCACTTCACCGGTGTCCGCAAACACCAGGCCTTCGCCCTTGCCGTTGATGCGGTCGCGGGTGGCGTAGTACAGGCCCAGCACCACGTCCTGCGAAGGCACGATGGAGGGTTCGCCCGAGGCGGGGAAGAGCACGTTGTTGGAGGCCAGCATCAGCGTGCGGGCTTCCATTTGTGCTTCCACCGACAGCGGGACGTGGACAGCCATCTGGTCACCGTCGAAGTCGGCGTTGAAGGCCGCGCAGACGAGGGGGTGCAGCTGGATGGCCTTGCCTTCGATCAGGATAGGCTCAAAGGCCTGGATACCCAAACGGTGCAGCGTAGGCGCACGGTTCAGCATCACGGGGTGCTCTTTGATCACCTCTTCCAGGATGTCCCACACCACGGGGGTGCCAGATTCGACTTCCTTCTTGGCGGCCTTGATCGTCGTCGCGATGCCCATGGCTTCGAGGCGCGAGAAGATGAAGGGCTTGAACAGCTCCAGCGCCATCAGCTTGGGCAGACCGCACTGGTGCAGCTTGAGCGTTGGGCCCACGGTGATCACGGAACGACCCGAGTAGTCCACGCGCTTGCCCAACAAGTTCTGGCGGAAACGGCCGGACTTGCCCTTGATCATGTCGGCCAGCGACTTCAGGGCACGCTTGTTGGCGCCCGTCATGGCCTTGCCACGGCGGCCGTTGTCCAGCAGCGAGTCAACGGCTTCCTGCAGCATCCGCTTTTCGTTGCGGGCGATGATTTCAGGGGCCTTCAGCTCCAGCAGGCGGCGCAGACGCGAGTTGCGGTTGATGACGCGGCGGTACAGGTCGTTCAGGTCGGAGGTCGCGAAACGGCCGCCGTCCAGCGGCACCAGCGGACGCAGGTCCGGCGGCAGCACGGGCAGCACTTCGAGCACCATCCACTCGGGCTTGATGCCCGACTTCTTGAACGCTTCCAGCACCTTCAGGCGCTTGGCGTTCTTCTTGACCTTGACTTCAGAGCCGGTCAGATCACCACGCAGCCGTTCGATCGACAGGTCGATGTCGATGGATTCCAGCAGGTCCTTGATGCCTTCTGCGCCCATCTTGGCGATGAATTCGTCGCCGTATTCCTTGCGCTTGGCGTCGTAGTCGTCCTCGGACATGATGCTGAACTTCTTCAGCGGGGTCATGCCGGGGTCGGTCACCACATAGGCTTCAAAGTACAGCACGCGTTCGATGTCGCGCAGCGTCATGTCGAGCACCAGGCCCAGACGCGATGGCAGCGACTTCAGGAACCAGATGTGCGCGCAGGGCGCGGCCAGGTCGATGTGGCCCATGCGTTCGCGGCGCACCTTGGTCTGCGTGACTTCAACGCCGCACTTCTCGCAGATCACACCGCGGTGCTTCAAACGCTTGTACTTGCCGCACAGGCATTCGTAGTCCTTGATGGGGCCAAAGATCTTGGCGCAGAACAGGCCGTCGCGCTCGGGCTTGAACGTGCGGTAGTTGATGGTCTCAGGCTTCTTCACTTCGCCAAAAGACCACGAACGGATCTTCTCGGGCGAAGCCATGCCGATGCGGATGGCATCGAAATGCTCGTCCGGCGTGAATTGCTTGAACAGGTCGAGTAGCGATTTCATAGTGACTCTTTCCTTTTCTGCTTAGGAGCGTTCCAGCTCGATGTCCAGGCCCAGCGAACGGATTTCCTTGACCAGCACGTTGAACGATTCCGGCATGCCGGCTTCGATGGCGTGTTCGCCCTTGACGATGGATTCGTACACCTTGGTACGGCCCACCACGTCGTCGGACTTCACGGTCAGCATTTCCTGCAGCACGTAGGCGGCGCCGTAAGCTTCCAGCGCCCACACTTCCATTTCCCCGAAACGCTGGCCACCGAACTGCGCCTTACCACCCAGCGGCTGCTGCGTGACGAGCGAGTAAGGACCGGTCGAACGGGCATGCATCTTGTCGTCCACCAAATGGTGCAGCTTCAGGTAATGCATGTAGCCGATGGTCGTCGGGCGCTCGAAGCGCTCGCCCGTGCGGCCGTCGAACAGGTACGCCTGGGTGCGCGTGGACGTGAGGCCCTTGCGCTCGGCGATGTCGTCCGGATAGGCGATCTTGAGCATGTCCTTGATTTCTTCTTCCGAAGCACCATCGAACACAGGGGTCGCGTAAGGCACACCGCTCGTCAGGTTTTCCGCCATCGCCATCAGGTCGTCGTCGCTCAGTTGCGACAGATCTTCCTTGCGGCCGCGCGAGTTGTACACCTCTTCCAGGAACGTACGCAGTTCAGCCGCCTTGGCCTGTTCACGCAGCATGTCACCAATGCGCTGACCAATGCCCTTGCCGGCCCAGCCCAGGTGGACTTCCAGCACCTGCCCGATGTTCATCCGCGAGGGCACGCCCAGCGGGTTCAGAACGATGTCGGCAGGCGTGCCATCAGCCATGTAAGGCATGTCTTCGACCGGAACGATCTTGGACACCACACCCTTGTTACCGTGGCGACCGGCCATCTTGTCACCAGGCTGCAGGCGGCGCTTGACGGCCAGGTACACCTTGACCATCTTGAGCACGCCAGCAGGCAGCTCATCGCCTTGCGTGAGCTTCTTGCGCTTTTCTTCGAAAGCCAGGTCGAAGCTGTGGCGCGTCTGCTCCAGCGCGTTCTTGATGGATTCAAGCTGGGTGGCGACTTCGTCTTCCGCAGGGCGGATATCGAACCAGTGGAATTTTTCCACCGACGACAGATAGGCCTTGTCGAGCTTGGTGCCCTTGGACAGCTTTTGCGGGCCACCGTTGGCCACACGGCCAGTCAGCAGCTTTTCGATACGGTCGAACGCGTCGGCCTCGACGATGCGCAGCTGGTCGTTCAGGTCCAGGCGGAAGCGCTTGAGTTCATCGTCGATGATCTGCTGGGCGCGCTTGTCGCGCTGGATGCCTTCGCGGGTGAACACCTGCACGTCGATCACGGTGCCCGACGAGCCTTGATCCACGCGCAGCGAGGTGTCCTTCACGTCGGAAGCCTTCTCGCCGAAGATGGCGCGCAGCAGCTTCTCTTCGGGCGTGAGGGTGGTCTCGCCCTTGGGCGTGACCTTGCCGACCAGCGTATCGCCGGGCTGCACTTCGGCGCCCACGTAGATGATGCCGGACTCGTCCAGTCGGTTCAGTTGCTGTTCCGACAGGTTCGGAATGTCGCGCGTGATTTCTTCGGCGCCCAGCTTTGTGTCGCGGGCCATGACCACCAGTTCCTCGATGTGGATCGAGGTGTAGCGGTCTTCGGCCACCACGCGTTCGGAGATCAGGATCGAGTCTTCGAAGTTGTAGCCGTTCCAGGGCATGAAGGCGATCAGCATGTTTTGGCCGATAGCGATTTCGCCAAAGTCCGTCGATGCGCCGTCGGCCACCACGTCACCCTTGACCAGCTTGTCGCCCTTCTTGACGATGGGGCGCTGGTGGATGTTGGTGTTCTGGTTGGAACGCTGGTACTTGATGAGGTTGTAGATATCCACGCCCACTTCACCGGCCACAGCTTCGTCGTCGTTCACGCGCACCACGATGCGGGTGGCATCCACGTAGTCCACGATACCGCCACGGTTAGCGGTGACCACGGTGCCCGAGTCCACGGCAGCCACGCGCTCGATGCCCGTGCCCACCAGGGGCTTCTCAGGACGCAGCACAGGCACGGCCTGGCGCGACATGTTGGCGCCCATCAGCGCGCGGTTCGCATCGTCGTGCTCCAGGAACGGAACCAGCGAGGCAGCCACCGACACGATCTGTGCGGGCGACACGTCCATGTACTGCACGCGATCGGCGCCGCACAGGATTGATTCACCCTTTTCACGGGCAGAGACCAGCTCACCCGTCAGGCGGCCATCCTTGTCCAGGGTGGCGTTGGCCTGCGCGATCACGTACTTGCCTTCTTCGATGGCCGACAGGTAGTCGATCTCGTTTGTCACCTTGCCATCGGCCACGCGGCGATACGGCGTTTCGATAAAGCCGTACTCGTTCAGGCGGGCATACAGGGCCAGCGAGTTGATCAGACCGATGTTCGGACCTTCAGGCGTTTCGATAGGGCAGACGCGGCCGTAGTGGGTCACGTGCACGTCGCGCACTTCGAAGCCTGCGCGTTCGCGGGTCAAACCGCCTGGGCCCAGAGCCGACACACGGCGCTTGTGCGTGATTTCGGCCAGCGGGTTGGTCTGGTCCATGAACTGCGACAGCTGCGACGCACCGAAGAATTCCTTCAGGGCGGCCGAAATCGGCTTGCTGTTGATCAGGTCGTGAGGCATGAGCGGCTCTTGCTCGGCCTGGCCCAGACGTTCCTTCACGGCCTTTTCAATACGCGCCAGGCCCGTGCGGTACTGGTTTTCGGCCAATTCGCCCACACAGCGCACGCGGCGGTTGCCCAGGTGATCGATGTCATCGACTTCGCCGTTGCCGTTGCGCAGGTCGACCAGGATCTTGACCACGGCCAGGATGTCTTCGTTGGACAGCACCATGGGGCCGGTGGATTCGTCGCGGCCGATCTTGGCGTTGAACTTCATGCGGCCCACGCGCGACAGATCGTACGTGTCGGGGTTGTAGAACAGACGCTGGAACAGGGCCTGCACAGCGTCTTCCGTTGGCGGCTCGCCGGGGCGCATCATGCGGTAGATGGCAACGCGCGCAGCGAACTCGTCCACCGTTTCGTCGATGCGCAGGGTCTGCGACATGTACGCGCCCTGGTCGAGTTCGTTGGTGTAGATGCACTGCACATCCTGCACGCCGGCGCTGCGCAGCTTCTTGAGCAGCGCTTCGGTCAGCTCATCATTCGCCTTGGCGATGATTTCGCCGGTGTCGGCATCCACAATATTGCGGGCCACCACGCGGCCGATCAGGAAGTCTTCGGGCACGCTGATGTGCGTGGTGCCGGACTGCTCCAGTTCGCGGGTGTGGCGGGCCGTGACGCGCTTGTCCTTGGCCACGACAACCTTGCCAGACTTGTCGCTGATGTCGAAACGGGCCACTTCACCGCGCAGGCGCTCGGAGACGAACTCCATCTGCGCGCCGCTGTCCATCAGACGGAAGTTGTCGTTGACGAAGAAATTCGCCAGGATCGATTCGGGGTTCAGGCCGATGGCCTTGAGCAGGATCGTGACCGGCATCTTGCGGCGACGGTCCACGCGGAAATACAGGATGTCCTTGGGATCGAATTCGAAATCGAGCCACGAACCACGGTAGGGAATGATCCGCGCCGAGAACAGCAGCTTGCCCGAGCTGTGGGTCTTGCCCTTGTCGTGTTCGAAGAACACGCCTGGCGAGCGGTGCAGCTGCGAGACGATCACACGCTCGGTGCCATTGATGATGAAAGAGCCCTTGTCGGTCATCAGGGGCACTTCGCCCATGTAGACCTCTTGCTCCTTCACTTCCTTGACCACCTTGGACTGCGACGTGGAAGACTCGCGGTCATAGATGATCAGCTGGACCTTGGCACGCACGGCTGAGGCAAATGTCAGACCACGGGTCTGGCACTCGCGCACGTCGAAAGCTGGCTTGGCCAGGTTGTATTCGATGAACTTCATCTCCACAAAACCGTTGTGGGAGACGATGGGAAAGGCAGCGTCGAATGCAGCCTGAAGGCCTTCGATGGTTCTTTTCTGGGGTGCTTTATCAGCCTGCAGGAAAGCGGTGTAGGCATCCTTCTGCATCTGCAGCAGATAAGGAACTTCGAGCACGCTATCGCGGGTGCCGAAACTTTTGCGAATTCGCTTGCGTTCGGTGTAGGAATAGGCCATGAGATCTCCGGGCAAAGACATGAGTCCTGGGTCTTCGACGACTGACCCGCAAGGAGCGCTGTCTTTGCGGGCTTGGCGGTTGGCCACTACCAACCATGGCGGACGGTGATGCGTTGCACATCACCCGAACCAAGGCGTCTTCTGCTGTCGGGATTGACAGAAGACACTCGCAAATCCCAACAATGGGCGGGGCTTGCGGGTGCGCTCTGAAAGCACCAAAGGCTGGAGGCCCTTTGAGGAGCACTCCAGCCCTTGAGCGGGACCGAATTACTTGAGTTCGGCCTTGGCGCCAGCTTCCACCAGCTTCTTGACGGCAGCTTCGGCGTCAGCCTTGGCAATGCCTTCCTTGACGTTCTTGGGAGCGCCGTCCACCAGGTCCTTGGCTTCCTTGAGGCCCAGACCCGTGATTTCACGCACTGCCTTGATGACGGACACCTTGTTGGCGCCGGCTTCGGTCAGCACCACATTGAATTCCGTCTTTTCTTCAGCAGCAGCAGCGCCAGCGCCACCACCAGCGGCAGCAGGAGCAGCCATGGCTGCAGCGCTCACGCCAAACTTCTCTTCAATGGCCTTCACCAGGTCATTGAGTTCCAGGACCGTCATGCTGTCCAGCGCGGTCAAAAATGCGTCTTTGTCGAATGCCATTTTGATTTCCTAACAATTTTGTTGGTTAACTGCCGAGCGTTCAAGCCGCGACAGGTTCGGCGGCCGGAGCGGCTGCGCCTTCGCCTTTTTTCGCCGCCAGCGCGCCCAGCACAACGGCCGTACGCGACATGGGGGACATAAGCAAGCCACAAATCTGGGCCAGCAGCACTTCCTTGGAAGGGATGTTGGCCAGTTGCTTAACGCCGTTGACGTCCAGGGCTTTACCACCGAAAGCGCCACCACGAATCACCAGCTTGTCGTTGGTCTTCGAGAAATCGGCCACCACTTTCGCGGCTGCCACGGCGTCTTCGGAGAAGCCATAGATCAGGGGACCGGTCATCTGGTCTGCTACCACGTCAAACTGGCTGCCAGCCACAGCACGGCGGGCCAGGGTGTTCTTCAGAACACTCAGGCTCACGCCCTTGCTGCGAGCTTCCACGCGCAGTTTGGTCATGTCGGCGACCGTGATGCCACGGTATTCCGCGATCACAAGCGTTTGAGCTTTAGCGGCGAGGCTGGTCACTTCACTGATGACCGCTTCTTTCTCACTGCGATTAAGACTCAAGGTCTACTCCTTAAATTGCACATTCGGGCTTTCACCCTCCCGCGCGCTCTTGTTGCAGCGACCAACTGTTTCGGAACGGATTCCATCTGCAGCGGGATCGCCATCTGCGTTGGCCTCAGAGGGATTAAGCACAAACTGGTTGCACACCAACGGTCTTGGATGGCCTGGAAGCACCTGCGACAGCACCCCCAGCCCACCACATCAGGCCTTTTGACAGGCCCGAAGATTTCTTATCGCAATTACGCTGCGATGGATTGCGTATCCACGCGGACGCCAACGCCCATCGTGGAGGACACAGCGACCTTGCGCAGGTACAAACCCTTGCTGGTTGCAGGCTTGGCCTTGTTCAGGGCTTCGATCAGCGCCGACAGGTTGCCTTGCAGCTTGTCGTTGTCGAACGAACGGCGGCCGATGGTGCTGTGCACGATACCGGCTTTGTCCACGCGGAACTGCACTTGACCTGCCTTGGCGTTCTTCACAGCCGTAGCAACGTCAGGCGTCACGGTGCCCACCTTGGGGTTAGGCATCAGGCCACGTGGGCCCAGGATCTGGCCCAGCGTACCCACGACGCGCATGGCGTCAGGAGCAGCGATCACCACGTCAAAAGGCATGTCACCAGCCTTGACCATGGCGGCCAGGTCGTCCATACCCACGATGTCGGCGCCAGCAGCCTTGGCTTCTTCAGCCTTGGCGCCTTGAGCGAACACGGCCACGCGGGTCGTCTTGCCAGTGCCGTTAGGCAGCACCACGGCGCCGCGAACCACTTGGTCCGACTTCTTTGCGTCGATGCCCAGTTGCACGGCCACGTCGATGGATTCGTCGAACTTTGCCGTAGCGGCTTCCTTCACGATCACAACTGCGTCGGCGAACGCGTACAGCTTGGTGCTGTCAACCTTGCCTTGCAGGGCTTTTTGCTTCTTGGTCAGCTTGGCCATCTTACAAACCCTCCACCGTCACGCCCATCGAGCGTGCAGAGCCAGCCAGCGTGCGCACAGCGGCGTCTACGTTGGCAGCGTTCATGTCCTTCATCTTGGTCTTGGCGATCTCTTCGAGCTGTTCGCGCGTGATCTTGCCAACCTTGATCTTCAGTGCGTTCGCAGAACCCTTTTCGAGCTTGATCGCCTTCTTGATCAGAGTCGTCGCAGGCGGCGTCTTGATGATGAAGGTAAAGCTCTTGTCTGCGAAGGCCGTGATGACCACGGGCAGTGGCAGACCGGGCTCGACACCTTGGGTCTGGGCATTGAATGCCTTGCAGAACTCCATGATGTTGAGGCCACGCTGGCCCAGTGCGGGACCGATTGGTGGGGATGGATTGGCCTTACCAGCTGGAACTTGCAGCTTGATAAAACCGACGATTTTCTTCGCCATGTTTTACTCCTTACGGGTCATAACGCCTGCGCTGCACCATGCAGCCACCGGCTCCCCGGGGTTAACGACTCACTTTCACGATGTCCGCACCGAGTCGAAAAGTGCGGCATCCATTTTTTGAACACGAAAACCTGAAAAGCCAAGCCTCGGATCGAAAGGCTCAGGTCTTCTCGACCTGCCCAAATTCCAGCTCAACTGGCGTAGAGCGGCCAAAGATCATCACGGAGACACGCACGCGGCTCTTTTCGTAATTGACTTCTTCGACGGAGCCATTGAAGTCCGTGAATGGGCCTTCCTTGACGCGGACCAGCTCACCGACCATGAATTCGATCTTATGGCGGGGCTTGTCGGTGCCTTCCTGCATCTGGCTGACGATCTTCTGCACTTCGTCCTCAGAGATCGGGGCGGGGCGATTCTTGGCACCACCCACAAAACCCGTCACCTTGTTGGTGTGCTTCACCAAGTGCCAGGTATCGTCGTCCATCACCATTTCAACGAACACGTAGCCAGGAAACAAGCGACGCTCTGTCGTCTTGCGCTGGCCGTTCTTCATTTCAACGACTTCTTCAGTCGGCACCAGAATGCGGCCAAACTTGTCCTGCATCCCCGAGCGGCTGATGCGCTCCTGGATATTGCGCTCCACAGCCTTCTCCATGCCGGAGTAGGCATGGACAATGTACCAACGCAGATCGGGATTTGCCGAAGCAGAAGCGCCTGCAGGAGCTTCTGCTCCAGTGATTTCCGCAGCGGTCGTCATGATTTTCTCCACCCCAAAATCAAGTCGTACAAAACCCACTCCAGAGTCTTGTCGGTGAACCACAAGAACAGCGCCATGATCACCACAAAGGCGAAC
Source organism: Acidovorax sp. Q11 (assembly GCF_054950075.1). Taxonomy (NCBI): domain Bacteria; kingdom Pseudomonadati; phylum Pseudomonadota; class Betaproteobacteria; order Burkholderiales; family Comamonadaceae; genus Acidovorax; species Acidovorax sp. Q11. The sequence goes on along the minus strand of NZ_JBUDZG010000052.1, from coordinate 656 downwards.
ACATAAGCCGTCATCTGCAGGGTTTCCTTGCGCGTTGGCCAGACGACCTTCTTGACTTCGCGCCATGCATCTTTGGCAAAAGCGACAAATTGACGGCCCGACTCCGACACCAGGAAAACACCCGCCGCCGCAACCAAGCCAACAATCAGCGCAGCCCACTGCACGAGCGCACCTTGTTTGCTCAGCAAATAAAAGCCCGCCACCGATGCAATGACCAGAGCCACCACCGCTGCGAGCTTGGCCTTGTCTGCGCCTGTATTGACAGTTTCAACCTGTGATGTGGCCATCTTTGAGTGTTTCCTGCTTCCGATTCACGGCATCACTTAAGACACCGAAGCCCGCCAGGGTCTGGCGGGCTTGTTGTGGGCCACTTTCAAGTGGCAGGGGCAGTAGGAATCGAACCTACAACCTTCGGTTTTGGAGACCGACGCTCTGCCAATTGAGCTATACCCCTGTATACCTTGCTAATTAAGCAATGATCTTGGCCACGACGCCAGCGCCCACCGTGCGGCCGCCTTCGCGAATAGCAAAGCGCAGACCTTCTTCCATGGCGATGGGGTTGATCAGCTTCACAGTGATCGACACGTTGTCACCAGGCATGACCATTTCCTTGTCGGCTGGCAGCTCGATGGCGCCAGTCACGTCGGTCGTGCGGA
>NZ_JBUDZG010000051.1:0-20762 GCF_054950075.1 Acidovorax sp. Q11 | reverse complement strand
AAGCAGCTCGGCTGAGAATTGCGGCTGCGCCGCCTTGTCCGTCGCTGCGGTCGTCTTCGTCTTGCGTGGCATTCATGCTCCTTGTTGACATGCTATGCCTCACACACAAAACATCTGACAGGCTCCTCCTTGGGGCCATCGGCCACCACGCGGCCAGCGTCCATCACGATGATGCGGTCCACCAGCGCCAGCAGCGATGTGCGGTGGCTGATGAGCACCAGCGTGCGGCCCTGGGAGAAATCGGCCAGGCGGCGCTTGATGTCTTCTTCGCTCGAATGGTCCATGGACGAAGTGGGCTCGTCCAGCAGCAGCACGGCCGGGTCGTTGATCACGGCACGCGCAATCGAGACCCCTTGGCGCTGCCCCCCGGACAGAGACTCACCGCGTTCCCCCACCAGCATGTCAAAGCCCTGCGGGTGGGCATTGATCAGGGGCAGGATGCCCCCGATCTCGGCGGCGCGCACCACCGAGGCGTCATCCGCCAGCGGCGCGCCCAGCGTGATGTTCTCGCGCAGCGAGCCATAGAACAGCATCACATCCTGCTGCACATAGCCCATCTGCCGCCGCAGCTCGGCAGGGTCCAGCTGGCGCAGGTCGATCCCGTCGATGAGCACCGCACCCGATGTGGGCCGGTACAGCCCCAGGATCAGCTTCTGCAGCGTGGTCTTGCCCGAGCCGATACGCCCCAGGATGGCCACACGCTCCCCGGGCTTGATGTTCAGCGTCACATTGCGCAGCGACGCCGACTGCTGGCCCGGGTAGGTAAAGCTCACGTCGCGAAACTCGATGCCCCCCTGCAGCCGCCCCCGGCTGATGAAATTGGCCCCCTCGGGCCTGTCCACCTCGCGCTTCATCATTTCGTTCAGCGAGGTCAGCGCGGTGGACGCCGTGTGGTACTGCACCAGCAGCCCCGCCACCTGCCCCACCGGCGCCACCGGCGCCATGGCGCGCGAGGCCAGCATGGTGCAGGCGATCAGGCCGCCCATGGTGAGCTGGCGCTCGCCAATCATGTACACACCCAGGATCACGATCACCAGATTGATGAGCTGCTGCAGGAAGGCCGAGCTGTTGCTGGCCGTGGCCGAGAGCAGGCGCAGCTGCACGCCCACGCGCGCCAGCAGCGCCGTGCTGCGCTCCCACTTGCGCTGCAGCGGTGCCTCGGCGCCCAGCGCCTTCACGGTTTCAAAACCGACCAGGGCTTCGACCAGGGTGGCGTTGCGCTGCGCTCCCGCGCGATAGGTGGTCTCGGACAGCTCGTGCATGCGCCCCTGCACCGCCAGGGCATACAGCAGCATCACCGAGGCCCCGATGAGCAACGGAATCAGCATGGGCCAGGAGATCCAGCCGATCACCACGACAAAAATCAACGCGAAGGGCAGGTCGATGAACGCCACCACCGAGGCCGAGCTGATGAAATCCCGCACCGACTCGAAGGACCGCAGGTTCGACCCGAACGAGCCCGCCGACGCGGGCCGCTGCTCCATGCGCGTGCCCAGCACCTTCTCCATGATGTGGGCCGACAGCTTCACGTCTGCGCGGCTGCTGGCCAGGTCCACAAAACGCCCCCGCAGCGTGCGCAGCACCAAGTCGCCCACCAGCATGATGGACAGCCCCAGCGCCAGCACCCACAGGGTGTCCACCGCATTGTTGGGCACCACGCGGTCGTACACATTCATCGTGAAAATGGGCATGCCCAGCGCGAAGAGGTTGGCCAGCAGCGCGGCCAGCAGCACATCGCGGTACAGGCCATGGTTTTCTGCCAGCACGGACCAGAACCAGTGTCCATGCCGCCCCGCCTTCACCTGCGGCGCCCGCGCATCAAAACGCTGGGACGGACGCACATACACCGTGGTGCCCAGGTAGTCCGCCTCCAGCGCGGCGCGCGACACCTGGATGGGCGCATCCCCCAGCTCAGGCAGCACCACCAGCGCCTCGCTGCGGTCCTCGCTCCAGCCCAGCAGCACACAGGCACGGTCGCCCTGCAGCAGCAACACCGCAGGCAACAAAACATCCTTGACCCGCGCCAGCGGCTCGCGCACCAGGCGGCTGCTCATGTGCGCCCGGCGCGCCGCACGTGCAAATAGGCTGGGCGTGAGCCGGTGGTTGTCAGCGGGCAGGCCTGCCATCACCGCCTCGGCAGTGGACGGCAGGCCGTGGGCCTTGGCCACGATAAGCAGGCACGACAACAACTCGTCGGAACTGCCCCCTGCAAGCTCTGCAGGCGGTGCCACACCTGCATTTGAAACCATATGAATTCCTTGTTGCTTAATGTTTGAATTCACTCTAGCAACATAAATTCAAACCGCGAAGCACTAAATGGCAGCCTCGTGAGCACCCGCCCCGGCCGCGCCCCTCTGGAGCCTGGGGCGCCGGTTGCAGCAAAATCCGGGATCGGACCGCCCCCATGGACACCCCAGACCTGCTCTCCCTGCGCCGCTACGGCGCCTCGCCTGGCAGCCACAGCCACGACCACTTCCAGATCCTTCTGGGGCTGTCGGGTGCGCTGGAGCTGGAGGTGGAAGGGCGCGGCGTGCGGGTGGCCACCGGCGGGGGCTGTGTCATTGCCCCGGGGGACCGGCACGATTTCGAGTCTGCGGGGGGCAGCCTGTGCCTGGTGCTCGACAGCGCCCACCCGGCCTGGGCGCTCTGTGCAGGCCCGCGCGGTGCAGTGCCCCCTCCTGCCCAGGCGCTGCCCCTGGCGCACTACCTGGCCAGCGCGCTGCAGCAGGGCCGACCGCTGGCCCTGGCCCATGGCCCCGCCTTGCTGCGCGAGGCCTGGCTGGCCGATGGGCAAATGGGCGGGCCCACGGCAAGCCTTGCCGCGATAACTGCCAACCCATTGACTACCCGCCGCCGCCCCATCGACTGGCCTGCGCTGCAGCAATGGGCGGCGCGGCAGTGGCACACCGAGCTGACCGTGGCCGACCTGGCGGCGCAGGTGCACCTGAGCCCCAGCCAGTTTGCCGCCCGCTGCCGGGACGACCAGGGCATGGGCGCCATGGCCTGGCTGCGCAGCCAGCGTCTGGCGCACGCGCGGCTGCTGCGTGGCACGGGCATGGCGGTGGCCGAAGTGGCGCGGCGCACCGGTTACCGCTCGCCCTCGGCCCTGACGGCGGCCCTGCGCCGCACCCTCAATCCTTGACGCATTGACGCATTGACGCCGGGCACCCCCTGGCGCACGACGATCAGCCGCCATTGCGCGACGACCGGCGCGCGTAAGCTCGGCCCATGCAAGCCAACCTTTATGCCCTGGGCGCCATTGCGCTGTGGGCCTCCCTCGCCTCGCTGGGGGTGTCACTCACCCATGTCCCGCCATTCCTGCTCACCGGCGTGGCGCTCATCATCGGCAGCGTGCCGGCCTGGCCTTTTGTGATGCGCGATCCGTCGCAGTGGCGCATTCCGCTGCGCACACTGGCTCTGGGGGTGTACGGCCTGTTCGCCTACCACTTCCTGCTGTTCATCGCACTGCGCCATGCGCCGCCGGTGGAGGCCAACCTGGTCAACTACCTCTGGCCGCTGTTCATTGTGGTGCTCTCGCCCGTGGTGTTGCCTGGCGTGGCGCTGCGCCTGCCCCATGTGCTGGCGGCGCTGCTGGGGTTTGGGGGGGCGGCCATTGCCATTGCCGGTGGGCGCGAGCTGAGCGGCACCCTGGCCTGGGGCTATCTGCCCGCGCTGGCCGCCGCCTTCATCTGGGGCACCTATTCGCTGCTGACCAAGCGCGTGGCTACCTTCCCGACCACGGCCATCGGGCTGTTCGGGCTGGTCTCGGGCGTGCTCTCGCTGCTGTGCCATGTGGCGCTGGAGCCCGCCGCCAGCCTGCAGCCGCGCGACTGGGCGCTGCTGGTCACAATGGGCCTGGGGCCGCTGGGTGCGTCGTTTTTCCTGTGGGACAAGGCGCTCAAGCTGGGCGACGCGCGGCACATCGGCATCCTGAGCTACATCACGCCCCTGGCCTCCACCGCGTTGCTGATCGTGGTGAGCGGGCGCCAGTTCAGCGCCAGCATTGCACTGGCGACGGTGATGATCATTGGCGCGGCCATCATGGGCATGCGGGCCCACTGAAATTCAAACAAAATTGGCCGCTACCGCGCGTCCATCATGGCTTGATAGCTATCGGTTTTGATTATTTTTGCGCACCCGCAGAAAAAGCCAGCCGGTGATGGACAAGTTCAGCAGATTCCAGCCAATGCCGTTCACAAACGCGGCGTGGTAGCTGCCGGTGATGTCGAAGATCCAGCCCGACAGCCAGCCGCCCAAGGCCATGCCCACCAGCGTGGCCATGATCACAGCGCCCACGCGCACGCTGGCCTGGGCGGGCGCAAAGTACTCGCGCACGATGATGGCGTAGGTCGGCACGATGCCGCCCTGGAACAGGCCGAACAACGCCGAGATGATGTACAGCGGCACCAGCCCGTCGTAGGGCAGGAACAGCAGCAGCGCCACACCCTGTAGCGCCGAACCCAGCAGCAGGGTGCGGATGCCGCCGATGCGGTCGCAGATGAGCCCGAAGACCAGGCGGCTCACGATGCCGCAGGCCAGCATGAGCGACAGCATCTGCGCGCCCTGGGCGGCGCCAAACCCCAGGTCGGTGCAGTAGGCGACGATGTGCACCTGGGGCATGGCCATGGCCACGCAGCAGGCCACGCCCGCCACACACAGCAGCGCCATCGCCATGCCCGGTGCCAGGCCAAAGGGGCGGGTGCGGTCCACGGGCATGGCATGTGCGCCCTCTGCCGCCGCCTGGATGGCGGGCGGGCGCTGGCGCATGCGCAGCGACAGGGCCAGCATGCCCAGGCCGCAGACCACGCCCAGCGCCATGTAGGTGGGCCGCCAGCCGATGGTGTCGATGCCGTACTGCACGATGGGCGGCCAAAGGGCGCCTGCCACGTAGTTGCCGCTGGCACACACCGCCACCGCAATGCCGCGCCGCCGGTTCCACCACAGCGCGGTGTCGGCCAGCAGCGGCGCAAAAGTGGCCGAGCTGCCAATGAAACCCATCACCGCATGCGCGATGCCAAACGCCCAGATGCTGCCGGAGAACGCCGCGCCCACAAAACCGCCCAGCACGGCCAGCGCGCCCAGCCACAGCACGGGCGTGAGGCCGTGGCGGTCGGCCAGCCTGCCGGTGAGCAAGCCGCCCAGCCCCAGACAGACCATCATCAGCGTGTATGGGAGCGAGGCGCTGGCGCGGCCAACGCCGAACTCGGCCTGCACGGCCGGGAGCACCACCGACACCACGTACATGCTGCTGTTGCCCAGCACCACCAGGCCCAGCGTGGCCAGCAGGCGCTGCAGGGCCTGGCGCGAGTCGATGAGGGAGGCGTCTGCAGCGGGCGCAGAAATATGAGTCAAATCGGGCCTCTGCGCCTGATCAGCATGCCTTGAATGCTATCAATTTTGATTTAACTTAAGAAACCAGCAGCGTGGCAGGCTCCTCGCCACCAATCACCTGCTGCGCCCAGGGCGCGAGCTTGCGGGTGTCGGCGCGCAGCACCTCCTGCTTGATGGCCAGGATCTGCGCGGGGTGCATGGAGAAGCTGCGCAGGCCCAGGCCCAGCAGCAGGCGCGTCATGGTCACGTCGCCCGCCGTTTCGCCGCACACGCACACACTTTTGCCCTGGCGTTCGCCTTCGGCGATCACATCGCCCACCAGGCGCAGCACGGCGGGGTGCAGCGGGTCGTACAGGTGCGCCACGGCCTCGTCGGCACGGTCGATGGCCAGGGTGTACTGGATCAGGTCGTTGGTGCCGATCGAGAGGAAGTCGAAATACTTGAGGAAGGTGCGCACCATGAGCGCAGCGGCGGGCACCTCGATCATCGCGCCCAGCTGCACCGGGCCGTAGGGCTCGCCACGCGCGTCCAGCTCGGCGCGGGCCAGATCGACCTGCGCCAGCGTCTGCTGGATCTCGTGCGTGTGCGCGAGCATGGGGAACAGCAGGTTCACCTTGCCATGCGCGGCCGCACGCAGCACGGCGCGCAGCTGGGTGCGGAACATGGCCGGGTCGGCCAGGCTCCAGCGGATGGCACGCAGCCCGAGGGCCGGGTTCAGGTAGTTGTCCTTGTGGGCCTTGTTGTCCAGCGGTTTGTCGGCGCCCACATCGATGGTGCGGATGGTGACCGGCAGGCCCTGCATGCCGTCGATGGCCTCGCAGTAGGCGCGGTACTGCTCGTCTTCGCCGGGCAGATTGCCGCTTTTGCCCATGAACAAGAATTCGCTGCGGAACAGGCCCACGCCCACGGCACCTGCGCGCACGGCGGCGGCGGCGTCGCCAGGCTGCTCGATGTTGGCCAGCAGCTCGATCTTGTGGCCGTCGATGGTGATGGCGGGCGTGTGGCGCAGGCGCGCCAGGCGCTCGCGCTCCAGCTCCACCTGCCGCTGGCGAAAGCCGTATTCAGCCAGGATGATGGGCGAAGGATCGACGATGACCACGCCTGCATCGCCGTCGATGATGACCCAGTCATCCTGGCGCACCAGCTGGCTGGCCGCACGCGCGCCCACCACGGCCGGAATGTCCATGCTGCGCGCGACGATGGCGGTGTGCGATGTCTTGCCGCCCACGTCAGTGACGAAGCCGGCGAACACGCTTTGCTTGAACTGCAGCATGTCGGCGGGCGAGAGGTCGTGCGCCACCAGCACCAGGGGCACGTCCACCGTGTCGTCCAGCAGCAAATCCTGCTGCGTTTTGCGGCGCGGGCTGCTGGCGGGCGGCGCCACGGGGCTGGCCACGCCTTTCATGTAGCGCAAGACGCGCTCGACCACCTGCTCCAGGTCGGCCTTGCGCTCGCGCAGGTACTCGTCCTCCATCTCATCGAACTGGCGCGCAATCACTTCAAGCTGCGTGGTCAGCGCCCATTCGGCGTTGTACAGGCGCTCGGTGATCCAGTGCTTGACGCCGCCCGTGAGGGCCTCGTCCTGCAGCAGCATCAGGTGCACATCCAGCAGCGCGGTCAGCTCGTGCGGCGCGTCGGCGGGCATGTCGGTCTGCAGGCGCTGCAGCTCCTCGACCACGGCGTTTCGGCCCTGGCGCACCCGCTCGATCTCGCCCTCGACCTGGGAGGGCTCCACAAAATAATGCGCCACATCCACGCGGCTCGATGCCACCAGCACGGCACGGCCGATGGCGATACCGCGTGCGACGGCGAGACCGTGGACGGAGAAGGTCATGGTGGTGTGATCCGATACAGAGGTGCGAAAAGGGCCGCGTCAGCCCGCCGCCCGGCCGCCCGAAGGCGGGCTGGGCCCCCTCGGGGGGCAGGAAGCGACACGCAGTGCGCGACCGTGGGGGCCATGTTCATTCCCCTTCACCAAATTTGTCGTTGATCAGCGCCAGCAGGGCATCCATGGCCTCCTGCTCGCGGTCGCCATGGGTTTCCAACTCCACTTCGGAGCCCAGCCCGGCGGCCAGCATCATCACGCCCATGATGCTCTTGGCGTTGATGCGGCGGTCGCCCTTGCTCATGAAAACGTCGCAGGGAAAGCTGCCAGCCAGCTTGGTGAGCTTGGCCGATGCGCGGGCGTGCAGGCCCAGTTTATTGCTGATGGTCGTACGGGTCTTGATCATGTCGGTGACGGCGGTTCTGGTTCTGTGGCGCGGAAATGGCCACCTGCATCACCCCCTGGGTGCCCCCCACCACCGCGCGGCTGACCACGGAGTCGAGGGGTTCGGCCCGGTAGCTCACGGCGCGCAGCAGCATGGGCAGGTTGGCGCCCGTGACCAGGCGCGAGTGCACACCATCCACTAGGCGCTGCGCCACGTTGCACGGTGTGGCGCCAAACACATCGGTCAGCACCAGGGTGGAATCGGTGCCCAGCTGCTCCAGCAGGATGCGCGCCTGGGCCAGCGACTCTTCAGGCGGCTGGTTGGGCTGCACATCCAGCGCGGCCACGCTGTCGCCGCAGTCGGCAAACACGTGCAGGGCACATTCGCGCAGCGCATGGGCCAGCGGGGCGTGGGCAATGATGAGGATGCTGGTGGGGCTCATGGTCATGACTTACGCAATACAGGGCATCAACACATCGCGTGTCACAGGCACGCGGCCCGTTGTTGCATCGGCATGTGCGCAAGTCTTCATGGTGTGGGGGTTGGCAGCACATTATGGCGCCGCCCCCGCAGCAGGAACCACGCATAGGCACCCGCGTTGCACACCAGGTACACCGCCATGGCCGCCTGGAACGCGGGCACCGTGGCCAGCCCTGCACCCGCAAAGGCATCCACAGCCAGGCCAATGCCCCACTGCACCACAAACACGCCCACAAAAATCACCAGGTTGTAGGCCGACAGCGCCCGCCCCGCCAGCGCCTGCGGGAACGCCATGGCCACGGCGGGCTGCGACAGCGACACAAAGGTGCACGACACGCAGAACAGCGCCCAGGCCCCGCCCCCGGCCTGCGGCCCGGCCAGGATGATGCCCAGCAGCACCACCGAGCACAGCGGCAGGCCCCAGGCCATGAGCCGGTCGGCACCAAACCCTTTGCGCAGCAGCCAGGGGTTGAGCATGCCCCAGGTCCAGAAGGTGCAGAGCATGGACACGTTGATCCAGAACAGGCCGGTGGCCGCCTCCAGGGCGGAATAGCCTGCCACCCGCTGCATCCACGGCCCGGCCCACAAGGTCTGCATGGCCACCATGCCGCCGTAGCAGAAGAACCCCAGCGGTGCGAGGCGCTGAAAGTAGGGGTGGCGCCACACCACGCCATAGCCCTGGGGTAAAGCCTCTGCGGCACCGGAATCTGCCTTCGCCTGCCCTGCCGGGCTCAAGCCCGGCACCCAGAGGGCAATCACCACCATCGACAGTGCAATCAGCACCGCCAGCCCCCAGAACAGCGGGCGCCAGCCCACCAGCGGCAAGGCCCATTGCACCGGCAGCGTGGACGCCACCATGCCCAGCGAGCCGGTCATCAGCATCCACGAATTCGCCCGCATCTGGGCCACGGGGTCCAGCCAGCGGCGGTAGCCCGTGAGCGGCGCCATCAGGCAGGCGCTCACGCCCGCACCACACAGCACGCGCCCGGCCAGCAGGCCCGAAAACCCGGTGGCTGCCGAAAACACCAGGCTACCCACCACGGCCACGCCCAGAAACCCCAGCGCGACCTTCTTGGGCCCGTGGCGGTCCAGCCAGGTGCCCAGCGGCAGCTGCGTGGCCGAAAAGCCCAGAAAGTAGCCCCCGGCCAGCAGCCCCAGGTCACGCGCCTGCAGCGCAAACTCTGCTGCCAGCGTGGGCGCCAGCGTGGCGGTGACGGCCCGCACCAACGCCGACAGAAAGTAGGCAAACGCAAAGGCCAGGAAAACGATGACGGCCGAGCGCCGCGACAACAGACCGGACGACACGCCACTCATGGCAGCGCCAGGCCGGCAAAAAACTGCTCAGCCACCTCCGGCCGTGGCTTCTGGCTGTAGACCACCGCGTGGAACAGCCGCACCTCGGGGCCTGCCGCGCGTGCAAACCACACGGCCTGCGCCGTGACCGCCGCGCCATCCGCGCGCTGGCCCTGGGCCACGGTGCACACAGACTGTGGCAGCGGCAAGGCGCCGCGCGGTGTGTAGGGTGTGTCGGCCGCCGAAGCGGCTGCCTGTGGCCCCAGGCGCGCCAGCACCGCCGCGCGCCAGTGGGTGAGCGCCGTACCCACCTGGGCCGGGTCGGACAGCGCCGCGTGAGACACGGCAAAGGTGGCGCCATCGGCATCGCAGCCCACCATGGCCAGCGCCACGGGCGCCCCGGCCAGCTCGACGGTGCGGGTGGCCTGGTCGGGCTTGCAGGGCAGCGTGATGGTGAGGCCCGCCTCAGGCAGGGGCACGGTGCGCCAGTTCAACGCGGGGCTGCAGCCCGCCAGCAGCAGGGCCAGCGCCCCGGTCAATGTCCTATGCATCGGCCCATTATCGACAGAGCGTCGGCAGAGCGGCCCGAACTTTTGCGGGTGGACCGACTCGACCCCCTGGGCCAGCCCTCCGGCACAATGCCGGGTGGGCCTCAGAGCCTCGTTCTTTCTGGATGGTGAAATCATGGCGATCAAGCATTGGGCAGCAGGTGTGGCGGTGGCAGCGTTTGCGGCCGTGGGCGCGTACGTGTACCTGGCCACGGGCCGCGCCGAAGCCCCTGCATCCACCTTTGTCCTGCTGGATGGCAGCAGCCAGTCCACCGCCGACCTGAAGGGCAAGGTCACCCTGGTGAACTTCTGGGCCACCAGCTGCACCACCTGCGTGGCCGAGATGCCCGAGATCGTCGCCACCTACAACAAGTACAACACCAAGGGGTTTGAGACCCTGGCCGTGGCCATGAGCTACGACCCGCCCAGCTACGTGGTCAACTTTGCCGAAACCCGCAAGCTGCCCTTCAAGGTGGCCATCGACAACACCGGCAACGTGGCCAAGGCCTGGGGCGATGTGCGCCTCACCCCCTCGACCTTCATCGTCAACAAGCGCGGCGAGATCGTGAAAACCTACGTGGGCGCGCCCAACTTCCCCGAGCTGCACCAGCTCATCGAGAAGCTGCTGGCCGAGACCTGAGCCACAGCAATCCGAGCAAAAACAAAGGCCGATTTCATACGAAATCGGCCTTTTGCGCTTATGAATCAAGCGCTAGTAGCTATCAATTCTGCAAGATTGCGTCCGCAATTGGCGCTGCCCAGACCAGCGGACGCCGCGCAAGGGCCGCCAAGCCGCGTGGGCGGCGCTTCGCCTGCGTGCGCTGGCGCCATCCCCCTTCCCGAATCGCTCAGCGATTCGAGAGAAGGGGGAAGCGGCGCAGCCGCTCAGGGGGTTGGACGCTATTTAGCGCGATAGCTGTCATGGCAGGCCTTGCAGGTGCCTGCTGCAGCGCCAAACGCGGTCTTGAGGTTGTCGAGGTTGCCCGTCTTGGCGGCGGCGGCCAGCTTGACCGACTCGGCCTGCAGCTTGTCGGAATGCTCCTTGAACTTGGCCTGCTCCGTCCAGATCTCCGGCAGCGCCTTGGTGGGTGCACCCTTGTCCGTGCCCGCGCCAAAACCGGCCCAGGGCAGCTTGGCCATTTCGGCCACCACGTCGGCGTTCTCCTGCGCAGCCTTGGCGTCAAACGGTACGCGGCCATTGGCCATGGCGCCCAGGCGGCCAAAATGCTGGCCCATCACGAAGAGTGCGCTCTGGCGGTACTTGATGGCGTCCTCGGCCTTGGCAAACTGGGCCGAGGCGGGGGCCGACACGGTCAGCGTGGCGGCGGTAATGGCAAATGCGGCAAGTGCTTTCATGGGAGATTTCCTTTGTCGTGGGGTGGGCGCCCACCTTGGGGCCCGCTGGCAGTATGCCGCGTCAGGCCTGTTTTCGCATGGCCGGGGCCCTTCCGGCCGGGCGCAGCCTCCTTCACAATGCGCCCACATTCCCTCCCTTTTCCCTCGCCATCGCCGCCATGACGCAACACACCGTACGCATCTGGGATCTTCCCACCCGCATTTGCCACTGGGCCCTGGCCGCTTGTGTCGTGGCGCTGGTCATCACCGCCAAGGTGGGCGGCAACGCCATGGAGTGGCACTTTCGCCTGGGCTACGCGGTGCTGGCGCTGCTGGTGTTCCGGGTGGTCTGGGGGCTGGTCGGCGGGCGTTGGTCGCGCTTCTCGGCGTTTCTGTACTCACCCGCCCGGCTCGTGCGTTACCTGCGCGGCAACGCACACCCCGAAGACAACGCCGGGCACAGCCCGCTGGGCGCGCTGTCGGTGTTTGCGATGCTGGCCGTGCTGGGCGCGCAGGTGGGCACCGGTCTGCTGAGCGATGACGAAATCGCCTTTGCAGGCCCGCTCACGCGTTTTGTCTCCAACGCCGTGGTGGGCCAGGCCACGGGCTATCACAAGGAGATCGGCCAGTACCTCGTGCTGGGGCTGGTCGCCTTGCATCTGCTGGCCGTGCTGTTTTATGTGGCCGTGCGCAAGCACACCCTGGTGCGCCCCATGCTGAGGGGCGACAAGGCCCTGTCCGTGCCCGCCACCCCCTCGCGCGACGACGCCCTGACCCGCGCCCTGGCCCTGGTGGTGCTGGCCCTGTGTGCAGGCCTGGCCTGGTGGGTGTCGTCGCTGGCCATGGCCGCGGGCTTTTGAGGAGCTGCGGTCGATCTCGCTACACTGCGGCTTCCATCGTTTTGCCCCCTCGCGTTTTGGACAAGCCTTCCATCACCCTGCGAACCCCCAGCACCCCCGCCGAGCTGGACGCCGTGCGCGACATCTTTCGGGAATACGCCACCACCCTGGGAGTAGACCTGTGTTTTCAGGGCTTCGAAGCCGAGCTCGCCCAGCTGCCGGGAGACTACTCTGAGCCACGCGGCGCCCTGCTGGTGGCCGAGGTCGAAGGTGCTGTGGCGGGCTGCTGCGCCCTGCGCCCCCTGGATGCCGCCGACTACCCCAACGCCAGCGAAATGAAGCGTCTGTATGTGCGCAAGGCGTTTCGGGGTTTTGGCCTGGGGCGCGAGCTGGCCGAGGCCATGCTGGACCGCGCCCGGCAGGCGGGCTATGCCTGCGTGCTGCTCGATACGCTGGACGACATGGAATCTGCCCGCGCGCTGTACACCGATCTGGGGTTTGAAGAGATTCCGCCCTACTACCACAACCCCATTGCCGGGGCGCATTACCTCAAGGTCGATATTTCTTGAGCTTTTTCAGGCCTTTGCGCGCATCCCATAAGCCCTGACAGCTATTAATTTGATAGTTCACATAGAATCACAGCGGCCTGGTGCCAAGCATGTCGAGCCTGCACAGGTTCGGGCCGTGGGGCAGCCCCACGGTGTTTTCCTCATACGCGCACATTCGGGTGCGCGAACCACCTGCCACCGGTGGCATGGTGTTCGCGCCCAACCCGCTGGTTGGTATCAGGCCAACCTCTTTCTGAACGCCGCGCCGTGACGCTGTCGGCCCCCATCCGCGCCCTGGCCAAGGCCTTGGCATTGGCCCTGCTGGCCGATGCAGACGGCCCCGGGCACCGCAGCCTGCGCGCACTCGTGGCCCGAGCCGGGCACTGCCTGGGCCATGCGGCCCCGGAGCCTGGCCCTCCACCATTGCCCGAGGTGCTGTTTGAGCAGCTGCGCCGCCTGTCCTCGGTGTCCGCAGCCGAATGGGCCCGGCTGGAGCCCGAAGACCTCGCCACCTGGCTGTGCCGGGGTTTCTGGTGGCGCAAGGCCGGGGTGCGCAATCCCACTTCACACTGGCAGTGGCACGAAGACGGGGACCTGGTCACCGAAGACGACGACATCGACTTCCTGGCGCCAGAGGAGAGCGACGGCGACGACCTCTCCGACACGCCGTGGCACCTGCGCACCGACGCCCAGCTCGCCCAGAGTTTCCGCGCCTGGGGGGCCAGCCCCCAAATGGGCAGGCCCTTGCACTGGCTGCTGCGCCCCGGCACGGCAGGCCCAGCGCCCGCCTGGATGGGCCGCGCGCTCCAATGCTCCGTCCCCGTGCTGGCCACCGCTCAGGACCTGGTCCAGTTGCTGGAGGTTCCCCTGGAGGATCTGCTGTGGCTGGCGCCCGAACATGGCCATTGGCGCGAACCCCAGGGCGGTTACGCCCTGCCCGCATCGCACTACCGCTATCGCCTGCTACCCAAACCCAGCGGCGGCCTGCGCCTGCTGGAGGCCCCGCGCCCGCGCCTGGCCACCGCCCAGCGCCGCATTCTGGACCGCCTGCTGGCGGGCATCCCCGTCCATGAGGCCGCGCACGGCTTTGTGCGGGGCCGCAGCGTGGGCAGCCATGCGCAGGTGCATGCCGGGCAGGCGGTGGTGGTCCGTTTTGATTTGGCTGATTTTTTCACCCACATCAACGCCACACGTGTGCGGGCTCTGTGGCGCGCGCTGGGGCATGGCCGTCCTGCCGCCGAGCTGCTGACGCGCCTGACCACCGCGCGCACCCCGGCGGCTATCCGCGAGCGCCTGTGGGAAGAAGTGGCACCGACCTCGGCGCAGACGATTGCGCAGCGCCGGGCCCACAGCGCCCGGCTGGCGCAGCTCCATCTGCCCCAAGGGGCACCCACCTCACCCGCTCTGGCGAATCTGTGTGCGTTCGGGCTGGACTTGCGGCTGCATGCGCTGGCACAACGCTTTGGTGCGCGCTACACGCGGTATGCGGATGACCTGGTGTTTTCAGGCCCGCAGAACCTGCAGGGCCAGTTTGGCGCGCTGCGCGCCTGGGTCGGCGCCATCGCGCAGGACGAAGGTTTTGCACTGCGCGGTGACAAAACCCGGCTGATGCCCGCCCACCGGCGCCAATCCGTCACGGGGCTGGTGGTCAACCAGCGCCCCAACTACAGCCGGGAGCAGTTCGACATCCTGAAGGCCCGGCTGCATCGGCTGGCGCGCCTGCCCGGGGTGGATGTGGGCGAGCGCGCGCGCCTGGAGGGAGAAATCCACTGGGCTGGCCAGTGGCTGGCACCGATGCGCAGGGACAAGCTCCTGCGGCTGTTCGGTGCCATCCGATTCACTGACGCGGCTCAGGACAAGGGATAACTCAGGCCTTCTGGGCTTGCTGCAGCAGCGTGTCCGCATCGCTGACTTCGAACTTGCCTGGGCCTTCCACATTGAGTGTGAGCACCTTGCCGTCGCGCACCAGCATCGAGTAGCGGTTGCTGCGCAGGCCCAGGCCCTTGCCCGTCAGGTCCAGGGTGAGGCCGGTGGCCTTGGCGAAGGTCGCATCGCCGTCGCCCAGCATGCGCACCTTGCCCTCGGTCTTCTGGTCGCGCGCCCAGGCGCCCATCACGAAGGCGTCGTTCACGCTCACGCACCAGATTTCATCCACGCCAGCGGCCTTGAACTCGGCGGCCTTCTCGACATAGCCGGGCACATGCTTGGCCGAGCAGGTGGGGGTGAAAGCGCCAGGCAGCGCAAACAGGGCAATCGTCTTGCCCGCCGTGGCCTTGTCCACCGGAACGGGATTCGGGCCAATGCTGCAGGCTTCGCCCTCGACTTCGGAATATTCCATCAGCGTGCTGGCGGGCAGGGTGTCACCGACTTTGATCATTGTTATCTCCTTGGGGGTTGGTAGATGGTGGAAGGGGTCAACGGAGGACCCCGGGGGGGGCCGGGAATTTGCCGGAGCCATCCAAAAAGACGGCCCACAAAGCAAAACGACCCACATTGTGGGTCGTTTTGAAGGGCCTTGCAGACCGGGGACTTGCCCCGGACTTCAATGCAGCGCTGCTTATTACAGCAGACCGGCCTTTTGCACCAAGCGGGTCGCGACCCAGTTCTTGGTCTTGGAGAGCGGACGGCTCTCGGTGATTTCGATCGTGTCGCCCAGCTTGTACTCGTTATTTTCGTCGTGCGCGTGGTACTTGCTCGACTTGCCAACGATCTTGCCGTAGAGCTCGTGCTTCACACGGCGCTCGATCAGCACGGTCACGGTCTTGTTACGCTTGTCGCTGACCACCTTGCCAACCAAGGTGCGCTTGAGGGATTTTTTAGCTTCCGTCATAGGGGCTCCTTACTTGGCGGCTTGCTTTTCAGCAAGGATGGTCTTGGCACGTGCGATATCGCGGCGGGTGGTGCGCAGCGTGTTGGTGTTACCCAGTTGCTGCGTAGCCTTTTGCATGCGCAGGCCGAAGTGGGCCTTTTGCAGCGCCTTGATTTCGGCTTCGATACCGGCGACGTCTTTTTGGCGCAGTTCAGTAGTCTTCATTGCTTGTTCTCCTGAATTACGCGCCCAGGTGGCGGCTGACGAACGTGGTGCGCAGCGGCAGCTTGGCAGCAGCCAGGCGGAACGCTTCACGGGCCAGCTCTTCGGGCACACCGACGATTTCGAACACGATCTTGCCGGGCTGGATTTCGGCCACGTAGTACTCGGGGTTGCCCTTACCGTTACCCATACGCACTTCTGCGGGCTTGGTAGAGATTGGCTTGTCCGGGAACACACGGATCCAGATACGGCCGCCACGCTTGACGTGACGCGAAATCGCACGGCGTGCAGCTTCGATCTGGCGGGCCGTCAGACGGCCACGATCGGTGCACTTCAGACCGAAATCACCGAAGGCAACGGAGGCACCCCGCGTTGCAACACCAGTGTTACGGCCCTTTTGCTCTTTGCGGTATTTACGGCGAGCAGGTTGCAGCATAGTTATTCTCCTTTACCGTCCGCTGCTGTAGCGGGCGCGGCGACTTTGCGTACGCGCTTAACGGCGGTGTTATCAGCGCCACCAGCTTCCGCTGGCTTGTCGCTGCCGTCGGCCGGAGCGGTGTTGCCACCGACAGGACGACGTGGGCCACGGCCTGCGCCTGGACGGTCGCCACCTGGGCGGCCATCACGGCGTGGGCCGCGTGGGCGGCGCTCTTCGTCTGGACGAGGCGTTTCCACGGCTGGCAGGTCGTTACGACCCAGCGTGTCACCCTTGTAGACCCAGACCTTGACGCCGATCACACCGTAGGTGGTCTTGGCTTCAGAGGTGCCGTAGTCGATGTCCGCACGCAGCGTGTGAAGTGGCACGCGGCCTTCGCGGTACCACTCGCAGCGAGCGATTTCGATACCGTTCAGACGGCCGGACGACATGATCTTGATGCCCTGGGCACCCAGACGCATGGCGTTCTGCATGGCGCGCTTCATGGCGCGGCGGAACATGATGCGCTTTTCGAGCTGCTGCGTGATGCTGTCGGCGATCAGCTTGGCATCGATTTCAGGCTTGCGCACTTCTTCGATGTTCACTGCAACAGGCACGCCCAGGCGAGCAGCGAGTTCCTTCTTCAGGCTCTCGATGTCTTCACCCTTCTTGCCGATCACCACACCAGGACGTGCCGAGTAAATGGTGATGCGGGCGTTCTTGGCGGGGCGCTCGATCAGGATGCGCGACACAGCCGCGTTCTTGAGCTTTGCCTTCAGGTACTCGCGCACCTTGATGTCTTCGGCCAGCATGCCTGCGAAGTCGCGGTTGCTGGCGTACCAACGGCTGGACCAGTTGCGGCTGACCGCAAGGCGGAAGCCGGTAGGATGGATTTTCTGTCCCATAGTCTTCCCGAGCCTTTAGTTGCCAACCGTCACGTACACATGGCACGTGGGCTTGCTGATGCGGTTGCCGCGGCCTTTGGCGCGCGCGGTGAAGCGCTTGAGCGTGGTGCCTTGTTCGACGTAGATGGTCTTGACCTTCAGTTCGTCGATATCAGCGCCATCGTTGTGTTCGGCGTTGGCAATGGCCGACTCCAGAACCTTCTTGACGATGCCAGCAGCTTTTTTCTGCGTGAACGTCAGGATGTTCAGAGCTTGGTCCACCTTCTTGCCGCGGATCAGATCGGCGACCAGACGGCCCTTATCGACCGACAGACGGACGCCCCGGAGGACTGCACGTGTTTCAGACATGGTCGTTCCTTACTTCTTCGCTTTTTTGTCAGCGGGGTGACCCTTGAAGGTGCGCGTCAGGGCGAATTCGCCCAGCTTGTGGCCCACCATCTGGTCGGTGACATAGACCGGTACGTGCTGCTTGCCGTTGTGCACGGCAATGGTCAGACCGATGAACTCGGGCAGAACCATGGAGCGACGCGACCAAGTCTTGACTGGTTTCTTGTCCTTGGTGGCAACGGCCTTTTCGACCTTGGCCAGCAAGTGATGGTCAACAAATGGACCCTTTTTAAGAGAGCGAGTCATCTGTTACCCCTTACTTCTTGCGACGCGACACGATCATGATCTGTGTGCGCTTGTTGTTACGGGTGCGATAACCCTTGGTCAGATTGCCCCAAGGATCGACTGCATGGCGGCCTTCGCCGGTGCGGCCTTCGCCACCACCGTGAGGGTGATCCACCGGGTTCATGGCCACGCCGCGAACCGTTGGGCGAATACCCATCCAGCGCTTCACACCGGCCTTGCCCAGTTGGCGCAGGCTATGTTCTTCGTTGGCCACTTCGCCAATGGTGGCGCGGCATTCGATGTGGATCTTGCGCACTTCACCCGAGCGCATGCGCACTTGGGCGTAGGTGCCTTCGCGGGCCAGCAGGGTTGCCGAAGCACCAGCCGAGCGGGCGATCTGCGCACCGGCACCGGGCTTCAGCTCGATGCAGTGGATGGTCGAACCCACGGGGATGTTGCGGATAGGCAGCGTGTTGCCAGCGCGGATCGGGGCTTCCGAACCGGACAGCAGGGTTGCGCCCACTTCCAGGTTACGGGGAGCGATGATGTAGCGGCGCTCGCCGTCGGCATAGCACACCAGAGCGATGTGGGCCGTACGGTTCGGATCGTACTCGATACGCTCAACCTTGGCCGGAATACCGTCCTTGTTGCGCTTGAAATCCACCACACGGTAGTGGTGCTTGTGGCCACCGCCCTTGTGACGGGTGGTGATGTGACCGTTGTTGTTGCGGCCGGCCTTCTGGAACTGAGGCTCCAGCAGGGGGGCGTATGCTTCACCCTTGTACAGGTGGTCACGCGTGACCTTCACCACGGCACGTTGGCCGGGCGAAGTGGGTTTCATCTTGATAACGGCCATGATTAAGCAGCCTCCCCGGACAGGTTCAGCTCTTGACCTGGCTGCAGCGTGACGTATGCCTTGCGAACATTGTCGCGGCGGCCCACGGTCTTGCCGAAGCGCTTGGTCTTGCCTTTGGTGTTCACCACGGAAACGCCCTTGACCTCGACCTTGAACATCAATTCCACAGCGGCCTTGATTTCTGGCTTGGTAGCGTTCTGCAGCACCTTGAACGTCACAGCATTGGACTTTTCAGCAACCATGGTGGCCTTTTCGGACACGATGGGAGCGACCAGCACTTGCATCAGACGACCTTCGTCAAACTTGAGCGTGCTCATGCGAACATCTCCTTGAGTTTGTCGATTGCGCCCTTGGTGACGAGCACTTTCTTGAATCGGACCAGCGACACGGGATCGGCGTAACGGGGCTCAACGACGAGCACGTTCACCAGATTACGGGAGGCCAGGTACAGGTTTTCGTCCACTTCGTCGGCAATCACCATCACCGATTGCAGGTTCATCGCCTTGAACTTGTCGGCCAGGACCTTGGTCTTGGGGGAGTCAAGCTTCAGCGAATCGACCACAGCCAGACGGCCTTCGCGGGCCAGCTGCGACAAGATGGCAGACATACCGGCGCGGTACATCTTCTTGTTGATCTTCTGCGTGAAATTTTCGTCAGGCATGTTCGGGAAAATCCGACCACCCCCACGCCATAGTGGCGAGGAAGTCATACCTGCACGTGCGTTACCCGTACCCTTTTGCTTGAAAGGCTTCTTGGTCGAGTGACGGACTTGTTCGCGGTCTTTTTGAGCGCGAGTGCCTTGGCGTGCGTTGGCCTGGTAGGCCACCACGATCTGGTGCACCAGATCTTCGTTGTATTCACGACCGAACACGGTTTCAGGAACATCCAGCTTGGATGCGCCTTGGCCTTGGTCATTCAGGAGTTCGAGCTGCATTAGTTCGCTCCTTTGGAGGCTTTGGCCTTGATCGCTGGACGCACTGTCACGAACCCACCCTTGGAGCCCGGAATAGCGCCCTTGATCAAGAGCAGTTGACGCGCTTCGTCGATGCGGATCACATCGAGGTTTTGCGTGGTCTTGGTGACGTCGCCGAGGTGGCCCGTCATACGCTTGCCGGGGAACACGCGACCGGGGTCTTGCGCCATACCGATGGAGCCGGGCACGTTGTGCGAACGGCTGTTACCGTGCGACGCGCGCTGCGAGGCCATGTTGTGGCGCTTGATGGTACCGGCGTAGCCCTTACCGATCGAGGCACCTTGCACATCGACCTTCTGGCCCACGGCAAACACATCCGCCACGGGCACAGCAGCACCCGCGGCATACTTGCCAGCGGTTTCAGCGGTCACGCGGAATTCCTGGATGATTTCACCGGCTTCCACACCTGCCTTGGCAAGGTGGCCGGCTTCTGGCTTGGTCACGCGCGATGCTTTGCGCGAACCGAACGTGACCTGCAGGGCCACGTAGCCATCGTTCTCTTGGGTTTTGATCTGGGTAACGCGGTTGTTGGACACATCCACCACCGTGACAGGCACTGCGTCCCCATCATCGGTGAACAGACGCATCATGCCCACTTTGCGACCCAGCAACCCGAGGGAGTTGCTCAGACTCATTGGTTTTCTCCAAAACTCTCACCGCTGCGACTTCAATTGGCCTCAGCGTTTTTGCTCAGCACTTGCGCGCCAGCGCGTGAAAGAAGGTTAATAAAACTCCACCTAAACCCCGCAACTTTGCAGGCGCGAGAAAGGCGAAGCCCTAAAGTATAACGCGGACTGCTTTTTCAAGCAAGTCCGCGTTGCAAACCATCGGGCTGGCCCTTGCGGACCAGCCTTCCGGGACTACTGCAGCTTGATTTCGACGTCCACGCCAGCAGGCAGGTCGAGCTTCATCAGGGCATCAACGGTCTTGTCCGTTGGGTCCACGATGTCCATCAGACGCTGGTGCGTGCGGATTTCCAGCTGGTCGCGCGACGTCTTGTTGACGTGGGGCGAACGCAGGATGTCGAAACGCTTCATGCGCGTTGGCAGGGGCACGGGGCCCTTGACGATGGCGCCGGTGCGCTTGGCGGTGTCAACGATCTCGGCAGCAGACTGGTCGATCAGCTTGTAATCGAAAGCCTTCAGGCGGATGCGGATTTTTTGCTTGGACATGGCAAGTTCCTTGTTCTGCTTATGGATTAAGCAATGATCTTGGCCACGACGCCAGCGCCCACCGTGCGGCCGCCTTCGCGGATAGCGAAGCGCAGACCTTCTTCCATGGCGATGGGGTTGATCAGCTTCACAGTGATCGACACGTTGTCACCAGGCATGACCATTTCCTTGTCGGCTGGCAGCTCGATGGCGCCAGTCACGTCGGTCGTGCGGA
>NZ_JBUDZG010000050.1:0-21029 GCF_054950075.1 Acidovorax sp. Q11 | reverse complement strand
TCCAACGCATTGACCAGATCCACTGTCGAGTAGAACCGGACACGTTTGGAATGGTGCGTTAGCCCATTGATTCCCAGCGCCGTTGCCAAGTGGGTTTTGCCGGTACCAGGACCACCGATCAGGACAACGTTCTGGGCATCGTCGGTGAAGCTCAGGTCCGCCAGCCTCTTGATCAGCACCTTGTCCACGGGGGAGACCTCGAAGTCGAAGCCAGCGAGGTCTCGGTGAATCGGGAAGCGTGCCGCCTTCATCTGGTGGGCGATGGATCGCATATGCCGATCCACGTCCTCCGCTTGAAGCAGGTGCTCGATCAGCCAGCGCGAGCTCTGAATCGTGGTGCCGCCATCCTGTTCCATAAGGTCAGCCCAGGCGCTGGCCATGCCATTCAAGCGCAGGGCCTTGAGTTCGCTTTGCACATCGCGTTTGGATTCAGACATGAATGACCCCTTGGTTATCGTTGTGGGTCGGGCGCAACCGGTCGTAGCGTGCCGTATCTGCCAGCGGGAGGCTGGTCAGTTGCAAGGTGGTTTTGGCATGCTCCGGCCTGGGTGGCGCGTTCAGCCTGGCCAGCACATTGCGCACATGCTCAGCACTGACACTTCCATTGGGCGTGGCACCTTCAAGGACAAGATCAACCGCCACCAGTACCGCATCCAAGCCAGCCTGCGGCACGCTGGCCAGCACCTGTGCCATGGTGCGGTCACCGCCCGGGTGCCTCAGAAGGGATTTGCGCAAGCGCTGCAAAGGCTCAGGCAAGTCCAGGAACGGTGCACCGTTGCGCAGTGCCCCGGGCTTGCGCTGCACGAGTTCAATGTAGTGCTGCCAGTCATAGGTGACTTGGCCACTGCCCGGCGTGCGGGCGTGGCTGGCGATGATGGTTTGCGCACAGGCTATGT
Organism: Acidovorax sp. Q11; assembly: GCF_054950075.1. Classification (NCBI taxonomy): domain Bacteria; kingdom Pseudomonadati; phylum Pseudomonadota; class Betaproteobacteria; order Burkholderiales; family Comamonadaceae; genus Acidovorax; species Acidovorax sp. Q11. The sequence continues at coordinate 20,133 of NZ_JBUDZG010000050.1, read as the reverse complement.
CCACCCGATTGGGGTACAGACGCGTGCTGACCAAGTGCCCTGCCCATTCGCAAGGAACGGAGTAGCGGTTGCGCGCCACCGCCACCAGGCAGGTGCTGCTCACCCGCGCGGGCTTCTCCACATACCCATCAAACAGCACAGGCATGGACATGAGGTGCGGGCGCTCCAACTCCAGCATCTCTGCCACCGTGAACTGCTTGTGGATCGGATGCACGGTGTCGGACCACACCGACCGACACCGCTCGCCCAGCCATGCATTGAGTTCGGCAAACGATCCAAAGCGCCTGCTGGCGGCCTCGATCCAGATCCGCCTGCGACTGTCCTGCACGTTCTTCTCCACCACCCCTTTCTCCCAGCCCGAGGCGACGTTGCAGAAGTCCGGATCAAACAGGTAATGGCTGCACATGGCCGAGAAGCGTGCGTTGACGATGCGCCCCTTGCCTTTCTTGACCTTGTCCACCGCCGTCTTCATGTTGTCGTAGATGCCACGCCTGGCTACACCTCCCAATGCCTGGAAGGCACGGGTATGGGCATCGAACAGCATCTCATGGCCTTGCCCAGGGTAGGCAACCAGCCAGAAGGCACGACTGGCGCATAGCTTCAGATGGGCCACTTGCAGTTTGTAGAACACCCCACCAACCATCAGACCTTCCTCGCTCCAGTCGAACTGGAAGGCCTCGCCCAACTCGAAGCTCAGCGGCACAAAGGCCTTGGCGGGATCCTTGGCGCTCTCCACCCGCCATGCTCGAATGAAGTCAGTCACAGCGCTATAGCCGCCCCGGTATCCCTGCGCCTGGATCTGCGCAAACAGCGCCTTGCCGCTGCGCCTTGCGTTCTTGGCCCGGTGCGCATCCGTGCGCAGGGCCTGCTCCAGCACCGCCACAAAGGGTGTGAGCTTGCCATCAGCCTTCTTGCGCTCGTACTTCGGGGTTATGTCGCCGGGGGCCTTGAGCCACTTCTTGATCGTGTTTCTGGCCAGTCCCGTTCTTCTGCAAATCTCTCCATCAGAGAGTTGGTCGCGCCACTTCATGCGCCTGACCTTGCCAATCATGTCCATGGTGATCACCTCTTACATCCCTGCTGAAAAAATCAGCAGGGCAGTTGAACACCCCTGTCAATTTTGGATCGGCATCAGACCTTTCAGACTGTCAGATTTCGGTCGGCGGCAACAGCCGGAGGTTCGAATCCTCTCACCCCGACCATAAATCAACCGCTCAAACGCACATTCGCATCGCGTGTGGCGCAGTTACCAATATCCCGCGCTGTACACCCTCTGCGCGATCGGTGATGATAGGATGGTTTCTTTTCCACACCTAACACATTACCGGTTACATGGCCGCTGTTGATACTGTCCCCAAAGAAGCCTCAGTTGCCCTCCCTGGCCTGGGTCGGGCATTGATGTCTGCCGGCAAACTGACGCAAAAGTCGGCTGAGGATATTTACAAAAAATCACAAATCAGCCGCACCAGCTTTATCGCCGAGTTGACAGGCTCCGGCGCGGTATCTGCTGCTGACCTGGCACATACGGTATCTGCCGTTTTTGGGGCACCGCTTCTTGACCTGGATGCAATTGATCCATTGCGCCTGCCCAAAGAGCTGCTGGACAACAAAATATGCCAAGCTTATCGGGTTGTAGTGCTCAGCAAACGCAACAACCGGCTGATTGTTGCCACGGCAGACCCTACAGACCAGGAAGCTGCAGAAAAGATCAAGTTCACCACGCAAATGGGTGTGGATTGGATTATTGCCGAATATGACAAGCTGAGTCGCCTGGTTGAGTCAACCACAAAATCAACCAGTGAATCCATGGACACTCTGGTGAGTGGAGGCGGTGACTTCGAATTTGACGATGTGTCGATTGAAGATGCCCCCGAGGAAGCGGACACGGGCGTCACAGAGGTCGAAGACGCACCCATCGTCAAATTTCTTCATAAAATGCTGCTGGACGCCTTCAACATGCGGGCTTCTGATTTGCATTTTGAACCATACGAGCACCAGTACCGCGTCCGTTTCCGAATCGATGGTGAGCTCCGTGAAATAGCCTCCCCCCCGATTGCCATCAAGGACAAGCTGGCCTCGCGCATCAAAGTGATTTCGCGTCTGGACATTTCGGAAAAACGGGTGCCGCAAGATGGCCGGATGAAACTGAAGGTAGGCCCCGACAGAGTCATTGATTTCCGCGTCAGCACGTTGCCCACCTTGTTTGGTGAAAAAATCGTGATCCGTATTCTGGATCCGAGCAGCGCAAAACTGGGTATTGACGCATTGGGGTATGAGCCTGTCGAAAAGGAACGACTTCTTCAGGCCATTGGCCGCCCCTACGGGATGATTTTGGTGACTGGGCCGACGGGCTCCGGCAAGACCGTTTCTCTCTACACCTGCCTGAATCTGCTCAACAAGCCGGGCGTCAATATTGCGACCGCAGAAGATCCCTCTGAAATCAATCTACCTGGCGTCAACCAGGTCAATGTTAACGAGAAAGCTGGCCTGACATTTGCAGTCGCACTCAAATCCTTTCTCCGCCAGGATCCCGACATCATCATGGTCGGGGAAATCCGGGATCTGGAAACGGCTGACATCTCGATCAAGGCCGCCCAGACCGGTCACTTGGTCTTGTCTACCCTGCACACCAACGACGCGCCCACAACGTTGACACGCATGCGCAACATGGGCATAGCGCCCTTCAATATCGCATCCAGCGTGATCTTGATTACGGCACAACGGCTGGCACGCAGACTCTGCCCGGTCTGCAAGGCCCCTGCCGATATTCCCCACGAAACCCTCGTGGAGGCCGGGTACAAGGAAGATGATATAGACGGCTCGTGGGTCACCTACCGCCCCGTTGGCTGCTCCGCCTGCAATAACGGATACAAGGGTCGCTTGGGTATTTACCAGGTCATGCCCGTATCTGAAGACATCCAACGCATCATTCTTCGTGATGGAAGCGCTCTGGAAATCGCAGAACAAGCGCGGGCCGAGGGTGTGCGTTCGCTGCGCGAGTCCGGACTCCATAAAGCCAAGCTCGGCCTGACCTCTCTCGAAGAAGTTTTGGCAGTTACCAATGAATAGTATTCACTGACGAGGGCAGTATGGCTACCGTAGCATCAAAAAGAGATATCAAGGATTTTGTCTTCGAGTGGGAGGGCAAAGATCGGCATGGGAAAATCATTCGAGGTGAAATTCGTGCGGTTGGAGAAAATCAGGTTCAGGCCACCTTGCGCCGCCAAGGGGTTTTTCCAACAAAGATCAAAAAGCGCCGGATGCGCTCTGGCAAAAAAATCAAGCCTAAAGACATCGCCCTGTTCACACGTCAACTGGCGACTATGATGAAGGCCGGTGTTCCACTGTTGCAAGCTTTCGATATCGTGGGAAGAGGTAACACAAATGCAAGTGTCACCAAGTTGCTCAACGATATCCGAGCGGACATTGAGACAGGCACATCGCTGAATGGCGCCTTCCGCAAATATCCGATGTACTTTGACAGCCTCTACTGCAATTTGGTCGAAGCAGGGGAAGCTGCTGGTATTTTGGAAGCGCTTCTGGATCGACTCGCTACCTACATGGAAAAAACAGAGGCCATCAAGTCGAAAATCAAATCGGCTTTGATGTACCCGATATCCGTGGTCATTGTTGCCTTTGTCGTTGTCACAGTGATCATGATTTTCGTGATTCCAGCATTCAAGGAGGTCTTCACGTCATTCGGAGCAGATCTTCCTGCCCCAACACTGTTTGTGATGGCTATCAGTGAGATTTTCGTGAAGTGGTGGTGGCTGATCTTTGGCGCTATAGGCGGCAGCTTTTTCTTCTTCATGCAGGCGTGGCGCCGCAATGAAAAGATGCAGATGTTCATGGATCGCCTGCTGCTACGCATGCCCGTCTTCGGGGCTCTTATCGACAAGTCTTGCGTTGCGCGCTGGACCCGGACCCTGGCCACCATGTTTGCTGCAGGCGTTCCCTTGGTCGAAGCGCTGGACTCAGTCGGTGGGGCCGCAGGCAACTCCGTTTATTCCATGGCCACCGAAAAAATTCAGCAAGAAGTCTCCACCGGCACCAGCCTGACCGCGGCCATGGGCAATGCCAACGTTTTCCCTTCCATGGTGCTGCAGATGTGTGCCATCGGGGAAGAGTCTGGCTCTATTGACCACATGCTGGGCAAAGCGGCTGACTTTTACGAGGCCGAAGTGGACGACATGGTGGCCGGCCTGTCCAGCCTGATGGAGCCCATCATCATCGTGTTCCTGGGCACCTTGATTGGCGGAATCGTGGTTTCCATGTACCTCCCCATCTTCAAGCTCGGTCAGGTCGTGTGATGGAGTTCGAGGTGTGGTGGGGCGTCGGCCTGGGCGGCGTCTTAGGCTTGCTGATCGGCAGTTTTCTGAACGTGGTCATTTACCGGCTGCCGAAGATGATGGAGCAGCAGTGGGAAGCGGAGTTGGCCCAGTTGGAGGCCGAGAAACAAGGCAAGGAGCCTCCTGCAGGCACGCAGGCGCCCTTCAACCTGATGACTCCGCGGTCGCGCTGCCCCGCTTGCGGGCATGCGGTGCAGTGGCATGAGAATGTCCCTGTCCTGAGTTATCTCTTTTTGCGAGGCCGCTGCTCGTCCTGCAAGGCACCGATCAGCGCCCGCTACCCACTGGTCGAGTTGCTCACGGGGGCATTGTTCTTTTTCTGCATGCACCGCTGGGGAGTGACCCCCACCGGTTTTGTATGGTGCGGATTTTCCGCGGCACTCGTGGCCCTGGCATTCATCGACTGGGACACCACCCTGTTGCCGGACGATATCACCCTGCCTCTGCTGTGGGCTGGCTTGCTCTCGGCGGCATTCCAGTGGACCAATGTCCCGCTGAATGCCTCTGTAACAGGAGCTGCTGCCGGTTACCTGTCGTTGTGGCTGGTGTACTGGGGCTTCAAGCTGGCCACGGGCAAGGAGGGCATGGGGTATGGCGACTTCAAGCTGTTCGCGGCACTCGGCGCCTGGTTTGGATGGCAGGCGCTGGTGCCCATCATTTTGATGTCGTCGATCATTGGCGCCATCGTCGGTATCGCGATGAAAATTTTCAGCAGCTTGCGCGAAGGGGGCTACATACCGTTTGGCCCCTTCCTCGTGGGTGCCGGGCTGACGGCGATGGTGTTTGGCCCCAACGCCATCCTCAACACCGTGTTGAATCTCCTGGGCCTGTAGCCCCTTCCCGACCATGGCAAACAAAAGGTGCCCGGTGCGCCTGGGCCTGACCGGCGGCATTGGCAGTGGCAAAAGCACCGTGGGCGGCATGTTCGCCTCGCTGGGTGCCACAATGATTGACGCAGACCAGATTGCGCGCGCGGTCACCGGCACCGGCGGGGATGCGATGGACGCCATCCGCAGCACATTCGGTGCGGCCTTCGTGGATGCCTCGGGGGCGCTGGACCGCACACGCATGCGCGAACTGGCCTTCAGCCGACCCGAAGCGCGCACGCAGCTGGAGGCCATCGTGCACCCGCTGGTGACCCGCCACAGCCTTTTGCAGACACAGCAGGCCATTGCGGCAGGCTCCCGCCTGATCGTGCACGATATTCCGCTGCTGGCAGAGTCCGGCCGGTGGGCCCGCCAGCTGGACGCCGTGGTCGTGGTGGACTGCCCCGTAGAGACCCAGATTGAGCGTGTCATGCACCGCAGTGGCCTCGCCCCCGAGGTGGTGCGGGGCATCATTGCATCGCAAGCCACCCGGCACGCGCGCCGGGCAGTCGCCGATATCGTGATTGCCAACGGGCCCCGCAACACCTTGCCGGCATTGCAGGCCCAGGTGCGGCAGGCAGCCGCCTTGTTCGGGCTATGATGCACCAGAGCCCCCCAGGAACCCGCCAGCGTGATTCTTTACGAATACCCCTTTAACGAGCGTCTCAGAACCTATCTGCGGCTTGAGCAGTTGTTCCGCCGGTTGGGGGAGTTGATCCCCCGCGCCCATGCGCTCGACCACCATTTTGCGCTGGTCACGATCTTCGAGATCATGGATGTGGCAGCCCGGGCCGACCTGAAATCGGACGTGCTCAAGGACATCGAAAAACACAAGCACCAGCTCGACAGCTACCGCGGCAACCCGTCCATCTCTGAGGCCGCACTGGACGCGGTGATCGCCCAGCTCGACCGGTGCTTCACCACACTGAACGGACAGAACGGAAAGTCGGGCCATGCGCTGACCGAGAACGACTGGCTGATGAGCATCCGCAGCCGCATCGGCATTCCCGGCGGTACCTGCGGGTTCGATCTGCCAGCCTACTATGCATGGCAACACCATGCACCCGACGTCCGGCAGCAGGCGCTGGAGCAATGGGCGTCCACCCTGGCGCCCCTGGCTGAGTCGATTTATGTGCTGCTCAAGCTGCTGCGCGATTCGGGTGTCCCCCAAAAGGTGGCGGCCGAGCGCGGTCAGTTCCAGCAGAACCTGCCGCAAGGGCGCACCTTCCAGTTGCTGCGGCTGCGCATGGACCCGGCCCTGAATCTGATTCCCGAGATCAGCGGCAACCGCCTGATTGTTTCGGTGCGGCTCATGCGGCTCGAAGGGGATGGCCGCCTGCACGCCTGCAATGAGGATGCTGCGTTTGAACTCACGCTGTGCGCCTGAGTCTGGATACTTTCAGTGAACCATCCTGGTGACCAGGCGAGCACCACCTTGATTCGCCCACAAGCATGACCCGCTCCACCTCCTCCACCCCCTTTGCACGCACCGTGGTCTGCCCCTGCTGTGGCGGCGACAGCGTGTACAGCCCCGTCAATGCCTACCGCCCTTTTTGCAGCGAGCGCTGCAAGCAGGTCGATCTGGGCGCCTGGGCCAGCGAGGACTTCCGCATGCCCGCCGAAGCCCCGCCTGAGGACGCCCAGTATGGCGACCCGCGCCAACAGCACTGATATACGGCCGCCCAGCCAGAATACTGGCTGTAAATGGCCGTCACCGCCTGACAGCAAACACCTTTAAGCTACACAATTGATAGCAATCCATCTTCACTGCACCAACGGCAAGCAGGCGCGATGGTTTATTCCGGCTTGAACTCCAGGCCCCGCTCCTCGGCCAGCCACTGCAACACCGGGTAGGCGCCGGGCAGCACCGGCGCCACCGTCAACGGCATCTGCTGCCAGGCCATGGACTGGCCCTCGCGCATCTCGAACTCCCCCGCCCATGCCCAGACCTTGCACCAGTGCAGACGCACCAGGGCATGGGGATAGTCGTGCTCCGTGACCTTCCAGACCGTGGCCGGGCCGATGGTCACGCCCAGTTCCTCGATCAGCTCGCGGCGCAGCGCCTCTTCCACCGTTTCGCCCGCTTCCAGCTTGCCACCCGGAAACTCCCAGTAGCCCGCATACGGCTTGCCCTGCGGGCGGGTGGACAGCAGCATGGCGCCATCCTCACGCAGCAAGATGCCCACGGCTACCTCGGTGTGTTTGCGTGCGGTTTCAGCCACTGTGCTTCCCCGCATAGTCGCGTGCAAACTGGTAGGCCACGCGGCCGCTGCGCGAGCCCCGCTCCAGCGCCCAGATCAGGGCCTCGGGCCGCGCAGCCGCGATGGCCGAAGCAGAAACCCCCAGCGACGACAGCCATTGCGCGGTGATGCTCAGGTACTCCTCCTGGCTGAACGGGTAGAAGCTCACCCACAGGCCAAAACGCTCTGACAAGGAGATCTTCTCTTCCACCACTTCACCGGGATGCACCTCGCCATCCTCGGTGTGGGTGTAGGTGAGGTTTTCCTTCATGTACTCCGGCAGCAGGTGGCGCCGGTTGCTGGTGGCGTAGATCAACACGTTGGGCGTGGCGGCCGCCACCGAGCCATCGAGAATGGACTTGAGCGCCTTGTAGCCGGGCTCGCCATCTTCAAAGCTCAGGTCATCGCAAAAGACGATGAATTTCTCCGGCCGCGCGGACACCACATCCACGATGTCGGGCAGATCGGTCAGGTCCGCCTTGTCCACCTCGATCAGGCGCAGCCCCTGCGCCGCGTAGGCGTTCAGGCAGGCCTTGATGAGCGAGGACTTGCCCGTGCCGCGTGCGCCGGTCAGCAGCACGTTGTTGGCGGGCAAGCCTCGCACAAACTGCTGCGTGTTGCGCTCGATCTTTTCCTTCTGGGGGCCGATTTCCTTGAGGTCCGCCAGTGCCATCGCGGCCACATGGCGCACCGGCTCCAGGGTGCCGTGGCCGCTGCTGCGCTTGCGATAGCGCCAGGCAATGGCGGCCGACCAGTCGGGCGCAGAGAGCGGCTGAGGCAGCACGGATTCGATGCGGGCGATGAGCTGCTCGGCACGCTCGATCAGATGTTCAAATTTCTGGTTCATTTTGGCATCCACCGCGCGTCCATCATGCGCTAGCAGCTATCAAATCAGGAGTATTGCAGTGAATCAGGAGCGGTAGTCTGCGTTGATCGTTACATATTCGTGACTGAAATCGCAGGTCCATACCGTGTCCATCGCATCACCACGGCCCAGCAGCACACGCACGGTGATCTCGGCCTGCTTCATCACGCGCTGGCCGTCTTCCTCGCGGTAGGCGGGGTTGCGACCGCCCTGCACAGCGACATGCACGTCGTCCAGGTACAGGTCGATGCCTGTCTGCTCCAGATCGTCGATGCCCGCATAACCCACAGCGGCCAGGATGCGGCCCAGATTCGGGTCGCTGGCAAAGAAAGCGGTCTTGACCAGGGGCGAGTGGGCAATCGCATAGGCCACCTTGCGGCATTCGTCGCCCGTCTTGCCGCCTTCCACCCGCACGGTGATGAACTTGGTGGCGCCTTCGCCATCGCGCACGATGGCCTGGGCCAGCTTCTGCGACACCGCCAGCATCGCGGCCTTGAGCGCCTGGCCGTCGGCGCTATCGAGTGAGGTGATGGGCGCGTGCGCGACCTTGTTGGTGGCCACGACCACGAAGGAGTCGTTGGTCGAGGTGTCGCCGTCGATGGTCACGCGGTTGAAGGAGCCATCAGCCAGCTCGCGCGCCAGCTGCTGCATGACGGCAGGTGCCACGCAGGCATCGGTGGCCAGAAAGCCCAGCATGGTGGCCATATTGGGGCGGATCATGCCCGCGCCCTTGCTGATGCCGGTGATGGACACCGTGGCGCCACCAATCTGCGCCTGTGCCGAGAAGGCCTTGGGCAGGGTGTCCGTGGTCATGATGCCCTCGGCGGCGCGTGCCCAGTGGCCCGGCTGCGCGTCGGCAATGGCGGCGGGCAGGCCCGCCTCGATGCGGTCGTTGGGCAAGGGCTCCATGATCACGCCGGTGGAGAACGGCAGGATCTGTTCAGGCGCCACGCTCAGCTGCTGCGCGAGCGCAATGCAGGTGGAGCGTGCCCGCGCTAGGCCGTCCGCGCCCGTGCCCGCGTTGGCGTTGCCGGTGTTGATGACCATGGCTCGGATCGGCTGACCGCTGCTCAGGTGGTCGCGGCTGATCTGCACCGGGGCCGCGCAGAAGCGGTTCTGGGTGAACACGCCCGCCACGCTGGCGCCTTCGTCCAGCAGGAACACGGTCAGGTCCTTGCGGTTGGCCTTGCGGACACCGGCTTCGGCCACACCAATCCGAACACCGGCAATCGGGTGCAGGTCGGCGGCAACAGGGGCAACAAGATTCACAGGCATGGGACGGGGCCTTTCTATCGGAGGGAGGGGTCAGATGCATGGTGGCTACACAGCCTCTGCATCCGTCAATGAAGATTGCGGCCGATTATCCGGAAAACCGTGGCGCGCCAATGAAAACACGGGCCGAAGCCCGTGTTGTGTGGATCAGGAAATCAAGCGAGCTTGCCGTGGCACTGCTTGTACTTCTTGCCGCTGCCGCAAGGGCAGGGGTCGTTGCGGCCCACGCGGATGCCCTCCGGCAGGGCCTGGCCCACCGTTTGTGCATCCACTGTGGTTTCCACCTCGCCCGTTTCGGTGGGGGCGGTGTAGGTCACGTTCGCGATGCTCTCGGCGCGGCTTTCCATGTCCTGTGCGGCCTGGTCCAGCTGAGCCTGGGATTGGATCTGCACGGTCATGAGGATCTTGGTGACCTCGTTCTTGACCTGGTCGATCAGCTGGCGGAACAGCTCGAAGGCTTCGCGCTTGTACTCCTGCTTGGGCTGCTTTTGTGCGTAGCCGCGCAGGTGGATGCCCTGGCGCAGGTAGTCCAGCGCAGAGAGGTGGTCGCGCCAGTTGGAGTCAAAGTTCTGCAGCAGCACCACGCGCTCGAACTGCGTGAAGTTGTCGCGGCCCACCTGCTCTACCTTGGCATCGAACGAGGCATTCGCGGCTTGCAGCACCTTTTCCAGGATTTCGTCGTCGGTGACGCTGCTCGCGCCCTGCACTTCCTGCTGCAGCGCAATCGACACCTGCCATTCTTCGGCCAGCACCTTTTCCAGCGCGGGCAGGTCCCACTGCTCTTCCACCGATTCGACGGGCACGTACTGGCGCACGAGATCGGTCATGCAGTCCTCGCGCATCGCGGCAATCACGTCCGAAAGGTCGGAAGCGTCGAGGATGTCATTGCGCTGCTGGTAGATGACCTTGCGCTGGTCGTTGGACACATCGTCGTACTCCAGCAATTGCTTGCGGATGTCGAAGTTGCGGGCCTCCACCTTGCGCTGGGCCGACTCGATGCTGCGGGTCACGATGCCCGCTTCGATGGCTTCGCCATCGGGCATCTTCAGGCGGTCCATGATGGATTTGACGCGGTCACCTGCGAAGATGCGCATCAGCGAATCATCCAGGCTCAGGTAGAAGCGCGACGAGCCAGGGTCGCCCTGGCGGCCGGAGCGGCCACGCAGCTGGTTGTCGATGCGGCGGGATTCGTGGCGCTCGGTGGCGATGATGCGCAGGCCACCCAGGGCCTTGACCTTCTCGTGGTCCACCTTCCACTGTTCGCGCAGTGCCGCCACTTGGGCCGCGCGCTCGGATTCAGGCAGGGACTCGTCGGCCTCGATGGCCGCCACATCCTTCTCGATGTTGCCGCCCAGCACGATGTCGGTGCCGCGGCCTGCCATGTTGGTGGCGATGGTGATCATGCCGGCACGGCCCGCCTGGGCCACGATGTCGGCCTCACGGGCGTGCTGCTTGGCGTTGAGCACCTGGTGCGGCAGGTTTTCCTTGTTCAGCAGCTGGTCGATGATTTCAGAGTTCTCGATCGACGTGGTGCCCACCAGCACCGGCTGGCCACGTTCGTGGCACTCGCGGATGTCCTTGATGGCAGCTTCGTACTTCTCACGCGTGGTCTTGTACACACGGTCGAGCTGGTCGTCGCGCTTGCTCGGGCGGTTGGGCGGGATGACCACGGTTTCGAGACCGTAGATTTCCTGAAACTCATAGGCCTCGGTGTCGGCCGTGCCGGTCATGCCAGCGAGCTTGTTGTACAGGCGGAAATAGTTCTGGAAGGTGATGGAGGCCAGCGTCTGGTTCTCGGCCTGGATCTTCAGGCCTTCCTTGGCTTCCACGGCCTGGTGCAGGCCCTCGCTCCAGCGACGGCCCGACATGAGGCGGCCGGTGAACTCGTCCACGATCACGATCTCACCGTTTTGCACCACATAGTGCTGGTCACGGTGGTAAAGGTGGTTGGCACGCAGCGCTGCGTACAAATGGTGCATCAGCGTGATGTTGGCCGGGTCGTAGACCGAGGCGCCTTCGGCAATCAGGCCATGGCTGGCGAGCACGCGCTCGGCGGTCTCGTGGCCCTGTTCGGTCAGGAACACCTGGTGGCTCTTCTCGTCCACCGTGAAATCGCCGGGCTTGGTCACGCCCTCGCCTGTGCGGGGGTCGGCTTCGCCTTCCTGGCGCACCAGCAGAGGCACCACCTTGTTCATGGCGACATAGGTCGCCGTGTGGTCTTCGGCCTGGCCGCTGATGATCAGGGGCGTGCGCGCCTCGTCGATCAGGATGGAGTCCACCTCGTCCACGATGGCGAAATTCAGGCCTTGCTGCACGCGGTCAGCAGCCTCGTAGACCATGTTGTCGCGCAGGTAGTCGAAGCCGTATTCGTTGTTCGTGCCGTAGGTGATGTCGGCGCGGTAGGCCTCCTGCTTCTGCTCGCGGGGCATGTTGGGCAGGTTGATGCCTACCGTGAGGCCCAGGAAGTTGTACAGGCGCCCCATCCACTGCGCGTCGCGGTTGGCGAGGTAGTCGTTCACCGTCACCACATGCACACCTTTGCCCGACAGGGCATTGAGGTACACCGGCAGCGTGGCGGTCAGCGTCTTGCCCTCACCCGTGCGCATTTCGGAGATCTTGCCGTAGTGCAGCGCCATGCCGCCCAGCATTTGCACATCGAAGTGGCGCATCTTCATGATGCGCTTGGACCCTTCGCGGACCACCGCAAAGGCTTCGGGGAGGATGTCGTCCAGCGACGCACCCTTGGCTACGCGCTCCTTGAACTCCTGCGTCTTGGCCTTGAGCTGCTCGTCCGACAGCTTCTCGTACTCGGGCTCCATCGCATTGATGCGGGACACCGTCTTGCGGTACTGCTTGAGGAGCCGGTCATTGCGGCTGCCGAATATTTTGGTGAGGAAGTTGGTGGCCATGCGAACAGGACCGCCTGCCCGCTGCAATCAGCGCGCCAAGCGACCGAAATCCCTAAGATGAATTGAGTTCAGGTGGGTCCTTTGGCCAGGTTTGCAACCCAGGCAATGAACACCGGACCCGCGATTTTACCTGCCCTGTGTGGGTGCGGCCCCTTGCGCGGCCGCCACCTGCGCATTGGTGGCCGTGCCCCCCGCGCTCAGGAACTTCTGGGGGTCTTGAAAAACCCCTTGCACCAGCACTTCGAAATGCAGATGGGGCCCCGTCGAGCGCCCCGTCGTGCCGATTTCTGCGATCTTCTGGCCCCGGCGCACGATGTCCCCTTGTTTCACAAGGGTACGCGAGGCATGGGCATAACGCGTCACCAGCTGGTTGCCATGGTCCACCTCGATCATGTTGCCGTAGGCGGGGTGGTACTCCTGCGTGACGACCACGCCCCCTGCCGCTGCCAGGATGGGCGTGCCCGTGTCGGCCTGAAAATCCAGGCCGGTGTGCAAGGCCGACTGGCCAGTGATCGGATCCAGGCGCCAACCAAAACCCGAGCCCGCAGACCGCCCGGTGACGGGCGCATGGGTCGGCACCATCTTCTTGCGGATGTGCTGGTCAAACAAACGGGATTCGAGCACCGTCATCAAATCCACCCGCTGGTTGGTCAGGCGCTCCAGCTCATCCAGGGTGGTTTGCAGCTCTTCCATGGACAGGTTGTGGGCACTCACCAGCGCTCCGCCACGTGCGTCGACTTTCTGAATGTCGCCCGGTGCCATGCCCGCGAGGCCCAGCACCCGCTCTCCCAGGGACTCCAGCTGCACCATGCGGGCCTGCATCTCGCCCACACGGCGCGCCATGGCATCGAGGTTGGCGCGCATGAAGCGGTCGCGTTCTGCAAACTCGTCCTTGACGACCAGCCGCACCAGGGAGCCGACAATCGGCCAGCCTTCGCGCGCGCCTTTCAGAAAAACCCAGTGGTACAGGGTGGCCGCCACCAGCATGAGGCACAGCGACAGCGCCAAGCCCGCCAAAAGCAGACGGGTGCCAGACAGATGAATGGCCCGGCTGCGCGCCAACCTGGCGTCCGTGATAATCAAATGCACTACGAATTCCCCACGCCCGAAGACACCACACCATGAATCGCCGCCATCACGCTGTCACCGTGCAGCAAGCCAGCGCGGAATCCCCCACGCTGGCCAGGCTCACAGCACTGACACGCGACTCCAGTGATCGGCTCAAGGCCATTGAATTGCTGATACCCGCAACCTTGCGTCCAGCCATCCAGGCAGGCCCCATCGATGGGGACAGCTGGTGCCTGCTGATCAAGAGCAATGCTGCAGCGGCAAAAATACGCCAACTGCTGCCTGCGTTGCAGGCGCATTTGCGCAGCCGGGGGTGGGAGGTTAACGCGATTCGCCTGAAAGTTCAAACCTGACGGTTGCCGTCAGAACCAGGGAATGCAGAAGAAAGCAAGAAAAATGGTGCCGGTTGTCGGAATCGAACTGACGACCTACCGCTTACAAGGCGGGTGCTCTACCAACTGAGCTAAACCGGCGAAGGCAGCATTTTATCCCGTAAATGCAGCCCAAAAATCGAAAACAGCGCTATTTGACGCGCTTGAGCGAGGGCCGTGCACCGCCTGGCGCGGGGGGTGGACGCGGGGCATCACCCCCGTCGTCTTTGCCACCCTCATCGCTTTCCACCAACTGAACCACCCGGTCATCCGAGGGCGTTGGCGCTGCCGCCACAAGCACTGCGGGCGCGGGGGCGGATGCCAGTACCGGAGAAACGTCCCCGCCCGCCAACATATCCACCGGCGGAGGGAAGGCCATGCCTTGGCCATTTTCACGGGCATAGATCGCGATCACCCGGCCCACGGGCACCAGGATTTCGCGGGGCTTGCCACCGAAGCGGGCCTTGAACTCGATGAAGTCATTGCCCAGCTGCAGAGCGCTCGTCGCATCAAAACTGATGTTCAGAACGATCTCGCCATCCTTCACATACTCACGCGGCACCTGCACGGAATCGTCCACGCGCACGGCCACATAGGGCGTGAGCCCGTTGTCCGTGCACCACTCGTACAGGGCACGAATGAGATAGGGGCGCGTGGAGGTCGATTCCTGTGCGGTCATGTCGATGGATGGCTGCTGCGTGGGTATAAAAGAAAGTGGGCAGGCCGCAGATTACTTGCGCATGACCTTCTCGGACGGCGTCAGTGCCTCAATGTAGGCAGGGCGCGAGAAAATGCGCTCGGCGTACTTGAGCAGCGGTGCCGCATTCTTCGACAGATCGATGCCGTAGTAGTCCAGGCGCCACAGCAGCGGGGCGATGGCAACGTCCAGCATGGAGAAGTTGTCACCCAGCATGTACTTGTTCTTGAGGAACACGGGGGCCAGCTGCGTGAGGCGGTCGCGGATGTGGGCACGGGCCTTTTCCAGCGCTTTTTCGTTGCCCTTGGTCGCACGCGATTCGAGCGTGTTCACATGCACGAACAGCTCTTTCTCGAAGTTCAACAGGAACAGGCGCACGCGGGCGCGATCCACCGGGTCGCCGGGCATCAGCTGCGGATGGGGGAAGCGCTCGTCGATGTACTCGTTGATGATGTTCGACTCGTACAGGATCAGGTCACGCTCGACCAGGATAGGCACCTGGCCATACGGGTTCATCACGCTGATGTCTTCGGGCTTGTTGTACAGGTCCACATCGCGAATTTCAAAGTCCATGCCCTTTTCGAACAGGACAAAACGGCAGCGGTGGGAGAAGGGACAGGTCGTACCCGAGTAAAGCACCATCATGGTGGGAGGCTCCTAAAAATCAAAAGAGTGGGAGCCCAAAGCGCCCACTCTGCAAACAATCCAGCGGCGCCCCGAGGGGCGCCTTGCCAAGGATTTGCGGCTCGTGCTGTTTACTTCACGTCCTTCCAGAAGGCCGCGTTCAGCCTCCAGGCAATGACGGTGAAAACACCCAGGAAAATCAACACCCACACGCCCACTCGGACGCGGGTGTTCTGGGCAGGTTCGCCCATCCATTGCAAGTAATTCACCAGGTCACCCACGGTCTGGTCGAACTGCAGCGGGGTCATGGTGCCGGGCTTCACCTGCTCCCAGCCCTTGAAGACCTGGGTCTTGTGACCGTGGCTTTCGCGCTCTTCGAACACGGGGCGGCGATCACCCTGCATTTCCCACAGCACATGGGGCATGCCCACGCTCGGGAAAGCCAGGTTGTTCCAGCCCGTGGCTTTGGTCTCGTCACGGTAGAACGTGCGCAGGAAGGTGTAGAGGTAGTCCGCACCTGTGCCGCCGTGGCCGGCGCGCGAGCGGGCAATCACGGTCAGATCGGGCGGGTTGGCGCCAAACCATTCCTTGGCCTGCTTGGGATCGATGGACGCCTTCATGGTCTCGCCGACCTTGTCGGTCGTGAAAAGCAGGTTGTCCTTGATCTGCTGCTCGGTCAAACCGATGTCGCGCAGGCGATTGAAGCGCATGAAGGCTGCCGAGTGGCAGTTCAGGCAGTAGTTGACGAACACCTTGGCGCCGTTTTGCAGCGAAGCCAGATCATTGGTCTTGTTGGGCGCCTTGTCCCAGGCGATGGTGTCGCCACCAGCAGCATGGGCTGCACCGGCAACCAGGCCCACAGCGGCGATCAACGTGAGGATGATTTTCTTCATTGTTGTTGTCTCCAGGCTCAGTGCGCCACAAAGGTCACGCGGTCAGGCACGGGCTTGGTTTCACCAATGCGGCTCCACCAGGGCATCAGCAGGAAGAAGCCGAAGTAGAACAGGGTGCCCACTTGCGACACGCGCTCGCCGATGGGCGATGGAGGCTGCACACCCAGATAGCCCAGGATCAGGAAGTTGATCACAAAAATACCGTACAGGTACTTGTGCCAGTCGGGGCGGTAACGGATCGACTTGACGGGGCTGTAGTCCAGCCAGGGCAGGAAGAACAGGATGATCACGGCACCACCCATCACCACCACGCCCCAGAACTTGGCATCGATGGACAGCATCATGGCCACGACCACCAGGGCCACACCCACGACCCCGGCCTTGATGAAGCTGGGCAGCTTGGCCTTGAGCACGCCGAAACCTGCAGCCGCCACCACGCACAGGATCAGGGCGTACATCATCTCGGTGGTGATGGCACGCAGCATCGAATAGAACGGCGTGAAGTACCAGACCGGAGCGATGTGCGCAGGCGTCTTGAGCGGATCGGCAGGGATGAAGTTGTTGTATTCGAGGAAGTAGCCACCGAACTCGGGAGCAAAGAACACCACGGCCGTGAATGCCATCAGGAACATGCTCAGCGCAAAGATGTCATGCACCGTGTAGTAGGGGTGGAAAGGCACGCCATCCAGCGGTTTGCCATTGGCATCCTTGGGCGCCTTGGGGCCCTTGATTTCCACACCGTCGGGGTTGTTGGAGCCCACATCGTGCAGCGCCAGCAAGTGCGCCACCACCAGGCCCAGCAGCACCAGCGGCACGGCGATCACGTGGAAGCTGAAGAAGCGGTTCAGCGTGGCATCGCCCACCACGTAGTCGCCACGGATCAGCAGGGCCAGGTCCGGGCCGATGAAGGGAATGGCAGCGAACAGGTTCACGATCACCTGGGCGCCCCAGTAGGACATCTGGCCCCAGGGCAGCAGGTAGCCCATGAAGGCCTCGGCCATCAGGCACAGGAAGATCGCGCAACCGAAGATCCAGACCAGTTCGCGCGGCTTGCGGTAGCTGCCGTAGATGAGGCCACGGAACATGTGCAGATACACCACCACAAAGAACGCCGAAGCGCCCGTGGAGTGCATGTAGCGGATCAGCCAGCCCCAGGGCACATCGCGCATGATGTACTCGACCGAAGCGAACGCCAGGTTGGCGTCGGGCTTGTAGTGCATGACCAGGAAGATGCCGGTCACGATCTGGATCACCAGCACGACCAGCGCCAGCGAGCCGAAGATGTACCAGAAGTTGAAGTTCTTCGGAGCGTAGTACTCCGACATGTGCACCTTGTAGGCATCGAACGCGGTCGGGAAGCGGTTCTCGAACCAGTTCGTGACCTTGGCGCCCGCCGAGGCGTTGGGAGAGATTTCCTTGAATTCAGCCATGTCGTGGTGCTCCTTCAAGCCTTCTTGTCTTCACCGATCAGCAGGCGCGTGTCGGTGAGGTACATGTGGGGGGGCACTTCGAGGTTGTCGGGTGCGGGCTTGTTCTTGAAGACGCGGCCGGCCATGTCGAACGTGGAGCCATGGCATGGGCAGAGGAAGCCGCCTTTCCAGTCGTCGGGCAGCGAAGGCTGGGCACCGGTCTGGAACTTATCGGAAGGCGAGCAACCCAAGTGCGAGCAGATGCCCACACCCACAAAAATCTCGGGTTTGATGGAACGCGCTTCGTTGCGGGCGTACTCGGGGGTCAGCTCGGATGGATTGCGCTCGGACTTGGGGTCCGCCAGCTGGCCGTCGAGCTTGGGCAACTCGGCCAGCTGCTCGGGGGTGCGCTTGATGATCCAGACGGGCTTGCCGCGCCACTCCACGGTGACTTTTTCTCCAGGCTTGAGGGCGGAGATATCCACCTCTACCGCAGCCCCGGCGGCTTTTGCGCGCTCGGAGGGCTGGAAGGTACTCACGAAAGGGACGGCGGTTGCCACGCCGCCCACCGCACCAGCACATGCTGACGTGATGATCCACGTCCGCTTGCTGGAGTCGATTGGAGTGTCACTCATGGGGATCCTCGATTGATCATCGCTAGATTGGGGTCAACCGCGAATTGTAGCGGAGTGAAAATGGTTATTTCAACGCAGCCGCCTGTCTTGACAGCCCATTGCGCTGAGCAATACTCCCGCATCAACATCCGTTCACACAAGGAGCAACAACATGGGGATGATGCAAGAGTTCAGGGAATTCGCAGTCAAGGGCAATGTGGTGGACCTCGCCGTGGGTGTCATCATCGGTGGCGCCTTCGGCAAGATTGTGGATTCGGTGGTGTCCGACCTCATCATGCCGGTGGTGGGCCTGGTGTTCGGCAAGCTCGATTTTTCCAACCTGTTTGTGGTGCTGGGCGCGATTCCGCCGGGCACGGGCACGACGCTGGATGCGCTCAAGAAAGCCGGCGTGCCGGTGTTTGCGTATGGCAATTTTCTGACGGTGGCCGTCAACTTCCTGATCCTGGCGTTCATCATCTTCATGATGATCAAGCAGATCAACCGCCTCAAGCGCGAAGCCCCGGCCCCCGCGCCCGAAGCACCCGCCGCCCCCGCAGAGGACATCGTGCTGCTGCGCGAGATCCGGGACAGCTTGAAGAAGTAAGCACCCCCTGAGTCGCTTCGCGCCTTCACCCCTCTCTCGACTCGCTGCGCGATTCGGGAGGGGGACGCCCCCGCGCGGCGGGGCGGCCCTTGCGCGGGGGCACTCGCCTTGGCCGCGCCAGTTGCATAGGCTGCATGCGGCTGTGGCAGCCCATGGGTCACTGCAAAACAGGTGCAGGAGCGCTACGCGGACAGCTGGCGCGCCATGCACACCGCCTCGATGAGGCTGGCCGCATCGGCAACGCCCTGCCCCGCAATGTCAAAGGCCGTGCCGTGGTCAGGGCTGGTGCGCACCAGGGGCAGGCCCAGCGTCACATTCACCCCCCTGTCCACGCCCAGGTACTTCACCGGGATCAGCCCCTGGTCGTGGTACATGGCGATCACCACATCGAATTCGCCCGGGCGCTGCGGCGTGCTGCGCGCGCGCATGAACACTGTGTCAGGCGCAAACGGGCCGTGCACATCCAGCCCCTGGGCGCGTGCAGCAGCGATGGCGGGGGCGATCACATCCAGCTCCTCACGCCCAAACAGCCCGCCCTCGCCCGCATGGGGATTGAGCCCCGCCACCGCAATGCGCGGCACGCGGCCCAGGCTGCGCAACAGCGCGGCATGGGTGATCTGCAGCGTTTGCAGCACGCTGTCCTGCGTGACGGCCGCCAGGGCATCGCGCAGCGACACATGGATGCTGACCAGCACCGTGCGCAACTCATCATTGGCCAGCATCATGCGCACCGGCATCCGGTCCAGCGGCACGCCTTGGTGGGCTGCGGCCTCGGCCTGCAGCAGCTCGGTGTGCCCCGGAAAATCCACGCCCGCAGCGGACAGCGCCTCCTTGTGCAGGGGCGCTGTGACCAGCGCCGCCACCTCGCCGCGCAAGGCGGCTCGGGCCGCCCAGACCACGCTGTCGGCTGCGGCCCGGCCTGCCGCGGCACTGACCTGGCCCCAGGGCTGGGGCCCCGGAATGCCCGGCACCGGCAGCACGGGCACGCAGCGCGGGGGCATGGCCAGCGCCTCGTGTGGCGCACTGATCTGCGCCACCGGCAAGCCCCCCACACCCGGCCGCTCAATGGCCTGGGCTGCGCGCCGCAGTGTGGCTACATCGCCCACCACAAAACAATGGCGCAGCACCTCGGGCGCGTCGCGGAAGGCCTTGGCCACAATCTCGGGCCCGATGCCGGAGGGGTCCCCCTGGGTGATGGCGATGGTGTGCATGGTTTTTTTGAAGCGGCGGTTTCAACAACGAAGTGCGCCAATCCCCAGTGTAAGTGGGCTCACTTTGTAGCCGTGGAACACCTCATGCGGAGTCTTCCAGCCCAGGCATCTGCGGGGCCTGTGGTTGAGCCGGTACACGGC
>NZ_JBUDZG010000049.1:0-21079 GCF_054950075.1 Acidovorax sp. Q11 | reverse complement strand
CCAATGTGTTCGGAGATGCCAAGATGACCACGGCGCTGCTGGACCGCCTCACGCATCACTGCCATATTCTGGAAACCGGCAACGACAGCTACAGGTTCAAGAACAGCTCCGCACAGCAACCACCACAAACCACCAAGAAGGAGAAGATAGCCAAGAACTTATCCACAACGTGAGCGTGAAGTTCACGAACAAGGGTGGGTCAGATCGAGATGGAAATGGTGGGTCAGGTTTGCGTGGAAATCAACAGTCGCAGAGAAGAGCACGGTTGTTGTGGTCAGCAACGTGTGGGCACCGTCGCACCATTGGCGCAGCGAGTTGCAGACCAGCGGGGTTGCACCATTGTTTTGCACCACCATCTTCTCCACGGAGGTCGGAGCCATCAAGCCCTCTGAGAAGCCATTTCTTGCAGCGCTCGAAGCCATCGGCGCCGCGCCCCATGAAGTGCTTTTCGTGGGGGACAGCCTGGAGCGCGATGTTCTACCAGCCAAGAAGCTGGGCATGTCCACCTGCCTGGTGGGTAACCGAGTCGCAGCTCCGGTCGCAGATTTCCACGTTCAGTCGATTGCCGAACTGGCAAAGTGACGCGTAAAGGAAGCTGCCCTCTTCCACCGCCATGAGCGATGGCCGTCATACACACCAGCCCCCAACACCTGCCAAGCGTCCAAAAACAAAGCGGCTGACCACTCCACGCAGCCAGCCGCTCATTTTTTAATAGCTACCAGCGCAATACCATTGCGCGCAAACAGCCATTTTTATTGCGAAATCACGCCGCCCCAGCCACCACGGGCATGCGGATCAGGTGATCGAACGCGCTCAGTGCCGCCTTCGAGCCTTCGCCCGCCGCGATCACGATCTGCTTGAACGGCACCGTGGTGCAGTCGCCCGCGGCAAACACGCCGGGCAGGTTGGTGCGGCCGTGCGAATCGACAATGATTTCACCAAAGCGCGACAGCTCCACCGTGCCCTTGAGCCATTCGGTGTTGGGCACCAGGCCGATCTGCACGAACACGCCTTCCAGCGCCACGGTGTGCTCCAGGTTGGTGGCGCGGTCCTTGTACTTGAGGCCGTTGACCTTGCCGTCGGCGCCGGTGATCTCGGTGGTCTGCGCGTTGGTGTGGATGCTCACGCTGGGCAGGCTCTTGAGCTTGTTGACCAGCACGGCGTCGGCCTTGAGCTGGTCGGCAAACTCGATGAGCGTGACGTGCTGCACGATGCCAGCCAGGTCGATGGCAGCCTCGACACCCGAGTTGCCGCCGCCGATGACCGACACGCGCTTGCCCTTGAACAACGGGCCGTCGCAATGCGGGCAGTAGGCCACGCCCTTGTTCTTGTACTCGGCTTCGCCGGGCACGTTGACGTTGCGCCAGCGCGCGCCGGTGGACAGGATCACGGTCTTGGACTTGAGCGTGCCGCCGTTGGCGAGTTGCACCTCGATCAGGCCACCGGGCTCTGCCGCGGGGACCAGCTTGTCGGCACGCTGCAGGTTCATGATGTCCACGTCGTAGGCGCGGGTGTGGGCTTCGAGCGCGGCGGCGAACTTGGGGCCGTCGGTTTCGAGCACCGAGATGTAGTTCTCGATGGCCAGCGTGTCGTTGACCTGACCGCCGAAGCGCTCGGCAGCCACGCCAGTGCGGATGCCCTTGCGGGCGGCGTACACGGCGGCTGCAGCGCCTGCGGGGCCGCCGCCGACGATGAGCACGTCGTACGGTGCCTTGGCGCTGAGCTTGGCAGCGTCACGCGCGGCAGCGCCGGTGTCGAGCTTGGCCACGATCTCTTCGACCGACATGCGGCCCGAGCCAAACACCTTGCCGTTGAGGAACACCATGGGCACGGCCATGATCTCGCGCTCGGCCACTTCCTGCTGAAAGGCGCCGCCTTCGATCACGGTGGTCTTGACCTGGGGGTTGACGATGGCCATGAGCGACAGCGCCTGCACCACGTCCGGGCAGTTATGGCAGGTCAGGCTCATGTAGACCTCGAAGTTGAAGTCCCCTTCGAGCGCAGCGATCTGCTCGATCACCTCGGGCTCCACCTTGGGCGGGTGGCCGCCGGTCCACAACAGGGCCAGCACCAGCGAGGTGAACTCATGGCCCAGGGGCAGGCCCGCAAAGCGCAGGCTGTTGGTGGCGCCCACGCGCTGCAGGCTGAACGAGGGCTTGCGCGCATCGTTGCCGTCGGTGCGCAGGGTGATCTTGTCACTGCGCAGGGACTGGATGGTCGTCAGCAGCTCGCGCATCTCGCGGGCGGTGTCGCTGTCGTCCAGGGATGCCACCAGCTCGAAAGGCTGCTGCACGCGCTCCAGGTAGGCGGAGAGCTGGGTCTTGAGTTGTTCGTCGAGCATGGTGGTGTCCTTTGAATTTCGATATATAGGTTGGGGGCTGGGGCCACTTTTGGCAACCCTGAAGCCGCAACGTTGCCCAGAAAACGGGCGCAAAAAAGCCGGACGGCATGGCACGTGCGCGCCATGACGCTGTCCGGCTGGGGGCGCCCCGTTTCCGGGGCGCTGTGCCGAATGAGCCGGGGCTTAAATCTTGCCGACCAGGTCCAGCGATGGGGCCAGGGTCTTGGCGCCTTCGTTCCACTTGGCGGGGCACACTTGGCCGGGGTTGGCGGCGGTGTACTGGGCAGCCTTGAGCTTGCGCACGGTTTCCTTCACGTCGCGGGCGATTTCGTTGGAATGCACTTCGGCGGTCTTGATGATGCCGTCGGGGTTGATCACGAACGTGCCGCGCAGTGCCAGGCCTTCTTCAGGGATGTGCACGCCGAAAGCGTTGGTCAGCTGGTGCGTTGGGTCGCCCACCAGAGGGAACTTGGCCTTGCCCACGGCGGGGCTGGTTTCGTGCCAGACCTTGTGCGAGAAATGCGTGTCGGTCGTGACGATGTAGACCTCGGTACCGGCCTTCTGGAATTCCGCGTAGTGCTCGGCAGCGTCTTCGATTTCGGTGGGGCAATTGAAGGTGAAGGCTGCAGGCATGAAGATCAGCACGGACCACTTGCCCTTCAGGTCGGCTTCGGTCAGGTCGATGAACTCGCCCTTGCCATTGCGGTTGACGAAAGCGGTTGTCTTGAAAGGCTGAACGGGAGTGTTGATCAGGGACATTGCTGTTTCCTTTAGGTTGGTTGGTTAACTGAACAGGACTGAAGTCTAGGCCCTTTGAAACCATGAATCCAATCAATTGATTAAATTGAATCAATTGTTTATTACTATATTTCGACACGCCCGCAGCCCCAGAATTCGCACCCACCACCGCAGCACCTGAACGCGAACACAACTCAACATCAAACGCAGCCAGTGCGCGAAAACATGGGATTGCGTTGCACGGGTTGACGGGGGTCACGACAATCGGGGCGGCATTAGCACTACACAACACAACAAGGAGTCCCCATGAAAGGCGACGCACAAGTCATCGGCCATCTGCAGGCGCAGCTCAAGAACGAACTCACAGCCATCAACCAGTACTTCCTGCACTACCGCATGCTCAAGCACTGGGGCTTCGACAAGCTGGCCAAGAAGGAATACTCCGAATCCATCGGCGAGATGAAACATGCCGACTGGCTCATGGACCGCATCTTCATGCTGGATGGCCTGCCCAACCTGCAGGACCTGGCCAAGCTGCAAGTGGGCGAGGATGTGCCCGAGATCCTGGCCTGCGATCTGCGCTCCGAGCAAGGCGCCCAGGCCACCATCAAGGAAGGCATTGCCTACTGCGAAACGGTGCGCGACTATGTCTCCCGCGATCTGCTGCAAAAGATCCTGGACGACACCGAAGAGCACATCGACTTCCTCGAAACCCAGATCGACCTGATCGACAAGGTCGGCATTCAGAACTACCTGCAGTCGCAGATGGGTGACGCGGACTGACGCACAGAATTCTCCAGAGCGCTCCACGAAGAAAGCAAAGAAGAGAAGAAATCAAGAAAACGGGCTTCGGCCCGTTTTTTTGTGCCTGCGCACAGCGCCAGGCCACCCCCAACCAGGGGCCACCATGCCCCCACCCGTCACGGGTTGTTGCAAGTGCACATCAAAGGCAGAAAATTTCCGCCTCCGTAAATGCGAATGCTTCTCAACAAAAGTAGAATGCACGCCTACGACCAGCGGCCGGGTTCTGTGAACCCCTGATTCCCGAGCCCGCCAGCAAGCCAGTCAGCCAGGCCCCGCCGCCAGCTGCAGCCAGCGTTTGTGCGTTTTGCACCCACACACCTGCCTGGAGCCTCTTTGCTGATGCTGCGCCGCACCGCCCGCCCCTGCCTTGCAGGGACGCTGCCCTCTTCCTCCCGCCCCGCCACGCCCGGAGCCACCCGGGCCCGGCCATGAAAGCCGCCCGCGCCGATTGGCGCTACCGGCTGGCAGTCACCTCGCGCGCCGTGGCGGCTGTGGGGGGCGGCTATGCGCTAGCGGCAGGTTTCACGGCGGCGCTGTCGCTGCTGCTTGCGCAGTGCATGCCGCGTGTGGAGGCCGTGCTCACCGCCACCATGCTCGCCTGGGTGGCGTATGCCATCGCCGCAGGCTGGGCTTTTTATGCGCGCACCGCCTGGGGCGCCTGGGGCGGCACGCTGCTGCCCGCACTGGTGCTGGGCGCCTGCGCCATGGCACCGCAATGGATGAAGGCCGCAGCATGAACACCACCACACTGACACCCGACGCCACGGCACAGCACGCTGCAGCGACCGCCCCCGGCGGCATGGCGGCCGACACCCCGCGCAAGGCCAAAGCCCCAAAGACCCCCAAAGCCCCCAGTGACCGCGAAGGCTTCCGCCAAGCGATGTCGTGGCTGCACACCTGGGCGGGGCTCATCCTGGGCTGGCTGCTGTTTGCGATCTTCCTCACCGGCACGCTGTCGTTCTTCAAGAACGAGTTCAACCTGTGGATGCGCCCCGAGATGCATGGCCTGCAGCCGGTGGATGCCGCCGACCCGCAGGTGGCGCAAACGGCGCAGAAGGCCCTGGACGCGCTGGTGCGCAAGGTGCCCAACGTCACGCAGTGGATCATGCACCTGCCCGACGACCGCGACCCGGCCGTCAACATCCTGTGGCGCGACACAGGCAACGGCCGCTTCGAAACGCTGCGCATGCACCCGCAGACCGGCGAGACCATCGACACCCGCCAGACCATGGGCGGCGACTTCTTCTACCGCTTCCACTTCGAGCTGCGCACCGCACAAAAGGGCCGCTGGACCATTGAGGGCCGCTGGGTGGTGGGCGTGGCAACGATGCTGATGTTTGTGGCGCTGATCTCGGGCGTGATCACGCACCGCCGCATCTTCAAGGACTTCTTCACCTTCCGCCCCGCAAAGGGCGGGCAGCGTGCCTGGCTGGACGCGCACAACGTCACCGGCGTGCTGGTGCTGCCGTTCTATCTGATGATCACCTTCAGCGGGCTGATGATCTTCCACACGCTGTACATGCCAGCGGGCATTGCCACGGCTTACAAGGGCGAGAAAGGCGTGGACTCCAACGCGTACTTTGCCGACCTGCAGGGCGAGAAGGCCGAAAGCCGCCCCCGCCGTGGCGCCGCCGACAAGGTGGAGCCCTTGCCTGCCATCGCCCTGCCCGCCATCCTGACCGAAGCCCGCGCCCGCTGGGACGGCGGGCGTATCGGCAGCGTGCAGGCACGCCGTGACGCCAAGGGCCGCGCCGTGGTCGAGGTGACGCGCCACGAGGGCGACCGCCTGCAGTACCGCCCGCCGCGCCTGCTGTTCGACGCCACCACCGGCCAGTGGCTGGACCAGGCCGACGCCACCGGCCCCGCCGTCAAGACCTATGGCGTGCTGTATGGCCTGCACATGGCGCGGTTTGCCGATGTGGGCCTGCGCTGGGCGCTGTTTGGCTTTGGCGTGTTGGGCAGCCTGATGATCGCCACCGGCATGGTGCTGTGGTCAGTCAAACGCAGCGCCAAGTCGCAGACGCAGGCCAGCCGCAAAGGCGCTGCAAACGCAGCGGATGCCACCACGCCCAGGGCGCCCTTTGGCGAGCGCCTGGTGGCGGCCATCAACATCGCCACGCTGGCGGGCCTGCCGCTGGCCTGCGGTGTGTACATCGCCTCCAACCGCCTGATCCCGCTGAACGCTGAGGGCCGGGCCGATGTGGAGCTGGCCTGGTTCTTCAGCGCCTGGGGCCTGGCCCTGCTGTGGGCGCTGGCCTGCGCCGTGGTGCGGCCCAGCCGCGTGGGCTGGTCGGTACCGCTGGGCGTGGCAGGGCTGGTGTGGGCGCTGCTGCCGGTCATCAATGCGCTGACCACACACACCCACCTGGGCATCACGCTGCCTGCGGGTGAATGGGTGTGGGCCAGCATGGACCTGGCCTTCCTGGCCACCGGCCTGCTGCTGGGCTGGCTGTCGTGGCGGCTGCGCCCGGGCCTGGCCCCCAAGGGCAGGGCCGCTGCGGCCAAGGCACTGCGCACCGACCCTACGGCTGCATTGCATTCCGCACCCGATGTGTCCGTCTCCACCTCGGGGGCCTGAGCACCATGTCCGCTTTTCTGCTGTGTTTTGCGGCCTGGTCGGCCATTGCGCTGGGCATGGACCGCCACCATGAAGACGCCACGGGCCGTGAAGGCGCGGCCCGCCGCCTGCAACAGCTGCGCCGCTCCGGGTGGCTGTTGCTGCTGCTGTCGCTGTGGCTGGCCGCACACCCGGCCGATGGCGTGCCCGCCTCGCTGGGTGTGACCGCATGGGCCGTGGCCCTGTCGGTGGCCGCCGTGGCCGTGACGGCCACTGTGACCTGGCAGCCCCGGCGCACACCGGTGCTGGCGGGGTTGACCCTGCTGGCAGGCCTCGCCGCCTGGGCCGGGGGGTGGTGAGCGGAAAGGATGCGGCGGCCCAGCTGGCTCGTCGCACTTTCTGATCCGCCTCTCTCCCCTGCTTTCTTTTACTCCCGCTCTCTGCACCCCCCAGCCACCGGCCCCACGGGCCCGCGCCAGGCCCGGTGCCTGCGGAGCCGTTTTCAACCGCGTTGCGCACACACCAAGGACAAACCATGCACGCACCTTTCCGCCGCCCCTTCCGCCACCCCCAGGCCCTGCACCCGCTGGCCGCCGCCGTCCTGGCTGCGTTCTGTGGCACCGCTCTGGCACAAGCCACACCGCCCGCTGCGCCCACCCAGACACTGGGCGAAGTCACCGTACAGTCCACCACCGGTGACGACGGCTACGCCCCCGCCGCCAGCACATCGGCCACCAAAGGCAGTGCACCACTGCGCGACGTGCCCCAGGCCGTGAACGTGGTGCCCGAGCAGCTCCTGCGCGACCAGGGCGCACGCTCTATGGAAGACGCGCTGCGCAACGTGCCCGGCGTGGCCATGAGCCACGGCGACGGCCAGCGCGACCAGGTGGTGATCCGTGGCTTCACGGCCATTGCCGACCAGTTTGTGGACGGCGTGCGCGACGACGCGCTGTACTTCCGCGACCTGGCCGACATCGAGCGCGTGGAAGTGCTCAAGGGCCCCGCCGCCGTGCTGTACGGGCGCGGATCGTCGGGCGGCCTGATCAACCGCGTGACCAAGAAGCCCAAGTTCGGCGAGACCTCGGGCGAGGCCAGCTTGGGCCTGGGCAATTTCGACTACCGCCGCGCCACGGCCGATGTGAATGTGGGCATCAGCGACACCGCCGCCTTCCGCATCAACGCCGCCGTGGAAGACTCGGGCAGCTACCGCGACCAGCAGTTCGTCAAGCGCCACAACTTCGCACCCTCGCTCGCGCTCAAGCTCGCGGCGCAGACCGACCTGCTGCTGCAGTACACCAACGCGCGCGACAAGCGCCTGACCGACTTTGGCATCCCGGCCCTCAACGGCCGCCCCGTCAACGTGCCCGCCAGCACGTACTACGGCTCCCGCAACGCGACGCAGGACGACACCACCACCAGCACCATGCAGTCGTTGGCGGCCACGCTCAACCACCGCTTCAACGACGACTGGTCGGTGCGCAACGTCACGCGTTTGTACGACTACACGCTGGACCGCTACAACACCCTGCCCGGTGGCACCACCAACCCCGTGAACATGACGGTGGGCCGCACACGCTCGTTCATCCTGCGCGACGAAAGCGGCCTGTTCAACCAGACCGACGTGACCTGGCGCAACCAGCTCGGCGGCCTGAAGCAGGAGTGGCTGATGGGCATTGAACTGGGCCAGCAGAAGAAGCGCGCGGAGTCCGTTTCGGGCGGAGCAGACCGCGTCTCCATCTTCAACCCCGCCGGCGTGGCCGCGCCGGTGATTCCGGCCGCCAGCTACACCGCCGACAGCGCCATCCCCAGCCACACCACCCAAGACACGGCCGCGCTGTACTGGCAAAACCAGATCACACTCGCGCCCCAGTGGAAAGCGCTGGTGGGCGCACGCTACGACGTGTTCGGGCAAGAGACCACGTTCGACCGCAAGCTCGCAACGCTCTCGCGCACCGACAAGAAGTTCAGCCCCCGCGCCGGCCTGGTCTGGCAGCCCAGCGACGCGGTGTCGTACTACGTGTCGTACAGCAAATCGTTCCAGCCCTCGGCCGAAACCTTCGCGCTGGCCGCCAGCAACACCGCCGCCGAGCCCGAGATCACGCAGAACAAGGAAATCGGCGTCAAGCTGGACCTGCTCGAGGGCCGCATGAACATCACCGGCGCGCTGTTCAACCTGGAACGCACCAACATCAAGAACACCGACCCGACCAACCCGTCGCGTCAAATCAACGTGGGCACCCAGCGCACCAACGGCCTGGAGCTGACCGCCAACGGCCGCCTGCCCGGCCGCTGGGATGTGAGCGCAGGCTACGCCTGGCTGGACGGCCGCATGACGAAGTCACTGGCCACCACCACATCCACCCAGCTGCCCACCGCCGCCATCGCGGCCCAGGGCAAGGTGCCCGCACTCACGCCGCGCAACTCGGCGTTCCTGTGGGCCATGAAGGACCTGGGCCACGGCCTGCGCGTGGGCGGCGGCGTGAACCATGTGGGCGCGCGCTTCACCTCGCTCACCAACCTGGTCACCCTGCCCGCCTACACCACGGTGGACGCCGCCCTGCAGTACACGCTGGGCCAGTGGGATGTGGACGTGAACATCAAAAACCTGGCCAACCGCAAGTACTACGTGTCCAGCCACGGCAGCAACGACAACCTGATCCTGCCCGGCTCGCCGCGTGCGGTGCAGGTGACGTTGCGAACGCGGTTCTGAGGGGGTGAGTGGCGGAAGAGGTCAAAGGACCAAAAAATTCAAGAGAATTTGGCCTCTTCCGCCTGATGGGATTGAATTTTTAGCTACTAACTGAATAGCAAATTCAACCATACCGATCTTTAGCAAGCGTCATATGAACGCCGTTGTGATACTGGCCATCGAGGCAAACGGCTTGGGGCTCCATGCCGTATTGCACAAAGCCCAGCACCTTGTACAGCGCAAGTGCAGGTTCGTTGGGTAGGTACACCTGCAGGTTCACCCGAAGCACGCCGCTATCGAAGGCGTGACGAAGTGCGGCCTCCACGGCCTGACGGCCCAATCCTCGGCGACGGTGCCGTGGGGAAGTGAACACCCCCCACATCACCATTTTGTGATGTGAAGAAGGGAACTGGCCTGCGCGGCTCACAGCTGCAGTGGCTGCAAGCTCGCCATCTACAAAACAACCGAACACGGCGTTGGGCAAAGGTGCAGCGAGTTGCGCCCGAAAACCGTCCAGCGTGCGGGTGAGCTCCTCCTCGAAGGTCAGTCCCATGGGCACGGGATTTTCTCGCGTCACATCCCGCCGCAAAGCAGAAAACGCTGCAGCATCATCGGCATCAAGGCGGCGGACTCTTACTGGCTGTGCAAGGTGATTCACAGGACGAAACTCAGGGCATGGGTTCTGATTGCGACTTGGCGACGGCATCGAGGGCGTACCGGTACGAAGGAGAAGATATGGGCGTCGGTGAATCTGCCATGCACATTGAGCCAATCACGCGAGTTTTCAAAAGGGGTCGCAGGTATTTTCGGATCGACGGCTCAAGCCCTGGAGGGATTTGAATCATGGCAAATCACGAATAAGCTGCGGGCCCTTCCGAGGAACCCGCTCCACATCATGGCGGCGTCCCGCCCTTCTTGTGGACCTTGAAACTTTCATCCAGGTAGACCGATGAACTCGTCATGCCATAGCCTTCGCAGACAAACCCGTTCAGAGGCAGCACGCCCGGCGCATCGGTGATCCGGCCTCTCACTTCCTTGTACTTCTTTCCCACACGCCGCGAATGAATGGCGGCGTTGGTCAGGTAGTTGAGGCTCACTCGGTAGGAGGAGTTGCTGGAGTAGTCTTCGTCGTCCTGCTGCTCGCCGATGTGTTCCAGGTCTTTGGTCTTGGCGTTGTAGCGGAACTGCAGCGTGAAGCCCGAGAACCGGGCGGAGTCTGCGTAGTAGACCGCCTGAACGAACAACGCGTTGTTTTTAATGTCCAGGTTGTAGAACTTGCTGGGGTGGCAGAACTCGCCGGACACCGAGAGCACCTGATAGCGGCCATCGGCCCTTCCGGTCAGGACGAACAGCCGCTCCTCTTTCGGGCCTTCTCCTTTGCGCCCCATCAGCAGCATGGCCAGGTCGGGAACGCCGTCGCCGTTCAAGTCGCCCTCTGCGGCGGCCAAGACAAAGTCGAGATGCCGAAACTCGGGGGCTATCGCGAGCCTGGCCTTCTGCTCTGCGGATGCGTTTCCGTCTGCGGCATATGCATTGCCCGTACACAGCATTGCCAGAACAGCGAGCCCTGGCAAGGCAGCCATGTGCAGCGCCCGACTCAAGGCACCCATGCATGCCGCAGAAGCGTGCGCGACGGGCTGAACGGCGCGGGATATCGTGGACACGGAGTTCTCCTGAAAGCGGCTCGCAGCCTGGGTTTGAAGCCGATGCACTGATTTCAAACGCAAGTGGAAATCTCTACAAAGCCAGCGCGTTGGGGCGAAGGGACTATAGCCTGTAGGCTCACACCCCGCCCTGCACCCACAGCCCCTGAGAGCAAAGCCGCCCCTCCCACCAGGCGCCTGCCGAAGAGCAAGCCGCACCGATTTCCAACACCTCTACCCCGCACGCAGTCACGAATAAAAACAATTCCCATTTGCAATGTAAAATTAGGTTTCCGCAAGCCACAGCCCTCCCCCGGAGCCTCTTTTTGAACAGGCCTCCCGGCTGCAGCCAGCACCCATCGTCTTCTGATGTCTCCGGGTTGTCTGGCTTGATGAACCACTTTTTCGCCTTTTCTGTTGCGACAGCGCGCCCCGTGCCGTGGGTGGCGCTGGCGGTGGTGCGACTGCTCGACGGCCCTTGCCAACCCGCCCCCACGCCATGCTGAGCCCCACCGCCCTGCGCCGCTGGAGCTGGACCCACAAGTGGTCCAGTCTGGTGTGCACCGTCTTCATGCTGCTGCTGTGCATCACCGGCCTGCCGCTGATCTTTCACCACGAAATTGGCCACCTACTGGGTACCGAGGTCGAGGCGCCTGCGATGCCCGCCAACACGCCGCGCGCCAGCCTCGACAAGGTGCTGGCCACCGCGCAGGCGCTGCACCCCGAGCGGGTGGTGCAGTTCGCGTCGCATGCGGAGGACGATGACAACGTCTGGTTCGTCACGCTCACGCCCACCCCGGCGCCTACCGACGATTTCAAGTCGGTGGCGGTGGATGCGCGCACGGCCCAGGTGCTGGCGCAGCCACGGTTTGACGAGGGCTTCATGTACGTGATGTTCAAGCTGCATGTGGACCTGTTTGCGGGGCTGCCGGGCAAGCTGTTTCTGGGCTTTATGGGCTTGCTGCTGCTGGTGGCTATCGTCACCGGCGTGGTGCTGTATGCCCCCTTCATGCGCAAGCTGGCGTTTGGCGAGGTGCGGCGGGACCGCTCCACACGCGTGAAGTGGCTCGACCTGCACAACCTGCTGGGCATCGTCACGCTGGTGTGGGCGTTTGTGGTGGGCGGCACGGGCATGATCAACACATGGGCCGACCTGCTCATCAAGTACTGGCAGTACGACCAGCTCTCGGTGCTGCTCAAGCCCTACGAAGGCCAGCCCACCGTGCCCGCCGCCGAGCGCGGCCCGCTGCAGCAGGCGCTGGAAGTGGCGCAGGCCCAGGCGCCAGGCACCAAGCTGTCGTTCATTGCGTTCCCAGGCACGGCGTTCTCCAGCCCGCACCACAACACGTTTTTCATGCGCGGCAACGAGCCGCTCACCTCCAAGCTGCTCAAGCCCGTGCTGGTGGATGCGCGCACGGCGCAGGTCACGGCATCGCCCGCACTGCCGTGGTACCTGACGGCGTTGCTGGTGTCGCAGCCGCTGCACTTTGGCGACTATGGCGGCATGCCGATGAAGATCCTCTGGGCGCTCCTGGACATCGCCACCATCGTGGTGCTGGGCAGCGGGCTGTATCTGTGGCTGCGCAAGGGCGTGCAGGCGGCGAACCCGTCGGCCCACGCGGCTGGCAACCCCACGGACGGTTTTGCAGGCAGCGCATTGCCGGGATCGGGCGCAGCGCGCACCACCGAGGGCGCAGCATGAAAAAGCCCAGCCCTTTCTGGGCCCTGTGGGGCGCGCCCATCGTGATGGGCGCGCTCACCACCACCGGGCTGCTCACGGCCCTGGTGTCTGACACCTGGGGCGACTGGTGGTCGTGGGTGGCGCTGGGTGTGCCGGTGGCGGTAATGGGCTGGTACAGCTGGCCCCGCACACCGACAGCTGCAGCCGATGCACCCGGCGCATCAGGCCCTTCTTCCTCTGCACCACGCTGAGTTCTTCGTTTTTTTGATCCCATCCCCCATGCGTTCCGCCACGCCGTCACACACCGCCCCGCTGCTGCGCCCTGCGTCTCTTGCCAACCCTGTCACGCCCATTGCCCTGGCTGCAGCCTTGGTGGTGCTGGCCCTGGCCACACCGGCACTGCATGCTCAAACTGCCTCTGGCAACGTTGTTGCGGGGGAGGCCAAAACCCTGTCCACCGTGACCGTGAACGCCAGCGCCGACGCCTCGGCCCAGGGCCTGTCGCCCGCCTACCCCGGCGGCCAGGTGGCGCGCGGGGGCCGTGCGGGCGTGCTGGGCACGCGCGATGCGATGGAGACGCCGTTCTCCATCACCAGCTACACCAACGAGCTGATCCAGGACCGCCACGCCCGCAGCGTGGGCGACGTGCTGCAGAACGACCCCACGGTGCGCGTGGCGCGCGGCTTTGGCAATTTTCAGGAGTCGTACTTCATCCGCGGCTTCCTGCTCGGGTCGGACGACACGGCCTACAACGGCCTGTACAGCCTGTTGCCACGCCAGTACATCGCCACCGAGCTGTTCGAGCGCGTGGAGGTGCTGCGCGGCGCCTCGGCCTTTTTGAATGGTGCCAGCCCCAACGGTGGCGGCATTGGCGGCAGCATCAACCTGCTGCCCAAGCGTGCGCCCAACGAGCCCCTGAACCGCGTGACCTTTGGCGTGGCCAGCGGTGGCCAGACGCAGCTGGCGGCCGACGTGGCCCGCCGCTTCGGGCCCGATGGCAACACCGGCATCCGCGTGAATGCAGCCACCCACAGCGGCAGCACCGGCGTGAACGATGAAGATGTGAAACTGGGCCTGGTGGCCGTGGGCCTGGACTGGCGCAGCCGCGACGTGCGCCTATCGGGCGACATCGGCTGGCAAGACCACAAGCTGCGCAACACCCGCACCAACGTGACACTGGCCGCCACCGCCACGCAGGTGCCCACCGCCCCCGACAACGCCACCAACTTCGCCCAGCCCTGGACTTATTCCAACGAGCGCGACACCTTTGGCACGCTGCGTGGCGAGTGGGACATCACGCCCCATGTGACCGGCTGGGCTGCGGCAGGCGCGCGCCGGGGCACCGAGGCCAACTCGCTGGCCAACCTCACGGTGGCCAACAGCGACACCGGCGCGGGCACCACCTACCGCTTCGACAACACCCGCAAGGACAGCGTGAACACCGGCGAGCTGGGCCTGCGCGGCAGGCTGCAGACCGGCAGCGTGGGCCACGAATGGGTGGCGGTGGCGTCGCACTTCAGCGCCGACAAGAAGAACGCGTATGCCATGGACTTTGGCAACACGCAGGCCACCAACCTCTACCGCCCCGTGTATTCGGCCCTGCCTGCCCTGAGCGCCAGCACTATCCGGGGCGGCGACCTGGCCGACCCGCGCCTGACCGGCAGCACGCGCCTGACCAGCCTGGCGCTGGGCGATACGATGTCGCTGCTCGACAACCGCCTGCTGCTCACCGTGGGCCTGCGCCATCAGTCGCTGGAGATCGCCAACTACACCTACGGCACCGCCGTGCAGACCGACCTCTACGACCAAAGCCGCACCAGCCCGCTGCTGGCGGCGGTGTACAAGTGGGGCAAAAGCCTGTCGGTGTATGCCAACTATGTGGAAGGCCTGAGCCAGGGCCAGACCGCGCCCAGCACCGCCGCCAACCGGGGCCAGATGCTGTCGCCCTATGTCTCCAAGCAAAAGGAAGTGGGCGTGAAGTTTGACGGCGGCCGTGTGGGCGGCAGCGTAGCGCTGTTCTCCACCACCAAGCCCCGCGCCTATGTGGGGGCCGACAACCTGTTTGGCAGCAGCGGCAAGGACCGCCACCAGGGCGTGGAGCTGGCCGTGCAGGGCGAGGCCACCAAGGGCCTGCGCCTGCTGGGCGGACTGACCTGGCTCGACGCCAAGCAGATCGCCACCGGCGCGGCCAGCACCGACGGCCGCCGCGTGATTGGCGTGCCCAAGCTGCAGGCCAATGTGGGCGCCGAATGGGATGTGCCGGGCGTGAGCGGCCTGGCCGTGGATGGCCGCCTGGTGCACACCGGCGCGGTCTATGCCAACGCCACCAACACGCTGCGCGTGCCGGGCTGGAACCGCCTGGACCTGGGCGTGCGCTACCTCACCGAGGTGCAGGGCCGCCTGGTCACGCTGCGCGCCCGCGTGGACAACGCGACCAACCGCAACTACTGGGCGTCGTCGGGCGGCTACCCCGGCGCGGGCTACCTGGTGGTGGGCGCGCCACGCACCTTCTCTTTGAGCGCCAGCGTCGATTTCTGACGCACTCCGGGCGGTGCCGTTCAGCCAGCCGCCCGGCCCCCAGCCACCCAGCGCCAGACCACCGGGCGCAGGCAGCCAACTTCTTTCGCGCAGGGATTGCGACTGGCCCCGCAGGGGGCGGGCACGCCCTGCGCACGCACATT
The DNA here is from genome assembly GCF_054950075.1 of Acidovorax sp. Q11. Classification (NCBI taxonomy): domain Bacteria; kingdom Pseudomonadati; phylum Pseudomonadota; class Betaproteobacteria; order Burkholderiales; family Comamonadaceae; genus Acidovorax; species Acidovorax sp. Q11. Next base: position 5,945 of record NZ_JBUDZG010000049.1, on the reverse strand, counting down.
TTTTGTTGAAACCACCTAAAGGAAACTGCCATGTCATCGTCCCAGCGCCTCAAGGCCCCGCTGCTCGCCACCCTGCTCGCCTGCGCGTCCCTCACCGCCGTCACCAGCGCCCACGCCCACCAGGTGTGGCTGGAAAACGCGGGGGGCCAGGCCCGCCTGCACTTTGGCGAATTCAACGAGAACCTGCGCGAATCCTCGCCCGGTGCGCTCGACAAGTTCCTGGGCGCGCCTGCTCTTGACCAGCGCAGCGCAGCGGGTACGCAGCGCCTGGAAGGCAAGCTGGGCAAGGACGCTTTCAGCTACACCACGCAGGCCGATGCGCAGGCACTGTTTGCCATGGCCAGCTACCCGCTGATCGACCGCAGCAAGCGCAACCAGCCCGCCATGCTGTGGGTGCCCGCCGCGCGCTGGGTAGCCAACGCGGCCCAGGCCGCCGAAGCCAACACCAAGGCACTCGACCTGGTGCCCACCGGCAAGCCCGGCGAGTTCAAGGTGGTGTTCAACGGCGCGCCCCTGCCCAAGGTGCAGGTGGAAATGGTGGCGCCTTCGGGCTGGTCGCGCGGCGAACAAAGCGGCGACGACGGCACGGTGACCTTTGCCCTGCCCTGGAAGGGCCAGTACGTGGCCGAGGTCAAGCACAGCGACAAGACCGCAGGCGAAGCCCAGGGCAAGCCGTATGGCGAAACCAGCTACGTGACCACGCTGAGCTTTGTGCAGAAGGACGGCATGGCATCGCCCGCGCTGCCCGAGCCCCCCGCCAAGGGCCACTGATCAGCGGGGCCGCAGCGCCGCTGCGGCATCACCCACCCGCGCGGGGTCAACACAGCCCCGTCCCTCACCCGTGCAGCGCCGCCGCGCCACGGGTTTTTTGCGGCTGCGCCATTCGGCTTTATGAACAAAAAATGCCCTCTGCGCGCACTGCATAACGATCTTAAGCTACCAAATTAATAGCACATGATCCACCACCATCTTCTGCGCACCGCCGTCGCCCAGGCCGTGCTGCTGGCCCTGCACGGGGCCGCCCAGGCCCAGACGGGCACGGCCGACAACACCGCCCCTGCCCCCGCTGCCAATGCGCCCTCGTTGCGCCAGGTGGATGTGGTGGATTCCACCGCTGGCGCCGCCGCCACACCCGCACGCCGAGCGCAGGCCAGCTCGCGCCTGGGCCTGTCGGTGCTGGAGACACCGCGCGCCGTGAGCGTGATCGACGGCGCGCTGCTGGAGCAGCAGATGGCCATCACCGAACGCGACGTGCTGCGCAACGCCTCGGGCGTGTCGTCGCGCAGCGAGTACTACGGCTCGTATTCGCAGTTCGCCATCCGGGGGCTGTGGGCCAACAACACCTACAACTACCTGCGCGACGGCGCCAAGTTTGCCCACCTGCTGGACCCACCGCTGTTCAACATCGACCGCGTGGAAGTCATCAAGGGCCCGGCCGCGCTGGAGTTCGGCCAGGTCGCGCCCGGCGGCCTGATCAACTACGTGAGCAAGCGGCCCCAGGCCGAGCCCCTGCGCACCGTGAAGATCGGCGCAGGCAGCCATGGCTGGCGAAGTGCCGAATTTGACCTGACCGGACCGCTCAACACCGACGGCACGCTGCGCTACCGCCTGGACGGCGGCGCCAGCCGGGGCGGCAGTTTTGTGGACGGCAACACCCCGCGCAAACAGGGCGTGGCGGGCAGCCTGGAGTGGCAGATCACGCCCGACACCGTCTGGCGCGCGCAGGCCGAGACCCAGAGCATCGAAGGCGTATCGACCGTGGGCCTGGCTGTGCCCGACCCCAAGAACCCGCGCAGCGCCGACGTGCTGCCCGTGGGCGCGTTCTATGGCGAGCCCTGGCTCAACACCGACGGCCACCTTCGCTTTTACTCCTCCGAGCTGCAGCACCGCTTTGCCAACGGGCTCGAAGGCCGCGTGCACCTCTCGCGCAACGAAACCTTCCGCAACGTGAACCTGCCCACGCCCATGGGCCCCCTCACCAACGGCAAGATCACACGCGGCTACTGGCTGGCGCCGGGGCAGGAATACACATCCGACACCGCGCTGGCCGAGCTGCGTGCCAAGCTGCAGACCGGCGCGGTGCAGCACCAGCTGCTGGCCGGCCTGGACTGGCGCACCAGCGCCGGCGTGTATGGCGCGCGCACCACGGGCAACCTGGGCGCCATCGACCTCTACAACCCCATCGCGGGCCTGGTGCCGCCCGTGGCCTCCACCGGCGTGACCCGGCTGTCCACCGACGCACGCAACACCGGCGTGTTTGTGCAAGACCGGCTGACGCTGGGCGACTTCGGCCTGCTGCTGGGCCTGCGCCACGACCGCTTCAAGGACACGTACTCGGTGCCCGTCACCGATGTGAGCAAGACCCAGCCCAGCGCCGCGCTGAGCTGGCAGCCGCGCCCGGGCAGCATGGTCTACGCGAGCCATGCGCGCTCGTTCCAGGCCAACTCGGGCACGCTGGTGTGGGGTGCGCAGTCGGCCCCACCCTCGGAGGGCAAACAACTGGAAGTGGGCTGGAAGCAGGAATGGCTGGACCAGCGCCTGATGACCACCGTGTCGGCGTTTGACCTGGAGCTGACCAACGCCCCCGCCACCGACCCGGCGCACCCCGGCTACTCGGTGCTCACCGCACGCCAGCGCATCAAGGGCATCGAGCTGGAGCTGCAGGGCCGCATCACGCCCGGCTGGACAGTGACGGCCCACGCCAGCTTCCACGACCCCAAGGTACTGGCCGACACCACGGCCGGTGCCAACGTGGGCAACCGCGTCGAGCGCGCCACGCGCCGCACCGCATCGCTGTGGACGCAGTACCGCCTGCCCCAGCTGCCCGGCCTGTGGATGGGCGGCGGCCTGGTGCACCAGGGCGACAAGTTCACCGCCAATGACAACAAGTGGCGCCTGCCCGGCTACACCGTGGTGGACCTGGCCGTGGGCTACCAGTTTGCAGGCGGCGTGCGGCTGCAGGCCAACCTGAAGAACGCGGGCAACCGCCGCTACTACATCGACGGCACCACCACCGCCGCCGGTTTTGGCGCCGTGGTGCCTGGCACGCCGCGCAGCCTGCAGGTGTCGCTGGACTACACGTTCTGAAGACCGGCGCCAAGGCCGCAGCCAGGCACGCACCGCGCCGTGCCTGGCACCTGCGGCGCCCATCCCCCTTTTTTTCAACCATCGGAGAAACAGCACCATGCAATCTGGCATCACCGTTTGCCGCACCGCCATCGCGCACGCGGCCCTGCTCGCCCTGTGCGGCGCGGCCCATGCGCAGCAGGCCACCCCCTCAGCCACCGCCGCCCCCACGGCAGAAAAAGCCCTCGCCCCCGTCACCGTGAGCGCGGGCGCCGAGCAGGGGAACCCCACCGCGCCGGTCACCGGCTTTGTGGCCAAGCGCGCCCTGAGCGCCACCAAGACCGACACCCCGCTCATCGAAACCCCGCAGGCCATCAGCGTGATCACCCGCGACCAGATGGAGGCCCAGGGCGTGCAGACGCTGCGGCAGGTAACGGCGTACACGGCCGGGGCCGTGTCGAACTACTTTGACAGCCGGGGCGACAGCTTCAAGGCGCGCGGCGGCGATGTGACGCAGTACCTGGATGGCATGGTGCGCTTCATCGGCTACTGGAACGACACCCGGCCCGACCCCTACACGCTGGAGCGTGTCGAGTTTCTGCGCGGCCCCTCGTCGGTGTTGTATGGCCAGGGCAGCGTGGGCGGCGTGCTCAACCTCACCAGCAAGCGCCCGCAGGCCGAAACGCAGCGCGAAGTGCAGGTGCAGCTGGGCAGCAACGCACGCAAGCAGATCGCCGCCGACATGACCGGCAAGCTCACGCAGGATGGCGAATGGCTCTACCGCCTGGTGGCCGTGGGCCGCGACAGCGACACGCAGGTGGACCATGTGCGCGACGACCGCGTGGTGATCGCCCCCACCGTCACCTGGAAGCCCAGCGCCGCCACCTCGCTCACGCTGCAGCTCACGCACCAGAAGGACAAGAGCGGCTCGCTCATCGGCTTCTTCCCCTGGCAGGGCACGCAGCTGCCCAACCGCTACGGGCAGATCCCCACCAACACCTTCATCAGCGAACCCGGCTGGGACCGCTACAACTCCGAAAGCACCTCCTGGGGCTACCTCTTCAGCCACCAGATCGACAGCGCCTGGACCGTGCGCCAGAACCTGCGCCGCAGTGTGAGCGACGTGGACTACCGCACGCTGTACACCAGCTTTTCCGCCAATGCCGCACTGGGCCGCCCCGCACGCCCCGTGTTCAACGCCGACAACCGCACCGTGCTGCGCGACGCCTCGTGGACGCTGGGCAACGCGCGCATGCTGCTGGTGGATACCCAGGTCGAAGGCAAGCTGCGCTGGGGTGAAACCGAGCACACCGTGCTCGGCGGCCTGGACGTGCAGCGCAACCACTGGGGCCAGCAAAGCTGGCGCGCCGTGGCGCCCGCCATCGACGTCTACAACCCCGTGTATGGCAACTTCACAGCGCCATCGGCATCGGCCCTGGCACGCGTTCCCAGCGTCGAGCAGCGCCAGCTAGGCTTCTACGCCCAGGACCAGATCAAGTGGGGCCGCTGGACCGCCACGCTGGGCCTGCGCCACGACAACGCCAAGAGCGACACAGAAGGCCGCCCCGCCGCTGCCGTCAACGACAAGGCCTGGAGCAAACGCGCTGGCGTCACCTACCAGATGGACGGTGGCTGGGCCCCGTATGCGGGCTACTCCGAGTCCTTCCAGCCGCTGGGCGGCGCCAATGCCTACGGCACGCCCTTCAAGCCCCAGCGCGGCGAGCAGTGGGAGGCCGGTGTGAAATGGCAGCCGCCTGGCCAGGGCATCAGCGCCTTCGCCGCCGTCTACCAGCTGCGCGAGAAGAACCGCAAGACCACCGACCCGACCAACCCGCTCAACAGCCTGCAGATCGGCGAAGTCAAGGTCAAGGGCTTTGAAACCGAGGTGCAAGCCAGCTTGGCGCGCCAGTGGGACTTCACCATGGGCTACGCCTTCACCGACGCCAAGATCAGCCGCAGCAACACCGGCGACCAAGGCCTGCCCGTGGCCAGCACCCCCCGCCACACCGCATCGGCCTGGCTGAGCCACCGCTTCGCCAGTGAAGGCCGAGGCGGCTGGACCGTGGGCGCGGGCGTGCGCTACACCGGCTCGCAATGGAGCGGCACCAGCGCCATCAGCACCCCGGCCGCCACCCTGGCCGATGCCATGGTGGCCTACGACGCAGGCGACTGGCGCGTGGCCTTCAACGTGGTCAACCTGGCGGACAAGGTGCACATCACCCAGTGCCTGGCGCGGGGCGATTGCTTCTATGGGCAGGCGCGTACGTACACGTTGACTTCGACGTACCGGTTCTGAGGCCCTTGGAAGATCCTGGCTTGAAGAGATTCAAGCCAGAATGGGCTTTTCCGCGCTATGGATAATCCTTATAAGCTATCAAAATCATAGTAAAGAAGCCCTGACTCATGAATGAGCCGGGGCTTTTTTGCAAGGATTGACGGTGGTCACCAGAAACGCAGCGGATTTCAACGCGCTGGTCTGGGAGTGTTCAATCCATTCATGCCCGGACCCGCATGACACGGGGCCTGTCCGAATTTCCGTGTGTGAGGCTAATTGAACCTTCACCGATTTCGTGAAGCTGATTGAGGATCTTACGTGCTCGATTTGGTGAACCGGTCTTCGTAGAGGATCGCGAATTGGTTCATCGCTGATTTCCAGTTGTTGGCTGCCCGTCCCCAGTCCTCGGTGATGTTGCGCAGTGCCAGCCAGATCAGCTTGATGGCCGCGTCGTCACTCGGGAAGTGCCCGCGCGTCTTGATGATCTTGCGCAGCCGCGCATTCACGCTCTCAATCGCGTTGGTTGTGTAGATCACGCGCCGCACCTCGGGCGGGAAGGCGAAGAAGGGGATGACCTTGTCCCAGGCCCTGCGCCAGGCGTTGA
>NZ_JBUDZG010000048.1:0-21154 GCF_054950075.1 Acidovorax sp. Q11 | reverse complement strand
TGGCCAAGTCGACGGCCACGGTAGTAGCATGCATGTCGGACTCCTTTCGTTTGAAGACCTGATCCCCACGCCAATGAAGACCAGTGCGCCAATCTCGCGCAAACAAACGGGGGAGTCCATCCCATCATTCAACTCGGACGCTGCCTCTGCGAGTCATCGTCCGTCCCGTCGCGCCGCTGTCGGAAGCGCCGGTTAACTCCAATCGTTAGGCGTCACAGCGGAGCCACCATGCCATTTATCAACCTTGATGCTGGCAACATTGAATCAGAACATATCTGCTGTGCTTTCTCTGACAAGAAATGCACCGCAGGCTACGAACTCAAAAAAAGTTGGCTAAAAAACGAGTTCAATAATGAACTGGCTTTTCTTAGACTAGATGAACGAGCAAAAGTTTTCATTGAGTTTGGACCATCGGAAACTGCTTGGCTACCAATTAGTGCACCAAACTGTATCGCACTGGGTTGTTTTTGGGTGTCTGGGCGATATGCAGGCCAAGGTTATGGGAACGGATTATTAGAACACGTAATCAATACGGTAAAAAACAAAAACAAATCGGCTATAGTGGCCGTTGTCGGATTCAAAAAGTTCCATTTCATGAGCGACACCAAATGGCTGCTTAAGCATGGCTTCGAAGTCGTCGACACGACCGAGACTGGCTTCAGCCTCCTTCAACTCAGACTTGGCGATGCAATCCAGCAACAACCAAGATTCAACGATATCGCCCGTAGCGGCCAATGCCACCACAAAACCGACATAACGGTATATTACTCCAACAGATGTCCATATACCGAACATCACGTAACAACCTCACTTATTGAAGCTACTCGCAAAAGAGGACTTTCGCTAACAACAATTAAATTAGAAACAGTAAACCAAGCACAGTCATCACCCACCCCAGCAACAATCTTCTCACTTTTCAGGAATGGCCAATTCGTCACAACTGACCTAAGCGTATGTCTTGATAGCCGCTTTGACAAAATCGTTAAATCGACATGACGCCTAACCGGTCCATCAACACCGCCCGCTTCGCGGGCTCGGACCCAACAGCCTGCGGCTGTTGGTCCGGTTATGTCGGTCGTTATGTGTCAGCTGATTTTTTTTGGGGAGGGAAGATTGATGTCGAGCAAAAGTCTAAATTCACGTATACCGGGTTATAAGGCTGCATTCTCCAGTGGAGAATTCCAAAAGACCTATCAAGACCTAGTTGACATTGTTCAAAATCTAAGAACTGAATTCTCTAAGAAGTACAAAAGCGAATTCTTGATTGCTAATGTGTTGCATGGCAACATAGATTTCACGTACTTTTACTTGCAAAACGACTATCTCAAGAAGAAAAAGCTAAAGCTTGCGATTGTCTTCAACCACAAAAATGCAAATTTTGAGCTGTGGCTCCTTGGGCAAACAAAGGATGTACAGATTCTCTATTGGAGAAAACTAGGAGAAGTGAAGTGGGTCAATAAGGAGGTAATGCCAGAGTATTCAATTTTCGAAGCTCCTCTACTTTTGGCCCCAGACTTTGATAATTCAACAAAGCTATCGGAGTCCATTCACACTCAATTTGAAACCCTGTCGCAGGAGATATTCAACACGCTGGAGGCATACGAGTAATGCCACATAACTTTCGCATCCCGGACGATTGCATAGACTCCAAACGCTATCCACTCTTCATGGCCCGAGCCGTTCTGCAAGAGTTGATAGAGTCGTTGCAATCCACCCAGGGAGTGAAGCCATGTTGATAGCCCTGCACAAGAACGCCCGCACCACGCCCGCCGTGCGTGCCGAGATCGCAGCCAGCGATGAACCCGCCAGCATCCTGGCTCAGCGCTTTGGGATCACCGAGCAGACGGTCTACAAGTGGAAGAAGCGTTCCGTCTTTGCAGATCGCTCGCACACTGCCCACCACCTGCAGACCGTGCTCACGCCAGCACAAGAGACCGTGGTGGTTCACTTGCGGCGTACCTTGCTGCTGCCTTTGGATGACCTGCTGGCAGTGACACGGGAGTTCATCTGTCCCCACGTCTCACGCTCCGGCCTGGACCGGTGCCTGCGCCGCCATGGTGCAGGCAACCTCAATGCCCTCAAGCCCCAGGCGCCTGCGGTAGCCCACAAGGCCTTCAAGAGCTACGAGCCAGGCTACGCGCACATGGACGTGAAGTACCTGCCCCAGATGCAGGACGAGAGCAGCAGGCGCTACCTGTTCGTGGCCATCGACAGGGCCACGCGATGGGTGTTCGTGCAGTTCAAGGCCAACAAGACAGCTGCCAGCGCACAGGCCTTCCTCAAGGCGTTGCACAAGGCCTGTCCGATCAGGATCAACAAGCTGCTGACCGACAACGGCAAAGAGTTCACGGACCGTCTGTTTGCCAGCCGGGAGCGCGAACCCAGCGGCAACCATGAGTTCGATCAACTGTGCCAGGAGTTAGGCATCGAGCACCGACTGACCAAGCCCAGGACCCCGAGAACCAACGGCATGGTGGAGCGGTTCAATGGCCGCATTGCGGACGTTCTGAAGACCCACCGATTCAACAGCCGCGAAGACATGGAGCAGACCCTGCTGCGCTATGTTGCCCTGTACAACCACCAGTTGCCGCAGTCAGCGCTCAAGAGCAGTACGCCGATGCAGGCGATGAAAGAGTGGTACCAGACCCACCCGCACCTGTTTCACAAGCGACCATATGATCGTACGGGATGCGACACATAACACTGCAGTCGAGAGGACGGCCACAAGCTGCGCTTGTGGTTCCCTGCGCTTCGCTCCGGCCGCCCCCCCACTTCCACGTTGAGCGTCTGCTTCCATTCGCTTCCACAGGCTGCTCCTGGCCGCAAGCAGGCGCCGGTGTATGTTGCCAGTCCCCGGCCCCTTGTCGCCGCATCAATGCTTGAACTGCTTGTCGCACCCCATCACATGGTTGTTGCTGCTCGACATGCACTGGTAGAACGATTTCTTGTTGCCCGACGACGCCTGGCAGTCTGACACGCTGTATTTGCCCCGCGCCTCGCGGATCTTGGGGGCCGTCTTGTCGTATTCGGCCTGGGCCATGTAGCCGTCGCGCACGTTTTTCTGGCCCACTTCCAGCATCTGGTCGGCCTGGTAGTGGATGTTGTCCACGGCGGCTGAGCAGTTCAGCGGCACCTGTTTGCCGTCCACCTTTTCCAGCGCCTTCTTCATGCCCTGGCCAAACTCTTCCACGTCCTTGGGGATCTTCTTGGTGCCGTCGGGGTTGTACTGCTGGGCGGGCTTGGCGGACTGCGATGCGCTCTTGGTGCTGCCGTTGTTGCTTTGCAGCTTGAGCGGCTCGGCGTCCTGTTTGGAGGGCGGGGGTTGTGATCCGTAGTGGGTCTTGCCGTCGGCGTCCACCCACTTGTACACGGGCTGCGCCTGGGCCGTGCCCAGCGCCCAGCGCCCAGCGCCCAGCACACCATGGCGGCCAGGGCCACCCCACACAGCTTTTTCATGGTCTTCCCTCCAGAAATATGAATCAAATCGGTGCTTTGCGCGCGTCCATCATGCGCTTCTAGCTACTCTATTTATAGCAAACTCTCATCCACCTGCGCCGCGCCGGCTGCAGCAGATGCTGCGGGGGGCGGATGGCGGGCGTCAGGGCAGGTCCTTGTTCACCTCGGGCGCCGCCGCGTCGCGCGGGCCGATGGTGCCCAGGCGCCCCTTGAGCGACTGGGGCTGGCCGCTGAGCATGGCGGCGTAGTTGGTGGTGTTGGCCAGCACCTTCTTCACGTAGTCGCGGGTTTCGGCAAAGGGCACGTTTTCGGCCCAGATGGCGGCGTCCAGCACGGGGCCATTGCGCCAGCTGCGCGGGCGGCCGGGGCCGGCGTTGTAGGCGGCAGCGGCCATGGGCATGGAGCCTGCAAAGTCGTCCAGCGCGAGCTTGAGGTAGGCGGTGCCGATGGTGATGTTGGTGTCGCGGTCGTTGATCTGGTCGGCGGTGAAGTTGTTCAAGCCGATCTTCTTGGCCGTCCAGCGCGCGGTGGCGGGCATGACCTGCATCAGGCCCGAGGCGCCGACGTGCGAGCGCGCGTCCATGATGAAGCGGCTTTCCTGGCGGATCAGGCCGTACACATAGGCCGGGTCCAGCCCGATGCCGTTGGCGCGCTCGACCACCGCGCTGCGGAAGGGCGTGGGAAAGCGCTGCGTGACGTCCACCACGCTCTTGGTGCGTTCGCTGGTGTTGATGCAGCGATCCCACACCTCGCGCTGGCAGGCGAAGTCGGCGGCGGCCAGCAGTTCGCGGTCGGGCATGCCGCCGCTCTGGTGCAGGTTGGTGGTGTAGTTCCACTCGCGCACGCCTTCGGTGCGCAGGCCCAGCAGGATGGCGTACAGGGCGCGGTTGAGGCCCGGGTTGGCGCGGGCACCTGCTTTTTCTTCGGCGGTAAGGGGCGCGGGTGCGGGGGGCGTGGTGATACGCTGGCCCAGCTCTTCCATGGCCAGCATTTCGTAGAAGCCGCGCGTGCTGGCAATGCCTTCGAGCAGCTGGCGCGCTTCGGCGCGCTCGGCGTCGGTCACGCGCCCTGCCAGCAGCGAGCGGGCCTTCCAGTACACCCAGGTGCTGTCCTGGCGGGCCTCGGGGCCCATGGCGTCCACGGCCTTGCCCACGGTCTTCCACTGGCCGGCGCGCAGCGCGGCGCGCACCTTCCAGCCCAGCAGGTCGTCGTTCAGGTCCTTGTCGCGGCTGACGTTGTCGAAATACTCCACCGCATCGCGCGAAAGCTTTTGCGCTGCGGCCTTGCCCACCACGCCCCAGGCCCAGTTGCGCTCCTCGGAGGTGAGGTGCACACCCCAGCGTGTCTCGATCAGGCGCGCTGCGCCGTCGGGGTCGCTGGCGGCCAGGCGGACGAGCGCCAGCAGCACCAGCTCCTGGCGCACCTTGCTGCGCGTGGCGTCGCGCGCCAGCAGGTATTTGCTGGGCGCGTCGAGGACCTCCTTGAGCTGGGGCAGCGCATCGGGTGCCACGATCTCGACGGCGCTGCGCACCGCGCGGGGGCGGTTGGCCTCCGCGCCCAGGCGGGCCTTGCGCCACACGTCCAGCGCCGAGAGTTTCTTGTAGCCATGCAGCTCGCGCGCTGCATGGGTGCAGCCATCGTCCCCGTCACGCAGCGCGTACCAGTTGCTGCGCACATCCTCGGCCACCGTGGGGTTCGCTGTGCCCTTGATATGGTCGATCAGCAGGGCGTAGCAGCGCACTTCGCGGTCGTCCGACATGCGGTAGCTGGGGTGCTGCTCGGCAAACTGGCCCCAGTCGCGGCGCTGGCCCAGCAACAGCAGCCAGTCGTTGCGCAGGCGGTCTTCCTGGTAGCTGCCCGCGTAGCGCTGCATGAACGACTGGATTTCAGCGGGCTGGGCCTCGGCCAGGCGCACGCGCAGTTCCCAGTAGGCGGCCCAGGGCTCCAGCGCATGGCCACGGGCGGAGGGCAGCAGTTGCTCCAGCCGCTTGCGGTCGCCTTTGCGGAAGGCCTGCTGCATCTCCAGCAGGGTATCGTCGCCCTTGCTGTTTTGCGCCTGGACAAGGGGGGCCGCCGTGGCAAGCAGGGCACTGGCGACAAGCGGTGTCAGAATTCGAAACAATTGCATGGGGGAATTATGTGATGGACAAAGCAGCCCTTCGGCGCGCATTGATAGAAGAACGCCTCAATCTGCCCGACCGCCTACAGCGGTCTGACCTGTTACAACAGGTGATGCGCATCTGGCTGGTGAACCGGCCCGACACCGTGATCGGCGCCTATTGGCCCATCAAGGGCGAGTTCGCCCCCCTGCCCGCCCTGCACCGCTGGAAGGAAGACGGCGAACTGCTGGACGAGCCTCAGCTGCGCCGCATCGGCCTGCCGGTGGTCAACAAGCAGCACAAGACGCTCACCTTCCACGCCTGGTACCCCGGCTGCCCCATGGAGGAAGACGCCTACGGCATCCCCAAGCCCAAGGACACCGAGGTCATCGTGCCCACGCTGCTGTTTGTGCCCTGTGTGGGCTATGCGGCCGGGGGCTACCGCCTGGGCTACGGCGGCGGGTTCTACGACCGCACCCTGGCCACGCTGCAGCCCAAGCCCTTCACCGTGGGGCTGGGGTTCACCCACGGCTTCCTGGACGACTTCGAGCCCGAAGAGTTCGACCTGCCGCTCGACGCCATCCTGAACGACAACGGCGTGGTCTGGCCGGTCTAAGGGGCGGTGCAGGCAAAGGTGTGGCCTGTGATGCGCGCCACGCATCATTCAGGCCATGTTTTGGCATCGCTGGCGCGCCGCGCAGCCGCTAGCATGGCGGGCTGACCTCTTTTTTTCAGGTGCTCACCATGCCCAAGCTCTACATCGGCAACAAGAACTATTCGTCCTGGTCCATGCGCCCCTGGGTGCTGCTCAAACAGGCCGGCATCCCGTTCGAGGAAGTGCGCGTGCGCTTCGACAGCTTCGAGGCCGACTCGGAGTTCAAGCGTGTCATCAGCCCCGTGAGCCCCACGGGCAAGGTGCCGGTGCTGGTCGATGGCGACCTGGTGGTGTGGGACACCCTGGCGATTGCGGAATATGTGGCCGAGACCTGGGCCGACAAGCAGCTCTGGCCCCAGGACGCCAAGGCCCGTGCGCGCGCACGCAGCGTCTGCGCCGAAATGCACAGCGGCTTCACGGCCCTGCGCAGCAACTGCCCCATGAACATCGAGGCCGACCTGGCCGACGCCGGCGCGCTGATCTGGCGCGACAAGCCCGGCGTGCGCGCCGATGTGCAGCGTCTGGTGGACATGTGGAGCGCCCTGCTGCAGGAGCATGGCGGCCCCCTGCTGTTTGGCGAGTTCAGCGTAGCCGACGCCTACTTTGCCCCCGTGTGCATGCGCCTGCACACCTACGCCCTGCCCGTGCCCGCCCCCATCAAGGCCTATGTGGACCGCGTGCGCGCCCTGCCCGGCGTGCAGGCCTGGATCGCCGAAGCCCTGGGCGAGAAGGACTTCCTGGCCTTCGAGGAGCCCTACCGCCTGCGCCACACCGAGGACTGAGCACCCCCATGGCCGTCACCATCTACCTGCGCTACGTGCTCAACACGAGCAAGCTGAAAGAGTTCGAACACTACGGAAAACTGTGGATCCCGCTGGTCGAGAAGTTCGGCGGCCGGCACCACGGCTACTTCATGCCCAGCGAGGGGGCCAACAACATCGCGCTGGCGCTGTTCACGTTCGAAAGCCTCGCGGCCTACGAGCGCTACCGCGAAGCGTCGATGCAGGACGCGGACTGCCAGGCGGCGTTCCGCTACGCCGAGGAAACGGGGTGCATCGTGAGCTATGAGCGGAGTTATTTCAGGCCGGTGTTTGGCTGAATGACACCTCGCGCGGGCAGTTTCTTTACCGGAACTGCTTGCGCAAGAACGCCTTGTGCCGCGCGATGTGCGCCAGCTGCGCGGGAGCGATGGAGCCGCCCAGGTCTTCGTCCTCGGTGTTGAGCACCTGGTTGGCATAGGCCATGGCGCGGGCCACCACCTCTTCTTCGCTCACGCCCTGCTTGGCTGCCAGGTCCATCGCCACACGGCGCATGGCGCGCTGCGACAGCATCCACATCGCACCGAAGGAATCCCACGCGGCCGCCACCTCCTTGAACTTGTCGTGTTCGGCCAGGATGTCGTTGAGCGGCTTGGCCAGGATCTCCTGCAGCCCTTCCACCTTTGCCTTCAGCGCCTCAAGCTGCGCCTCGCGCTGCAAGGCTTCGGCGGCTGCGTTGGCAGCGGCATCGGGCGCGGTGGGCACGGGCACGCTGCCGTCGGGGTTGAGCTGGGCAATGGTGAGGTCGGACGATAGGGACATGGTGGACAGGAATATACGGCCGGGGCCCGCCCTAAACTATGCCGATGCAAATCTACATGGTGGGCGGCGCGGTCCGCGACAAGCTGCTGGGTCGGCCGGTGAACGACCGCGACTGGGTGGTGGTGGGCGCGACGCCCGAGCAGATGCTGGCGCAAGGCTACCTGCCCGTGGGGCGCGACTTCCCCGTCTTTCTGCACCCCGAGACGCGCGAGGAATACGCCCTGGCCCGCACCGAGCGCAAGAGCGGGCGCGGCTACCGGGGCTTTGTGGTGCACAGCGCGCCCGATGTGACGCTGGAAGAAGACCTCTCCCGCCGCGACATTACTATCAATGCAATAGCTGAAAACATAGATGGGACGCGCGCAGAAGGCATTTTTGACCCGTATTTTGGTACCCAGGACATTGAGGCACGGGTGCTGCGCCATGTGACAGACGCTTTCCGCGAAGACCCGGTGCGCATCCTGCGCGTGGCGCGCTTTGCGGCGCGCTTCACCGACTTCACCGTGGCGCCCGAAACCATGCAGCTGATGCGCGAGATGGTGGAGCACGGCGAGGTGGACCACCTGGTGCCCGAGCGCGTGTGGCAGGAGCTGGCGCGCGGGCTGATGGAGGAACAACCCTCGCGCATGTTCGAGGTGCTGCGCGAGTGTGGCGCGCTGCACGTGCTGCTGCCCGAGGTGGCGCGCCTGTGGGGCGTGCCCCAGCGTGCCGACTACCACCCCGAGGTGGACACCGGCGTGCACCTGATGATGGTGCTGGACATGGCCGCACGGCTGCAAGCGCCGCTCACGGTGCGGTTTGCCTGCCTGGCGCACGACCTGGGCAAGGGCACCACGCCCGCCGATGTGCTGCCACGCCACATCGACCACGAAACCCGCAGCGCCGAGCTGCTGAAAGACGTGGCCGAGCGCCTGCGCGTGCCGGTGGACTGCCGCGAAACGGCCGATGTGGTGGCGCGTGAACATGGCCACATCCACCGCAGCACCGATTTGTCTGCCGCTGCCCTGGTGCGCCTGCTGGAGCGCTGCGACGCGATCCGCAAGCCCGAGCGGTTTGCCGAGATCCTGCTGGCCTGCGAATGCGACGCACGTGGGCGGCTGGGGTTTGAAGAGTCTGCCTACCCGCAGCGCCCCCGCCTGCTGGCCGTGCTGGCCGCCGTGCAGGCAGTGGTCACGCGCGAGATTGCGGCGCAGGCGGCAGCCAAGGGCCAGAGCGGCCCGCAGGTGGGTGCGCTGATCCACCAGGCGCGGGTGAAGGCCGTGGCGCAGTGGCTCGGAGAGCCCACCGCGCACTGAACCGACCAACGCACGCCAAGAACCTGTTCAAGGAGCGGCTTTTACCAGCGCAGCAGGCGTGGCCCCAGCATGGCACCCAGCGCTGTGGGGATGGCGATGCCCGCCAGGTACCACACGGCCAGGAAGGGCGTGGCCATCTCGGGGCAGTGCAAGGCATAGACCAAGGCGCCCAGCGCCCCGGCCAGCAGGCCCGCGCCAGCGCCCGCCCAGGCCAGGCGGGTGGGCGCCGCGCCCTTGAGCGCCCAGAACCCCGCCACGAACGCAGGCACCGACAGCGCCGCAATGTTGAACGGGCAGGTGCGCCAGGTGCTGCCCAGGATGAGCGGCGCACGCTCTGCCGCAGGCACCTGCGCCAGCGCCACCAGGGCCAGAGCCCAGAGCACCAGCGGCGGCACAGCCAGCCACAGGGCGGCGTGGCCGACCTGCATGCCCGGGCGGGCCATGCGGCGCAGCAGGGCCACCCCGGCCGCAGCCAGGGCCGCCGCAAACACCAGCTTGCCCCAGAACATGGGCAGCGCCATGGTCGCCAGCAGGTCGGGGCGCAGGCCAAACAGGACCAGCATCAGCACCCCGGCACCGGCAATGCCCACAACGGTGGCCACGGCAAACCGCTGCTCGATGGCGGTGCGCTGCACAGGCCGCTCGTCCGCAGCCAGCAGGTGGATCAATTCATCGGTTTTCATGCTATTTCTCCTGGGCTTTGCGCGCATTCGGGGGCACCACCGACTGGCCTGCGGTGCCCGGCGGTTTGCCTGCCCCCTTCTGGGCGTAAGCCATGTCCCTGATCCTGGCGGCCAGGGCCTTGAGCCCCCGGTGCACGCCGACTTTGACGGCCGACTCCGACAGCCCCGTGAGGCGCGCCGTCTCGACCACCGACAACCCTTCCAGCTTCACGTACTCGATCGGCAGGCGCTGCTTGTCTGGCAGCGTGCGCAGCAACTGCCCCAGGTCCCGCCGGGCTTCGGCGGCCTCGCTGTCGCTGCTGGCGAACAGTTCGTCCGCATCGTCCAGCGGGTCGTTGCGCCCCTCTTTGACGGCGTGCGACCGCAGCCAGTCGATGAGCTTGTAGCGCGCAATCGCGTGCGCCCAGGCCGTCACCGGCATCTCGGGCCGGTAGGTGTGGCGCTGGTTGTGCACGGCCAGCAGCGTCTCTTGCACCAGGTCCTCCACCTCATCGGGCCGCTGCGCAAGGCGGCGGCGCAAAAACGCGCGCAGGTGGGCGCTCAGCTCTTTCAAAAAGCGCTGGTAGGCAGTTGCGTCGGCGTCCAGCCCTTGCAGCAACAAGCCGCGCAAGCGCTCTTCAACAATCTCCATGAAGGTCTCCCAGCAGGGAATTCGGAGCAAGGGGCCCGCCGGTTACAGGCGCGGCAAAAAATAAATCGGCGGATGCGGTGGCATTTTTTGCGGCGGGGCTGTAACCGGCCCGCCGCCCTGCGCGAATTACAACGCAGATCGGGCCATTGGACACCACCACAGCGCGGCGCCCTCCCGGTCGGCTTCACCCCCTCAACCTTTGGAGAACACCGTCATGACCCCACGCACCCTCAGCCTCGGCGCCCTCGCCCTTGTGGCCCTGGCCTCTGGCACCGCCATCGCCCAGACCGCCCCCATGGACGGCGCCAAGCCCGCCACGGAGAAATGCTATGGCGTGTCGATGGCCGGCAAAAACGACTGCGCCGCAGGCCCCGGCACCACCTGCGCAGGCTCGTCCAAGATGGACTATCAGGGCAACGCCTGGAAGCTGGTGCCCGCAGGCACCTGCACCACCATCAAGACGCCCAAGGGCATGGGTTCGCTGGCACCCATCAAGGCCTGACCGATGACTGCGTGCCCTCTCACCGCCGGCCTGGGCCTCAAGCCTCAGCACTACGACGAGGCGCTGCGGTGCACCGCCCCCGGCCTGTGGTGGGAGGTGCACCCCGAGAACTACCAGGCCGACGGCGGCCCGCGCCTGGCTTGGCTCGAAGCCATCCGCGCGCGCCATCCGGTGGCCCTGCACGGCGTGTCGCTGTCGCTCGCTGCCGATGCGCCGCCCGATGCCACACACCTGGCGCGGCTGGCCGCCCTCGCAAGGCGCGTGGAGCCCGCCATCGTTTCAGAGCACCTGGCCTGGTCCACCTGGCGCGGGCAGTACCTGCCCGACCTGCTGCCGTTTCCGCGCACACAGGCCGCATTGCAACGCATTGCCGACAACATCGCCCGCACGCAGGACGCGCTGCAACGCCCCATCGCCATCGAGAACCCCACGCACTACCTGCACATCGACGGCCACGACTGGGCCGAGACCGAATTTCTGGCCGCGCTGGTGCAGCGCACCGGCTGCCGCCTGCTGCTGGATGTCAACAACGTCCATGTCAGCGCCAACAACCTGGGCTTTTGCGCGCAGGCGTACATCGATGCGTTTCCCTTGCATGCCGTGGCCGAGATCCACCTCGCAGGCCACCATGCCGACCCGGTGCATGGCGATGCCTTGCTCATCGACAGCCACGATGCGCCCGTGGCGCCTGCCGTGTGGGCGCTGTACGAGCAGGTGATCGCGTGCACCGGCCCCGTGCCCACCCTGATTGAGCGCGACGAGCACCTGCCCGCGTTTGGCGAACTGATGGCCGAACGCGACCAGGCGCACCGCGCGCTCACGGCAGCGCACGCAGCGCAGCCCGAGGAGGTCGCATGCAGCTGACCGCCTTTCAGGACGGCTTTTCGGCCGCACTGCGCGGCCAGGC
Organism: Acidovorax sp. Q11; assembly: GCF_054950075.1. Taxonomy (NCBI): domain Bacteria; kingdom Pseudomonadati; phylum Pseudomonadota; class Betaproteobacteria; order Burkholderiales; family Comamonadaceae; genus Acidovorax; species Acidovorax sp. Q11. The sequence goes on along the minus strand of NZ_JBUDZG010000048.1, from coordinate 9,346 downwards.
CATGCATGCGCCATGGCTGTCCGCGCTGGAGTCCCAGCCCGGGTTTGCCGTGTACCGCAACACCGTGCTCAAGGGCTGCATCGACGCACTGCAGGCCAGCTACCCCACGGTGTGCCAGCTGGTGGGCACCGACTGGTTCCGCGCAGCGGCCGCCGTGTACGCGCGTGCCCAGCCGCCCCAGGACGGTGTGCTGGTGGGCTACGGCGACGGTTTCGCCCGCTTTCTGGACCAGTTCGCGCCCGCGGCCGACTTGCCCTACCTCAGTGCAGTGGCGCGCCTGGACCGCTGCTGGACCGAATGCCACTTGGCGGCCGATGCCCCCGCTGTCGGCCGCGACTGGCTGGCACAGCAGGCGCCGCACACCTTGCCCCAGGTGCCACTGCGCCCCCACCCCGCCGCGCGCTGGGCGTGGTGCGATGCGCATCCTGCGTATGCCCTGTGGCAGCACCACCGTGCAGGCCTGGCGCTGCCCGATGCGCTGGACTGGTCTGGCGATGGGGCCCTGCTCACCCGGCCCCACGCCGAAGTGACCTGGCGCCCCTTGCCCCGCGCAGGGGTGGCGTTTCTGGACGCCTGCGCCCAGGGCCTCACGCTGGAGGCCGCAGCCACCCACGCCCTGGAGACCGACCCCGGCACCGACTTTGCCGCCCTGATGGGTAGCCTGCTGGACGCAGGCGCCCTGACCCTCACCGATTCATGCACAGGCTGAGAACCTGTTCAAAGGAGCCCCCATGCACACCACCACCCACTTTCCCACCGCCCCCGCCAAAGGCCCGCGCGTGCTGCTGGCACGTCTGGCCGATGCCGCCACCTGGCTCACGCCCCACAGCCTGCTGGCCCTGGTCAACCGCGTGGCCATCGCGGGCATCTTCTGGCTGTCGGCGCGCACCAAGGTCGAGGGCTGGTTCACCATCTCCGATAGCGCCTATGCGCTGTTCCGCGATGAATACAAGCTGCCCCTGCTGCCGCCCGAGCTGGCGGCGCAGATGGCCACCGTGGCCGAGCACCTGTTTCCGGTGCTGCTGGTGCTGGGGCTGTTCACGCGCCTGTCGGCCCTGGCCTTGCTGGGCATGACGCTGGTGATCCAGGTGTTTGTGTACCCCGATGCCTGGCCCACGCACCTGTCATGGGCGGGGCTGATGCTGTACCTGGCGGGGCGCGGCGCGGGCGCTGTGTCGCTGGACCGCATGCTGGGAATTCGCTGAAACACTTGCCTCAGCCTGCGGCCGTGCGTACCCAGCGCACGATGTCCGCCGCGCCCAGCGCGCCCGAAATGCGCGCCACCTCACGCCCCTGCTGGAACAGGACCATGGTGGGGATGCTGCGGATGGCATAACGCGCCGCGATGGCCTGCTGGTCTTCGGTGTTGAGCTTGGCCAGGCGCACACGCGGCTCCAGTTCACGGGCAGCCTGCGCAAAGGCAGGCGCCATCTGGCGGCAGGGCCCGCACCAGGGCGCCCAGAAGTCCACCAGCACGGGGATGTGGTTGCGCGCCAGCTGCTTGTCGAAGCTCGTGGCATCCAGCTCCAGCGGTGCGCCCACAAACAGGGGCCGGTGGCAGCTGCCGCAGTCGGGCGCACTGCCCAGCTGGACGGCCTGCACGCGGTTGGTGGTGTGGCAGTGGGGGCAGACGATGTGCAGGGCTTCGGTCATGGGCAGGTCAGGGGTTTTCTGACAAACCACATGGCGTCCACCGCGTGGCGTTTCAAGGGCCGGCAGCAGGCTCTAAAGCAGCTTGGTCAGCAGGCTCACCACAAAACTCAGCAGCAGCGTGGACGCGAGCGGCACGTCCCAGTCGCGTCCCAGCCAGCGAAACCTGAAGTCCCCCGGCAGGCGCCCAAAGCCCAGGCGGCGCAGCAGCGGTGTGAGCCAGCTGATGAGCATCAGGGCGAGGAAGATAACGAGGAGCCAGCGGAACATGCGGCCTGCTGCCTCACAGCCGGTGCGAGCGGTCGCCGTGCGCGAACCCCATGGGCTCCCATGGCTCGCCCGCGCCCACGGCCAGCACCTTGAACAGCTCGCCCATCTCGTGTTCCATGATCAATTTGGCCGCTGTCGCCCGTTGGGCTTGCGGTAGCCGCTCCATTTTTGGGAGCAAACCACAGTTGATGAGGAAATGCGCCTGCGTGGTGTAGCCCAGCACATTCAGGCCCGCCTCCTGCGCGGCCAGCGCCATGGCGGTGAAGTTGACGTGGGCGGTGATGTCTTTGAGCCCCACCGCCACCAGCGGGTCGCCATCGGCGAGATGCCCCTGGTGGCACATCACGGTGCCCATGTGGCGCTGGGGGTGGTAGTACTCGTCTTCGCCAAAACCGTAGTCCAGCAGGAAAGCCGCGCCGCGCGTGAGCCGGTCGGCCAGCATGCGCATGAAGCCTTCGCCCTGCGCGTGGATCTCGGTCAGGTAGTCCTGCGGGCCTTCAATGCCCACGGGAGGGTGCAGGTCGGTGGGGCGGTCGGCCCAGGCAAAGTGGCCGTCTTCGGCCACCACCACACCGCGTTCGTGCCACACACCGCCCTGCTGGCCGCCGTGGCGCGCCAGCAGTTGCACGGGCATGGCGTCCAGTACCTCGTTGCCCACCACCACGCCGCTGAATTTCTCGGGCAGTGCATCCACCCAGCGCAGCTTGTGGGCGTGGGCTACCAGCTTGGCCTGCTGGCGCGCGCGCAGGCTGCCCGACAGATCAACGATGGTGTAGCGCTGCACCTGGTCGCCCAGCGTGTCGAGCAGTTGCAGGGCCAGCGCGCCGGAGCCAGCGCCAAACTCCCACACCTCGTCGGTCCCGGTCTGCTCCAGGGCCTGCCCCACCTGCACGGCCAGCGTCTGGCCGAACAGCGGGGTCATCTCGGGGGCGGTCACGAAGTCGCTGCCCGATTCGGGCATGGCGCCGAACTTGGTGGAATCGTTGGCGTAGTAGCCCAGGCCGGGGGTGTAGAGGGCCAGCGCCATGAAGCGGTCAAACCCCAGCCAGCCCCCTTCGGCGGCAATGGCCTGGGCGATATGCTGGTGCAGGGCGGTCGTTAAACTGTCGGGTCTTTGGGTCACGGCCCGCATTGTCCCCCAGCTCCCATGCCTCACCCCACCCATCCGCGCACCGTTCTGGTCACAGGCGCCGCCAAGCGCCTGGGCCGCAGCATTGCACTGGCGCTGGCGGCGGGGGGCTGGCAGGTGGCGGTGCACTACCGCACGTCGCAGCAGGACGCTATGGATACCGTAGCGGCTTGCGCACAACTGGCGGGCGGCAGCGCCCTTTTTGACGCAGATTTTGAGGACGAGACCGCCGTGCGTGGCCTGCTGCCCCGCGTGGTTGCGCACTTTGGCCGCGTGGATGCGGTGGTCAACAGCGCCTCGCTGTTCGAGCACGACAACGCCGAGACCTTCGGTTTTGCCGCACTCGAAAAACACCTGCGCAGCAACACCGCCACCCCCGTGCTGCTGGCCCAGGCGCTGCACCAGCATGTGGCTGATCGCGTGGCGGCAGGCGAGGCCGATGCGCAGGGCGCCGTGGTCAACCTGCTGGACCAGAAGCTCTGGAACCAGAACCCCGACTTTGTGAGCTACACACTCTCCAAGGCTGCGCTGGAGGCGGCGGGCACCATGCTGGCGCTGGCGCTGGCGCCGCGCGTGCGGGTGGTGGGCGTGGCGCCCGGCCTCACGCTCACCAGCCACATGCTCAGCGACGACAAGTTTGCGCAGCTGCATGCGCTCTCCCCGCTGGGCCGCTCGTCCACCGCCGAGGACGTCGCCGCCACCGTGAAGTTCGCGCTGGAGAACCGGTCGATCACCGGCACCACGCTGCTGGTGGATGGTGGCCAGCACCTGATGAAGTTTGACCGCGATTTTTCGCTGATGTGAGCACCCGCACACACGCGCATACATACAAACAGGCCCACCCAAGCCAGGACCTCTTTCCATGACCCACGCTGTTGGCACCCAGATCCTCACGCTCACCGGACTGCGCTTTGACGCCAACCTGGGCATCCTCGACCACGAAAAGACCGACCCGCAGCCCATCCAGGTCGATGCCGAACTGAGCCTGGGCGTGCAGCCGCTGGCCCCGCGCGACGACGACATCGGCCATGTGCTGGACTACCGCCGTGTGCGCCAGATCATCATCGACGAGTGCACGGCCGAGCATGTGAACCTGCTGGAGAGCCTGATCGGCAAGCTGGCCAACCGCCTGATGCAGCTGCCCGGCGTGCTGGGCGTGCGGGTAAAAATCGCCAAGCTGGAGATTTTTGACGACTGCGAAGTAGCGATCCGCATGGAAACCGGGCAGTGGTGAGCGCCCTCCTCCCCCTGCCGCCCCAACAGCGGGAATGAGACAATCGGGGGATGAGTACCGTCTGGACAGAAGCCGAATCCCCCGCCGTGGCCGCCCCTGCGCCCGCTACTGCGCCACGCCCTGAGATCAAGATCGAGCGCGAAACCCACAAGCTGGAAAAGCGCCTGTGCCGCGAGGTCGGCAAGGCGATTGTGGACTTCAACATGATCGAAGAGGGCGACAAGGTGATGGTGTGCATGTCCGGCGGCAAGGACAGCTACACCCTGCTGGACATCCTGCTCAAGCTCAAGGCGCGCGCGCCCATCCACTTTGATCTGGTGGCTGTGAACCTGGACCAGAAGCAGCCCGGGTTCCCAGAGCATGTGCTGCCCGAGTACCTGAAGAGCACCGGCGTACCCTTCCACATCGAGAACGAAGACACCTACAGCATCGTCAAGAAGTTGATCCCCGAGGGCAAGACCACCTGCAGCCTGTGCAGCCGCCTGCGCCGGGGCATTCTGTACCGCGTGGCCGACGAGCTGGGCTGCACCAAGATCGCGCTGGGCCACCACCGCGACGACATCCTGCAGACGCTGCTGCTCAACATGTTCTTCGGCGGCAAGATGAAGAGCATGCCCCCCAAGCTGGTCAGCGACGACGGCAAGCATGTGGTGATCCGCCCGCTGGCCTACGTGGCCGAGAAGGACACGGCCCGCTGGGCTGCACACCGCAACTTCCCCATCATCCCCTGCAACCTGTGCGGCAGCCAGGAGAACCTGCAGCGCAAGCAGGTGGGCGAGATGCTGCGCGAGTGGGAGAAAAAATTCCCCGGCCGCGTGGAGAACATGTTCACCGCGCTGCAGAACGTGGTGCCCTCGCACCTGCTGGACGGCGGCCTGTACGACTTCAAGAACGCCCGGGCCACGGGCATCGCCAGCGAAGACGGCGACAAGGCCTTTGACAAGGAAGAGTTTGCGGCGCCCTCGCCATCGCTGCCCGGCGTGCAGGTGGTGCAGCTGTCGTGAACCCTGGCGGGCTGCGGCACTCTCACAGAGATCCTTCTTTCAGGACACTCTGCCCATGACGCAACGCCGCTGGATTCCTCTTTTTGCACTCGGCCTGGCCACCGCCCTGCTCGCAGGCTGCAGCACCACCCGCGTGGTCGAAGGCCAGGTGCAGAGCTTCTCGACCCTGGCAGCCGTGCCCGCCCCCGCCACCTACCGCATTGAACGCCTGCCTTCTCAGCAAGCCCCATCGTTTGACGCCATCGCCACACTGGCCGAGCAATCCCTGGCCCGCGCGGGCCTGCAGCGCGACGATGCCGCGCCCCGCCTGCTGGTGCAGCTGGGTGTGCAGGCCGACGCCGTGCCGCGCTATAACCCGTTCCGGCCCTATGGTCCCTACGGCCCCGGCCCCTGGGGCATGAGCGGCTGGTACGGCCGGGGCTGGGGGATACATGGCCTGTGGCGTTTTGGCGAGCCCACGCCCCTGCACCGCCGTGCCGTCAGCATCGTGATGCGCGACGCCGCCAGCCAGGCCGTGGTGTACGAAACCTCGGCCGTGCACGAGGACGTGTGGGTGAGCGACCCGGCCGTGTATGGCGTGTTGTTCGATGCCGCGCTCAACGGTTTTCCGAAGCCGCCCCAAGGGCCTCGCCAAGTGCGCCTGCCCCTGGCGCCGCCGGCTCCCTGAGACACCCTGCAGCCCCCACCAACCCACTGCATGCAAGCCACCCGCATCGTTGCCATCCGCCACGGCGAAACCGCCTGGAACGTGGACACCCGCATCCAGGGCCACCTGGACATTCCGCTCAACACCACGGGCCTGTGGCAGGCCGACCAGGTGGCCCGTGCACTCGCCGACGAGCCCATCGCCGCGATCTACACCAGCGACCTGCAGCGCGCCCACGCCACCGCCCAGGCCGTGGCCCGCGCCACGGGCGCACCACTCACCACCCACACCGGCCTGCGCGAGCGCAGCTTCGGCCATTTCCAAGGCCGCACCTTTGCCGAGATCGAGGCCGAGCTGCCCGAGGACGCCCACCGCTGGCGCAAGCGCGATCCGCACTACACCCCCGAGGGCGGCGAGTCGCTGGTCACGTTGCGAGAACGCATCGAACGCACTGTGGCCCAACTGGCGCAGCAGCACCTGGGCGAGCAGGTGGTGATGGTGGCGCACGGCGGTGTGCTCGACGTGCTGTACCGCCTGGCCACGCGCCAGGACATCCAGGCGCCGCGCACCTGGCAACTCTCCAATGCGGCCATCAACCGCCTGCTGTGGACACCCGACGGCCTGAGCCTGGTGGGCTGGGCGGACACACAACACCTGGACGACCAAGGGACCCGCGATGAAACCCATTCCTGACGCACTCCAGATCTGCATCGGCCAACGTGTGGACCTGATCGACACCCCGGCCCTCGTGGTGGACCTGGACGCCATGGACCGCAACATCCAGCGCATGGCCGACTTTGCGCGCAAGCACCAGGTGCGCTGGCGCCCCCACGCCAAGCTGCACAAGAGTGCCGAACTCGCACTGCTGCAGCAACGCGCAGGCGCCCAGGGCGTGTGTGTGCAAAAGGTGGCCGAGGCCGAGGCGCTGGCCGCCGGGGGCGTGCAAGACATCACCATCACCAACCAGGTGATTGCCATGCCCAAGCTGCACCGCATGGCGCGGCTGGCCGCCCAGCTGGCAGCGCGCGGCGGGCGACTGGGCGTGGCGGTGGACCACCCCGAAGGCATCGCCCGCCTGGCCGAAGCCATGGCGCAGCATGGCAGCGATGCGGGCATCGATGTGCTGGTGGAAATCGATGTGGGCCAGGGCCGCTGCGGCGTGCCGCCCGGCGAGGCCGCCGTGCCGCTGGCGCTGGCCGTCTCGCGCAGCCCGCGCCTGCGGTTTGCGGGCCTGCAGGCCTACCATGGCCGCGCCCAGCACCTGGGCAGCAGCGTGGGCCGCCGCGAGGCAATTGCCCAGGTGGTGCGCGCCGCCGACCACACGCGCCAGCTCATCGAAGCCGCCGGGCTGCCCGTGCCGCTGATCACCGGCTCGGGCACCGGCACCCTGGTGCATGAGGCCGCGAGTGGCGTGTTTGGCGAGTTGCAGGCGGGCTCCTTCCTGTTCATGGACGCTGACTACGCCCGCAACGAGCGCGAGCCCGCACAACCCGCGTTTGAACACGCGCTGTTCGTCAAAACCCAGGTGGTGTCGGTGCGCGACACCCACGCCGTGTGCGACGCGGGCCACAAGAGCCACGCCATCGACTCCGGCCTGCCCACTGTGGCCCTGCTGCCCGCTGGGCATGCCCTGCGCTATGGCAACGGCGGCGACGAGCATGGCTTGCTCTATGCCGACGGCTCCGATGCCCGCCTGCCCACGCTGGGCCGCATGCTGTGGCTGATCCCGGGCCACTGCGACCCCACGGTGAACCTGCACGACTTCCTGATCGGCGTGCGCGGTGGTCTGGTGCAGGGCGTGGTGGAACGCATCATCCGGGTGGATGCGCGGGGCGCTCTGTTCTGAACGAAATTTCTAACAAGGACAGAAACGGTAACACTTTGTGAAATTGCTCGCCACCCTGGATGCCCCTCCTAACATCGCGGCTTTCAGAAACTATTTGAGGTGCAAATGAAATTTGGCCCCCCTGCATTGTTGAGTAGCTCAATTACTCGTAGGACTGCGTCTCTGACTTCTCTCGCTGTGTTGCTTTCCGCATGCGGCGGAGGAGGGAGCGCCCCCCATCCATCTGCACTTCCAACAATCCAATCTCATCCATCCGACACGTCAGCGCTCGAAGGTCATACAGCGGTGTTTCGCGCGACAGTGCATTCCGAGACTTCTCTTACCTACCAATGGCTTCGAAACGGAGCCCCCATTCCCGGCGCTACTGATAGCGTCCTCTCCGTTCATAACGTGGCTTTAACGGACTCAGGAGCGAGCTTCTCGCTCGTCGCCACCAACGCCGGGGGCGCCGTGCAATCCAACACAGCCAAACTGTCAGTAGAAGGCGCCTGGATTGAAGGAGTTGCTACTGCTACAGGTGCTTTGGCAAATTTGGCGCAATCGGAGCGATGCATTGGTCTCAGCAAAAGCGGTGATCTATGGATTTGGAATACGAGCAACCGTGAGCTGAGCCGAAAAAATCAGCAAGGTGCAACGGTGCCGTTGCGAGCAAACATAGAGCGCCTTGAATTGGCGAGAGACGTGCCGGGAAATCCCGGGTTCAAAGACACTCCATACGATGTGTCTGTCCTTGAGCACTCTGATGGCAACCTCTACGTCGCAGAAGTTTATTCAGGCGGCAATGGAATAATTAATACCATTTGGGGCATGGGAGGGCGAATTCATCGCGTGGTGCAAAATGGCGAAACAACCCTCATCTACAACTCCGAGAGTGGCCCAACAAGAATAACTCCACACGCCATCGCCGAAGGATTGGACGGAAGTATTTATATACTCAACTTTAACTCCGGCGCCATATTCGAAATCTCCGCGACGGGCGTTCTAAAGAAATTCGCGGACACACTAACGCCACCCGATCAAGACATTCCTGCGATATTTGACTATCGAAAGTCTTACCGCAGCATGGCAATTTGTTCAGGAGAAATTTTCGTCAGTTTTTCTGAAACCCCCATCCAAGGGGCATCTGTACAACACGACTACCGCATCACTCCGGCAAGAGTTATCGAGTCGATCAGCTTTGGGTCACGAGGTGTACTGGGACTGGCCAGCCACGGTGAACAATTATATTTGTTGACCCGAAAGTCTTTCGGATTTTCATGGTTGCAGCGCCGAAATGCAGACGGTTCTGTGCAGGATATTGCAGGCGGGTTCGGTGGTGAAGTAAGACTTCTGGGAGTCGCACCGGATGGACGGGTGCTACTTGGGGAAATCGGTATTTCTCCTGGCTCTGAATTTAAATATGGAAAATATCTAATCATTACCCCTCCGAAGCAGTAATACAGGGCGGTCTCAAATCTGAAGTGCAACACCCTCACCGAGGGTAATGTACGCAAATGAGAACGAGATACGAACACTTGCAGCCAGAAGACAGAGTGACGTTGGCATCGCTGCGCCAGCAGGGCTGGAG
>NZ_JBUDZG010000047.1:0-21311 GCF_054950075.1 Acidovorax sp. Q11 | reverse complement strand
ACCAGCCTGGAGGTGCAAGCCCAGTAGGAGGCTATAGTTATCCACAGCCAGCCTAACCAACGCTGGCTACACGCCCCCTATCAAAGTTGGATCGGCACACACTGTCAAGATTCAATCGGCGCCAACATTCTTTGCCGTACTTCTGCATCTTCCGCCGTGGGAAGGCCACGTGGTAGATGCCCTCGAAGAACTCCTGCACCGCCTGATAGGGCAGTTGGAAGCTCTCGGCCCAGTCCACCCGCTGCACCGTCCATTTACTCGTATGGGGTAGAGCTACCCCTAGGAGGCTTTCCAGCAAGGCCCGCAGACTCTCGCAGGCGACCTGCATGTCCTCGATCACCCCGTAGATGTTCTGGCCGTGCATGGCCTTGGGTATCGAGCACTCCACGATCAAATAGGGCGGACTGGGGTGCAACTCTGGCTTGCCGCTCTTGGACACCAGAAAGTCTTCATACATCGGCTTCACCATGATTCGAGCGTCATGCGATGCCTGAAGGCTTGTGCGTGTCACCTCCCACAGCTTTTCGCCGGTTTCGTTGTGGATTTGCCGATAGCTCACCCCCTGAGCGGTCACTTTGTCCACGATGTTCTTCGCCATGTAAGGGCTTTTGATCCGTACCGTATCGAGTCCCATGAGCTGCTGCGCTTCGCTGGCTGCTGTCTCACTCATGAGACTCATACGGGGTGTTACTGCCCGTGAAGGGGGAAATTTGTGCTGTTGCACCGCGAGCCTCCGGGGGGCGTTGAGGCGCGGTCTTTGCGCCAGAAAAGGGACGGCGATATAGGCCCGTGGCGGGCTGTGTGGGCGCGCGATGCAACGCGCGGGTGGTGGGGGTGGTCCACCAGGCGAAGGTGGGCTGTGCGGGCTTCTGGCTCATACCTTCACCCAGGGCCACAGCAGGGCGAGCTGTACCGGCTTGATGACCAGGAAGATGCCCTCGTGATCGATGAGGAACGAGAACGGGCCGGTACTGGCCGAAGGGGAGGGGAGCACGTACCAATCGAGCTTGGCAATGCCGAGATCAAACTTGACCATGTGAAGTCTCCGAGGGGGTTGAGGGGGTGCCCTGTGTGGTGGGCGATTCAAGGGGGCGATGAGGCCCGGCGTCCAACCCACCGCGCGTGATCGCTACAGTCCAGGGGTCCTGCCAGGTCAGCAGGAAGCCAGATGCGCGCCACACGCTCAGATAGGCGTCGAAGCACGGTATGTGGCGGAAGCGTTTGCGGGTGCCGTCGGGCAGCGTGGCAACGGCGATGGAGCCAGGTGAGGCTGCATTGGCGCGCTTGCTCATGTCAGGCCTCTACTGGCGCGCCAAGGGCGGGGAACTGGCCGGCGCAGGTGGTGGCGCTGGCAGTGCTGAGTGCAGCCGCACTGGCGAACGTGGTTCCCTCCCCCCCCGCATGCACTGGCGTGCAAGCGGGTGCCCCGGTCGGCGCCTTGTGGCGCCACGTCTGGGCAGGGCGGGGGGATGCGAATGCACCCTGTTTGGCATTGAAGGGGGCCGCCTGGCTGCTGCGTGCGTGTTGGCCGCCGCTACTGCGCGTAGGCCAGCCGGTGCCCGCTGCTGTCTGCGCGACCGCCGCAGACGCAACAGGCCCGAAACCCGCATCAGAACTGGGTTTTGACGGTTCTGACCGCATCAAAATCACCGTCCGGTGGTCTGATTGCGTGCTGTCGGATCGCTCTTGGACGCAAGCGCGAGCATCAAAAGCAGTCCGATCACACCGGCGGCCAGGGCTGCGCCCTTGCCAGAGCCGGCGACCATCGAGATAGGCGTGGTGAAGGTGTTCATGCTGCCTCCGCTTCGGCATCGGCAGGGTCAGCCTCGGGCAGCAGATCAGCCAATGGCGATGCCGCCAGGTAGCCCGACAGCCAGTCGCCCATGGTCTTGGGCTGGGCACCTTCGGGCAGCTTGCGGGCGATGTTCCGGCCCTGCAGCATCAGGATGGCCACGTAGTTCAAGGCCAGCAGCGCGAAGATTTCGCGGATCGCGTTCTCAGTAGCTTCCGAGAATTCGCCACCGAAAAAGCCACCTTTGGCGAACTCGGTGTTCAGGATGTCGCCCACCTTGAGGCGGTTGGCCTCGATCAGATCGGTGAGCTTTTCCACCTGGGCAGCTGGCACATCCTCAGACAGCAGGATGGCAGGGCGCGTGATGCGCTTGACCATGCCGCCCAGGCCATTCAGCAGCTCTTGGTCGCTGGTGTCCTGTGCTTCGGGGAAGTCTTGGCCCTGTTCCTCGTATTGGGCTTCAAGGTAGGAGCGCAGTTGGGCCTGCTGGGAGGCAGAGAGGTTGCGAGTTTCATTGCGGAACTCGCTGATGTAGGCCTTGGACAGGCCGGTGCCCTCTGCAATTGCCGCAACCGTCAGGTTGAGGTCTTTGGCTGCTTGGCGCAGCTGTTCGGGCGTGACGCCCTTACGGATAGTAGTCATTGAAACCTTGGTGTGGAAAACGGCAATATCACCGTGATCCGCACTTTATGACAAGGTTTCGAAAACGTCAAATTTTATTTAATCATCACCTTCTGCCGGAGCTGCGGCTGCCTTGAGTGCATCAGAAACCTGTCTTGCTATCGCCGGGTCTTTGGTGATGACGCGGAAGAGTTCTATGTTCATTTCACCCTTACCGAGCAGCTCTACGCCAGCAAACAAATCCGCATCTTCTTCAGTTGCATCGAGCTCCGCCGCACCTCGGCGGGATCGCACCAATGCACTCATCAGGAAATAGAGGGAGGCGCACTCTTCTGCAGAGAGGTGATCCAACAGGAATTTCATGCGCCAGCGATGCACTTCAGTCGGCGTAAGCCCGGGGAACCGGGCTGCATCCCCCACCTGCTGTGAGGCAAACGGGTCATCGACACCAAACAGCAGCTTGTTGGGCGTCAGTTTTAACGCTTGGCAGAGCTGGCGAATCTCGCGGGCGCCAGGAAACGTACGCCCGATTTCATAGCTTTTGATTGCCGACAGTGAGACACCACTCTCGCTGGCGAGTTGGGCTTGAGTAAGGCCAAGCTTCTCTCTGGCTTGAACAAGCTCCGGAGCTAGAACTAGCTTCTCAGTTGGAGCGGCAGACTTGTCCGATGACACGTGGCGACCTTCATTGCTGGGTGGGTGGGGCTAGAGGCATGCATCTGACCATCTTTGATCGAGCATCTACAAATAGCGAGGGCCTTGAGGATACACGCGGGTTCCCATGGCACAATCCCGCTCCCTTTTGTAGAGGGCTTTTTCTTGTTGGCCGTTGATGCGCAAGGATTTTTTGAGAGATTGAAAATCCTTGTGTCGGTGGTTCGATTCCGCCCCAGGCCACCAAACAAAAAGCCCTTGATTTGAAAGAATCAAGGGCTTTTTCAATTTCACGCATTGCAACCACGGTGTCAGTGATGGGCGAAGGCCTCTTGTGTCGCCCGTGATCAGCCCGGTGTTGCCTTTGCTGTGCGGGCGTGGCGGACGGCTCGGTCTGCCGTATGCCCGTTCTCCTTTCAGTCTCTCCCGCACGTTTCCCATGCCCCTTCTGCACGACACCACCCTCGGTATCGACTTTGGCACTTCCAATTCCGCCATGGCGGTGCGACAAGGCGCGGGCCCTGCGCGGATGATTGCGCTGGAGGGGGCGGAGCACACGCTGCCGACGGCGCTGTTCTTCAATGGCGAGGACCACAGCACGCACTTTGGCCGCGATGCCGTGGGGCAGTACCTGGCGGGCACCGAGGGCCGACTGATGCGTTCGCTCAAGAGCCTGCTGGGAAGCGCGCTGCTGCAGGACAAGACCGCCGTGCACAACAAGATGGTGAGCTACCAGGACATCATCAGCCTGTTCCTGCGCATGTTGGCGCAGAAGGCTCGCGAAGAGCTGGGCGGCCTGCCCGCGCGTGTGGTGATGGGGCGACCGGTGCATTTTGTGGATGGCGATGCCGAGCGTGACCAGCAGGCCGAAGACGCGCTGCGCCAGGCGGCGCTCGGGGCGGGCTTCGAGAACGTGTCGTTCCAGTTCGAGCCCATTGCGGCGGCGCTGGACTACGAGCAACGCATCGCGCACGAGTCGCTGGTGCTGGTGGTGGACATTGGCGGGGGCACGTCGGACTTCACCGTGGTGCGTCTGGGCCCCGAGCGGATGGCGCGCGCGGACCGCAGTGCCGACGTGCTGGCCACCACGGGTGTGCACATCGGCGGCACGGATTTCGACCGCCGCCTGAGCCTGGACCTGCTCATGCCGCTGCTGGGTTTTCGCCACACCGGGCCCACGGGGCGCGAGGTGCCGAGCCGGGTGTTCTTCGACCTGTCCACCTGGCACCTGATCCAGTGGCTGTATGCGCCCCGGGCCTTGCGCGACGCGCAGAACCTGCGCACCGACTATGCCGACGCGCGCCTGCATGGGCGGCTGATGTGGGTGCTGAACGAGCGCCTGGGGCACCGCCTGGCCAACACGGTGGAGCAGGCCAAGATTGCGGCCTCGCTGTCGGATGCCGATGCGCCCATGCCGCTGGACTGGATTGAGCCCGACCTGGCGGCGGCGGTGACATCGCAGGGGTTGGCGCAGTTCCTGGAGCAGCCGTTGGCGCAGGTGGTGGCCTGCGCGCAGGACTGTGTGCGCAGCGCCGGGCTGGCGGGGCAGGGGCTGGAGGCGATCTACCTCACCGGGGGCTCGTCGGCGCTGCGGCCGTTGCGGCAGGCGCTGAAAGCAGCCTTCCCGAGCACGCCGCAGGTCGAAGGCGATCTGTTTGGTGGTGTGGCGGCAGGCCTGGCGGTGTCGGGCTGAGGCCCCTGTGGCGGGGCTTTGGCTGCGGGATTGTTGGTGGGTTGATTGCTATCAAATAAATAGCTATCAAGGCATGATGGTCGAGCGGAGACGGCCATTTTGACCAAGATTTTTTGGCTCTGCCACCACCGACACCGGTGGTGGGGTCAGTCTGCGGCGTCGGTGCCGTTCGATCCGTCGCGCTTCCACGCCAGGGCCGTGTCATACAGCACATTGCGCGACGCGCCGGTGATGTCGGCTGCAAGTCGGACGGCGCTTTTCAGCGGCAGCTCGGCCAGCAGCAGGCGCAGCACCCGCAGGCTTTCGCCGTCGTTGCCCGCCACGGGCACGGGGTGCAGCAGCACCACGAATTCGCCGCGCGAGCGCTGGGGCGAGCCGTCCAGCCAGGCCGTCAGGGCCTGGGCGGGCTGGGTGGTGATTTCTTCAAACTGCTTGGTCAGCTCGCGTGCCAGCGTTACCGGGCGCGTGCCCAGCACGCCCAGGGCCTGGGCCAGTTCACCGATGCGGTGGGGGGCTTCCAGCAGCACCACGCAGCGGGGCTCGCTGGCCAGTTGCTGCGCAATCACGCTGGCGCGTTCCGCATTCTTCACGGGCAGAAAACCGGCAAACACAAAGCCGCCATGTTCGGCGCTGTGGGCCACGGCACCGGCCGCACTGAGGGCCGTGGTGATGCTGCTGGCGCCGGGCAGGGGCAGGGCGCGCAGGCCTGCGGCGTGCACGGCCGCCACCAGGCGGGCGCCAGGGTCGCTCACGCCGGGGGTGCCTGCGTCGCTCACATAGGCCACCCGCTGGCCTTGCTGCAGCCGCTGCACCACGGCTTGTGCCGCCTCGGCTTCGTTGTGCTGGTGCACGGCCAGCAGCTGGGCCGCGCCTTTGTCGATGCCATAGGCGCGCAGCAGCGCCTGGGTGTGGCGCGTGTCCTCGCAGGCCACGGTGTCGGCCAGCTGCAGCACATGCAGCGCACGCAGCGTGATGTCGGCCAGGTTGCCGATGGGCGTGGCCACCACGTACAAGGCACCCTCTGGATAATGCTGCGCAGCCGCTGCATCGCGTGCGGCGCCCAGGGCTGAAGCGAAAGAGGCGCTCAATGAAATTCCTTGATAAGAGACAACCGGACGGCGCACCGGGCCGGGTGGCCCAAGCCGCTGCCACCACCCCAGCCGCCACGACGCGGGATCGCGGCAATGCCGCCGAAGACCAGGCCCTGGCCCATCTGCAGGCAGCGGGCCTGCAGCTGGTGGTGCGCAATTATCGGACGCCCGGGCGCGGTGGGGGCGAGATTGACCTGGTGATGCGTGCACGGGACGGCACGCTGGTGTTTGTGGAGGTGCGCAGCCGCAGCAGCCAGGCCTTTGGCGGTGCCGGAGCCAGCATCAGCGCCACCAAGCAGCAGCGCATCGTGTTTGCGGCCCGGCAGTACCTCACGCGCCTGCCATCGCCGCCGCCTTGCCGGTTTGATGTGGTGCTGGTGCAAGGCGCCTCGGTGTCGTGGCTCCAGGCCGCATTTGATGCGCAGTAGCGCGCATCCGGGCCCGACCGCCGCACAGGGGCTTATGCCCCGGAGCCATGCAGGTGGCTACGGTTTGCTACAAAAGCTGTAACACGCGGCGGGTATCATCGGGCCCTCATGCTTGAGCAACGCATCCAACAGCATTTCATCGACAGCGCCGACCTGAAGTACCAGGCCGCGCAAGCCCTCAGCCACCCCATCGCTGCCGCCGTGCAGGCCGTGCTGGCCTGCGTGACCAGCGGCGGCAAGGTGCTGGCCTGTGGCAACGGGGCCTCGGCCGCCGAAGCGCAGCAGTTTGCCGCCTTCTGTGTGGCCGGTTTTGAACGCGAGCGGCCCGAGCTTGCCGCCCTGGCGCTGACCGCCGACAGCACCTTGCTGACGGCCGCCACTGCGGCCAGCCAGGATGCGGCCCAGCAGTTTGCCCGCCAGGTGCGGGCGCTGGGGCAGGCGGGCGATGTGCTGCTGGCCCTGTCGGTCACCGGCAACGACGCCAACCTGCTGGCCGCCACCGAAGCCGCCCACGAGCGCGACATGACCGTGGTGGTGCTGACCGGCCGCACCGGCGGCAAGCTGGCTGCCCTGCTGCGCGAGACCGATGTGCTGATCAGCGTGCCCCACGACCGCGCAGCGCGCGTGCGTGAAGTCCATGCCCTGGCGCTGCACTGCCTGTGCGACGGCGTGGATGCCCAGTTACTTGGTGAACAGGAGATTCCGTGATGAACAACCCAACCCTGACCCGTACCCGCCGTGCCGTCTGCACAGTGCTGGCCGCCGCCGCGCTGGCCGCAGGCCTGTCAGCCTGTGCCCCGCTGATCGTGGGTGGCGCCGTGGTGGGCGGCGTGATGGCAGTGGACCGCCGCACCACCGGTACCCAGATCGAAGACGAGGGCATCGAGCTGCGTGCGGCCAACCGCATCCGCGAGACCCTGGGCGACCGCGTCCACGTCAACGTGACCAGCTACAACCGCCAGGCACTGCTGACCGGCGAGGTGCCCAACGCGCAAGACCGCCAGACCGTGGAGCAGATCGTCTCGCAGGTGGAGAACACCCGCTCGGTGGTCAATGACCTGGCCGTGGCGCCCAACAGCTCGCTGGGCCAGCGTTCCAACGATACCTTCATTACCGGCAAGGTGCGCGCCAGCCTGGTGGACGCCCAGGACATCTCGGCCAACTCCTTCAAGGTGGTGACCGAGCGCAACATCGTGTACCTGATGGGCCGGGTGTCGCAGCGCGAAGCCAACCGCGCCACCGAGATCGCACGCGGCGTGAGCGATGTGCGCAAGGTCGTGCGTGTGTTCGAAATCGTGTCGGAAGAGGAGCTGCGCCGCATCGCGCCGCCGCCCGCGCCGGTGACGACGGACGCCCAGCCTGCAGGAGGCTGAGGGCGGCAGCATCTGACTCCAGGATCATCAAAGTCCCGAACCGCGTGTCGTGGTTCGGGACTTTTTTCTTGAGGCTTCGCATTGCGCGCTGCACCATGAAACTGGCGCGACAGGTGCCAGTGCCCCCGCGCAAGGGCCGCCCCGCCGCGCCGGGGCGTCCCCCCTTGGGGGGATGGCGCGAAGCGCCTCAGGGGGGCTTCTTACTTCAACCGCTTGATCAGGCTGGAGGTGTCCCAGCGATTGCCGCCCATCTGCTGCACATCGGCATAGAACTGGTCCACCAGCGCCGTCACCGGCACACGCGAGCCGTTGCGCTTGGCTTCGTCGAGCACCAGACCCAGGTCCTTGCGCATCCAGTCCACGGCAAAACCAAAGTCGAACTTGCCGTCCACCATGGTCTTGCCCCGGTTGTCCATCTGCCAGCTCTGGGCGGCGCCCTTGCCGATCACGTCCAGCACCTGCTTCATGTCGAGGCCTGCATTCTGGCCAAAGGCCACGGCTTCAGACAGGCCCTGCACCAGCCCGGCAATGCAGATCTGGTTGACCATCTTGGCCAACTGGCCCGATCCGCTCTCGCCCAGCAGCGTGAAGGCGCGCGAAAACGCCATGGCCACGGGCTGGGCGGCGTCAAAAGCGGCGGCGTCGCCACCACACATCACCGTGAGCTGGCCGTTCTGCGCACCTGCCTGGCCGCCCGAGACGGGCGCATCGACGAACTGCAGGCCCAGCGCCTTGGCGGCCGCATACATCTCGCGCGCCACTTCGGCCGACGCCGTGGTGTGGTCCACAAAAATGGCGCCAGGCTGCATGCCTGCAAACGCACCATCGGCCCCCAGGGTCACAGAGCGCAGGTCGTTGTCATTGCCCACGCAGCAGAACACGATGTCGGCGCCCGCAGCCGCCTCGCGCGGCGTTGTGGCATGTTTTGGGGCCTTTGCGCCTGCGTATTCTGCGCACCATGCTGCTGATTTTGTAGCAGTGCGGTTGTACACAGTCACTTCATGCCCGGCCAGGGCCAGGTGCCCGGCCATGGGGTAGCCCATCACCCCCAGGCCCAGGAAGGCGACCTTGCGGGAGGGGGTGGCGTCGTAGGTGCGGGGATTGGTGCTTGGCATGGCGGTAGCGGAGGGGGGGTTAACGGGTTCGTGGAAATGAAAACCCGCCCAAGAGGGCGGGCGAAAAGGGGGTGAAACAGGGGCGACGGGGCCTGAGAGTCGGGGCGGCCCCGGTCACACAATCGCGAAGTGCTCGGTGCCCTGGGCCAGGTCGGGGGACTTGGCACGCTGGCTGTTGAGCTTGATCTGCAGGCGCAGGTCGTTGAGCGAGTCGGCGTTGCGCAGCGCATCTTCGTAGCTGATCACATTGGCCTCGTACAGGTCGAACAGCGCCTGGTCGAAGGTCTGCATGCCCAGGTTGCGGCTCTTCTTCATGATCTCCTTGATCTCGGAGACCTCGCCCTTGAAGACCAAATCGGAGATCAGCGGCGTGTTGAGCATGATCTCCACCGCAGCCGCACGGCCCTTGCCGTCCTGCTTGGGGATCAGGCGCTGCGACACCATGGCGCGCAGGTTGAGCGACAGGTCCATCAGCAGCTGCGCGCGGCGTTCTTCGGGGAAGAAGTTGATGATCCGGTCCAGCGCCTGGTTGGCGCTGTTGGCGTGCAGCGTGGCCAGGCACAAGTGCCCGGTTTCCGCAAAGGCCACGGCATGTTCCATGGTTTCGCGGTCGCGGATTTCGCCCATCAGGATCACGTCGGGCGCCTGGCGCAGCGTGTTCTTCAGCGCCGCTTCCCAGCTGTCGGTATCGAGGCCCACCTCACGCTGCGTGACCACGCAGTTCTTGTGCGGGTGCACGAACTCCACCGGGTCTTCCACCGTGATGATGTGGCCGAACGAGTTCTCGTTGCGCCAGTCCACCATCGCAGCCAGCGTGGTGGATTTGCCCGAGCCCGTGGCACCCACCAGGATGCACAGGCCGCGCTTGGTCATCGTCACTTCCTTGAGCACCTGGGGCACGCCCAGGCCGTCGATGGTGGGCAGCGTGAGCGGAATGGTCCGCAGCACCATGCCGACGCGGCCCTGCTGGACAAAGGCGTTGACGCGGAAGCGGCCGATGCCGGCGGGCGAGATGGCGAAATTGCACTCCTTGGTGCGTTCGAAGTCGGCCACTTGCTTGTCGCTCATGACAGCACGTGCCAGCGTGAGCGTGTGGGTGGGCGTGAGCGGTTGGGGCGACACCTTGGTCACCTTGCCATCGACCTTGATGGCCGGAGGAAACTCCGCCGTGATGAACAAGTCGCTGCCATTGCGGCTGACCATCAGCTTGAGCAGGTCGTTGATGAATTTACTGGCCTGATCGCGTTCCATCAGAATTTCTCCCGGGGGTGGTCGTCGTCTGTCGGACGCTCATGGGTCTGGGTCTTGGGTTGCTGCATCACCTGCATCACTTCTGGTTGTCGCTCAGGCGTGCACTCACTACGCGCAGGCGCAGCGACAGCTTGCGGGCCAGCAGCGCAATCAGGCTGGCGGCGAGCTGCGGGTCCTTGCTCATCATGTCGTCCATGGCCTCGGCGGAGAGCACGGCGATCTCGCAGTCGGTGAGTGTGGTGCAGGCCGAAAAGCGGATGCCGCTGTCCAGCAGCGACATCTCGCCCAGGATGTCGCCGGGGCGTGTCTCGGCCAGGCGAAGTTGTTCGCCCCAGGGCTGAACGCGGTCCACCGCAATGGTGCCAGTGAGCAGCACCACCATGAAGTTGCCGTACTCGTCCTGGCGAATCACGTCGCGGTTGGAGGGGATGGCCGCAAATTCGAAGAAGCGCTCCATGCGCTCCACGGCGTCCTTGTCCAGGTGTGCCATGTACTTGTCTTTGGCCCACAGGCCCTGCAGCAGCTTGCCGCCGCGGCTGGTGGGCAGGCGCTTGGCACCCACTTCGACAGCGCGGGCCTCCCAGGGCACCAGCATCGAGTCGTCCACCCCCTGGCCTGCAAACGCGGTGGAGAACAACACGGAATCCGTGTGGTCGTCCCCCACCTTGCTGTTGCGGGTTTTCATTTTCAGAAGGCTCAGAATGCCTTTCATAAGGTGCTCCGGTATGCGGCCTTTGGTCGGGTCGCAAAGTACATGGATGGGCGCGGATCAGCCAGGGAAATTCTCGGGGATCTTGGCCTTGGCACGCGCCTCGGCCGGGCTGATGATGTTGCGCCGGACAAGGTCCGTGAGGTTCTGGTCCAGTGTCTGCATGCCCACGCTGTTGCTGGTCTGGATGGTGGAATACATCTGCGCCACCTTGGCTTCACGGATCAGGTTGCGGATGGCGCTGGTGCCCAGCATGATCTCGTGCGCGGCCACACGGCCCGAGCCGTCCTTGGTCTTGCACAGCGTCTGCGAGATCACTGCCTGCAGCGATTCGGACAACATCGCGCGGACCATTTCCTTTTCTTCGGCAGGGAACACGTCGATGATCCGGTCAATGGTCTTGGCGGCGCTCGATGTGTGCAGCGTGCCGAACACCAAGTGGCCCGTTTCTGCGGCGGTCATGGCCAGGCGGATGGTTTCCAGGTCGCGCATTTCGCCCACCAGGATCGCGTCCGGGTCTTCGCGCAGCGCAGATTTGAGCGCCGCCGCAAACGACAGCGTCATCGGGCCCACTTCGCGCTGGTTGATCAGGCACTTCTTGGATTCGTGCACGAACTCGATCGGGTCTTCCACCGTGAGGATGTGGCCGTATTCGGATTCGTTGAGGTAGTTCACCATGGCCGCCAGCGTGGTGGACTTGCCCGAGCCCGTGGGGCCAGTCACCAGCACCAGGCCGCGAGGTTTGAGGGCCAGATCGCCGAAGATCTTGGGCGCGTTGAGTTGCTCCAGTGTCAGGATCTTGCTTGGAATGGTCCGGAACACGGCGGCGGCGCCCCGGTTCTGGTTGAAG
Organism: Acidovorax sp. Q11; assembly: GCF_054950075.1. Classification (NCBI taxonomy): domain Bacteria; kingdom Pseudomonadati; phylum Pseudomonadota; class Betaproteobacteria; order Burkholderiales; family Comamonadaceae; genus Acidovorax; species Acidovorax sp. Q11. The sequence continues at coordinate 9,734 of NZ_JBUDZG010000047.1, read as the reverse complement.
GCGTTGACGCGGAAACGGGCCAGGCCTTCGATCTCGAACGAGAAATCGACCTCCAGAAACTCTTCATATGTCTTGCGCTGCGAGTCGCTCATGATGTCGTACACCATGGCGTGCACTGTCTTGTGGTCGAGCGCATCGACGTTGATGCGCCGCACGTCGCCGTGGACCCGGATCATGGGCGGCAGACCAGCAGAGAGGTGCAGGTCGGAGGCCTTGTTCTTGACGCTGAACGCGAGCAGTTGGGTGATGTCCACGGAGTCCCTCTATCGTTTGGTACGCTTGCCAAACATTATGACCACGATTGCTAACAACCTCCAACAGGTTCTGGGCAGGATGGCGCAGGCGTGCACAGCCGCCGGGCGTGATCCGGCCAGCGTCGGCCTGCTGGCCGTTTCCAAGACCTTTGGCGCCGACGCGGTGCTGGAGGCGGTGGCTGCTGGCCAGCGCGCCTTTGGCGAAAACTACATCCAGGAGGGCGTGGACAAGATTGCCGCAGTGCGCGCCGCCTTGCCGGGTGTGGCGCTGCAGTGGCACTGCATCGGCCCCATCCAGAGCAACAAGACCCGCCCCGTGGCCGAGCACTTCGACTGGGTGCACACGGTGGACCGCCTCAAGATCGCCGAGCGCCTGTCGGCCCAGCGCCCTGAGCAACTGCCGCCGTTACATATATGTATCCAGGTCAACATCGACGGTGGCCCCACCAAGTCGGGCGTGGCGCCCGCCGATGCGCTGGAGTTGGCGCGGGCTGTCGCAAAACTGCCACGGCTGGTGGTGCGGGGGCTCATGGCCATCCCCGACCATGCTCCTGAATTGGAAGCGCAACGGGCAATCCACATGCGCGCCAGAATGCTTTTTGACCAGATTGCTGCGCTGAAGGAGCCAGGCTTGGCGCAGTTCGACACCCTGTCCCTGGGCATGACGGCCGACCTGGAGGCCGCCATCCAGGCCGGCAGCACGCTGGTGCGTGTGGGCACCGGGGTGTTTGGTGGAAGGACCTACCCCACCGCTTGAGCGGTTTCAGCTCGGCAGCGTGAAGCGCGCCACGCAGTCCAGCGCCGCTGTCACATTCGCCTCGCTCACATCCAGGTGCGTCACCCACCGCAGTCGGGTGGCGCCGCCATACAGGCTGCTGGTCACGCGCACGCCGTGCTGTGCCAGCCACGCGGTGAAGGCGGGTGCCACGTCGGCGTGCAGATCGGTGAACAGAATATTGGTCTGCCACGGCAGCACCGTGATGCGGCCCTGTAGCACGGGGTGGCTGCGGTTAGCCTCGGAAAGGCCTTGCGCCAGCCGGTCCAGGTTCGCGTGGTCATCGGCCAGGCGGCGCACATGGTGCTCCAGCGCATAGTGGCCCGCAGCGGCCAGCACACCGGCCTGGCGCATGCCGCCGCCCAGGATCTTGCGGGTGCGGCGGGCCTGCCGGATGAAGTCGCGCGAGCCCAGCACCAGCGAGCCCACGGGCGCGCCCAGGCCCTTGCTCAGGCACAGCGATGCAGAGTCAAAGTGGCTGCACAGCGTGCGCGCCTCGTCATACACATCCGTGCCATTGCGTGCAGCGTTGGCCGTTGCAGCATTGAACATCCGCGCGCCGTCCAGGTGCATCGCCAGCCCCCGGCTGCGCGCCAGTTGCGCCACCTCGGCGATGTAGGCGGGCGGCAGCACCTGGCCGCCGGTGGTGTTCTCCAGCACGACGAGGCGGGTGCGCGCAAAGTGCGGGTCGTCCGGTTTGATGGCGGCCGCGATGTCGGCCACGCGCAGCGTGCCGTCGGGCTGGGTCTCGACGGGCTGGGGCTGGATGGAGCCCAGCACCGCCATGCCACCCGCCTCCCAGCGGTAGGTGTGCCAGCTCTGGCCCACGATGGCTTCGTCGCCACGCTGGCAGTGCCCCCACAGCGCAATCAGGTTGGTCTGGGTGCCCGAGGGGGCGAACAGCGCAGCCTCAAAACCCAGCAGCTCGGCCGCATGCTCCTGCAGTGCGTTCACTGAGGGGTCGTCGGCAAACACATCGTCGCCCAGCGGGGCCTTGAACATCGCCTCGCGCATGGTGGGCGTGGGCTGGGTGACTGTGTCGCTGCGGAAGTCGGGCATGGTCGTCCTGAAAGCAAAAGGTGCATCGTAGCGGCGGGCCGGTGCGTCTGGCTGCTGCGGGGTTTCTTCGGGGCGGCGGCTGTCGCTTGTTTGCCATGGGTACATGCCTGTCGCCGCCAGAATGCAGCGCAACCCTTGCCATCCGTTGGGACCTCTGCATGACCGACCGCCCCTTGTTCACCAAAGTCCTCGTTGCCAACCGGGGCGAAATCGCGCTGCGCACTGTGCGCGCCCTGCACGACCTGGGCATTGCCAGCGTGGCCGTGTTTGCCGACGACGACGCCACCAGCCCCCATGTGCACGCGGCCACCGCCGCCGTGGCGCTGGGCGCCACCGGCCCCGTGGCGTACCTGGACGGCGCGCGCCTCATTGCCATTGCCCACGCGCAGGGCTGCGATGCGGTGCACCCAGGCTATGGATTCCTGAGCGAGCGCGCTGACTTTGTCCGAGCCTGTGCCGAGGCGGGGTTGCGCTTCATCGGCCCCACGCCCGCGCAGCTGGCGCTGTTCGGCGACAAGGCGCAGGCCCGTGCGCTGGCGCAGCAGCAGGGCGTGCCGCTCATGCCCGGCACGCAGGCGGCGGTGACGGGGGAGGAGGCGCAGGCCTTCTTCGCGCAGCATGCCGCCGCCGGCATCGTCATCAAGGCCATCGGTGGCGGCGGCGGGCGGGGCATGCGTGCGGTGGCGTCGGCCGATGACTTGCCCGCTGCCTACGCGCGCTGCCGCAGCGAGGCACAGGCCGCCTTTGGTGTGGACGGCGTGTACGTGGAGCGCCTGATGGGCAACGCGCGCCATATCGAGGTGCAGGTGCTGGGCGACGGGCGCGAGGTGATTGCCTTGGGCGAGCGCGAGTGCACGCTGCAGCGGCGCTTTCAGAAGGTGGTGGAGATCGCGCCCAGCCCTTCGTTGCCTGCAGTGCTGCGCGAGCGCATCACCACCGCCGCACTGTCCATGGCGCGCGCCGTGGCTTATGAAGGCCTGGGCACCTTCGAGTTCCTGGTGGACCTGGCTTCCAGCGACCTGCCCTTCGTATTCATCGAATGCAACCCACGCCTGCAGGTGGAGCACACCATCACCGAAGAGGTCACGGGCGTGGACCTGGTGCAGGCGCAGATCGCGCTGGCCGCAGGCCGCACGCTGCAGGACATCGGCCTCGACCCTGCCGCACCGCCTGCCGTGTTGGGCTTTGCCGTGCAGTGGCGCATCAACGCCGAGACACTGGACGCGCAGGGCAACGCCACGCCCGGCAGCGGCATGCTCAGCCGCTTTGACCTGCCCACGGGCCCGGGCGTGCGCGTGGACACGCATGGCGCAGCGGGCGCCACACCATCCCCGCACTACGACACGCTGCTGGCCAAGCTCATCGTGCACACGCGTGGCCCGCACTTTGCCGATGCGCTGCGCCGCTCTCAGCGCGCACTGGCCGAGTGCCGCATCGAGGGCCTGGCCACCAACCTGGCATTGCTTCAGGCCCTGGCCGCACGGCCTGAGATGGAAAACCAGCAGGTGCACACCCGCTGGCTGGAGTCGGTGTTGCCGTCATTGCTTGGCGCTATTAAAAATATAGCTATTGAGGTATATGCAGAGCGCGGAGACGGCCAAAAAACCTTGGAATCCGCAACCCAAACACCCGCAGGTACCGTGCTCGCCCCCATGCCCGCGCGCCTGGTGCAGCTCTGCGTGGCCGAAGGCGACGTGGTCGCAGCCGGTGCCGAGCTGGCCGTGCTCGAAGCCATGAAGATGGAGCATGTGCTGCTGGCCCCGCACGCGGGCCGGGTGGGTGCGCTGCTGGCCGTGGCGGGCAGCTACCTGGCGCAGGGCCAGCCGCTGCTGGTGCTGGAGGCAGTTGCAGATGCGGCGGATGTGGAAGTGCAGGGCAGCGCTGCGCACAGCCCCGACCACATCCGCGCCGACCTGCAGCGCGTGATCGACCGCCACGCCTTCACGCTCGACGCCGCGCGCCCCGAGGCGATCGCCAAGCGCCACGCCCAAGGCGGCCGTTCCGCGCGCGAGAACATCGCCGACCTGTGCGACGACGGCAGCTTCATCGAATATGGCGCCCTCGCCATCGCCGCGCAGGCGCGCCGCCGCAGCAAGGAGGACCTCATCGCCAACACGCCCGCCGACGGGATGGTCACGGGCATTGGCGGCATCAATGGCGCACTGTTTGGCGACGAGAAATCCCGCGCGGTGGTCATGTCGTACGACGCCACCGTGCTCGCGGGCACCCAGGGCGCACGCAACCACGCCAAGACCGACCGCATGCTCGGCATCGCGCTGGCGCAGAAGCTGCCCGTGGTGCTGTTCGCCGAGGGCGGCGGCGGGCGCCCGGGCGACACCGACATGCCCGTGGTGGCGGGGCTGCATGTGCACACCTTTGCCAGCTACGCGGCGCTGTCGGGCCAGGTGCCGGTGATCGGCATCGCGGCGGGGCGCTGCTTTGCGGGCAACGCGGCGCTGCTGGGCTGCAGCGACGTGATCATTGCCACACGCGCCAGCAACATCGGCATGGGCGGCCCCGCCATGATCGAAGGCGGCGGGCTGGGCGTCTTCAAGCCCGAGCAGATCGGCCCGAGCCGCGTGCAGCATGCCAATGGCGTGATCGACGTGCTGGTGGAGGACGAGGCCGGAGCGGTGCAGGCTGCGCGCCACTACCTGTCGTTCTTTCAGGGCCGCACACCGCGGTGGTCCGCTCTCGACCAGCGCCTGCTGCGCACCGTGGTGCCCGAGAACCGCCTGCGCGTGTACGACACCCGCGCGGCGATGGCCGGCCTGGTGGACGAGGGCAGCCTGCTGCCACTGCGCACCGGCTTTGGCGCCGGCATCCACACGGCGCTGGCGCGCATCGAAGGCCGCCCCGTGGGCCTGCTAGCCAACAACCCGCAGCACCTGGGCGGCGCCATCGATGCCGACGCGGCCGACAAGGGCGCGCGCTTCATGCAGCTGTGCAATGCGCATGGCCTGCCCATCGTGAGCCTGGTCGACACGCCCGGCTTCATGGTCGGCCCCGAGGTCGAAGCCACGGCCCAGGTGCGCCACGTGAGCCGCCTGTTCGTCACCGCCGCCAGCCTGCGCGTACCCACCTTCAGCGTGGTGCTGCGCAAGGGCTACGGCCTGGGCGCCATGGGCATGACGGCCGGAGGCTTCCATGCGCCCGTGTTCACTGTCGCCTGGCCCACGGGCGAGTTCGGCGCCATGGGCCTCGAAGGCGCCGTGCGCCTGGGCTTTCGCAAGGAGCTGGAGGCCCTGCCTGAAGGCGCCGAGCGCGACGCGCTGTTCGCCAAGCTGCTGGCCAAGTCGTACGCCAACGGCGAGGCGCTGCACATGGCCGCCACGCTGGAGATCGATGCGGTGATCGACCCGGCCGACACGCGGGCTTGGCTGGCGCGCGGGCTGGCGTCGGCGCAGGTGGCGCCGCTGGGGCACCGGTGTGTAGATACCTGGTAGGCAGCACCGCCGAGCACCCGCTCTGCGGCGCATCCACCAACGATCCTCTGCCTATCTCTTACTTCTTAGCGCGCAGGAGTGAGGTGGCTGCCAATGCCATGGTGGATCCGACGCCTACGTCAAAGGCCAGGCCGGAGGCCAGTGCCGCTGCGGCGAACGCCAGACCCAGGATACGGGTCACGCTCCGGTGAGACTTGCTGATCCGCAGCGCTGCCAAGGAAACGGCAGCGCACAGGACGATCAGCATGCCAATCATGGGGCTGTCTTGCAGCCTGTGGAGTGTTGTTTTGGGTTTGAACGGGTTCGGCTCTCCAGCAATGGAAAGCGCCAGGGGCACACAGCAGACCGCACAAATGATCAGCAAAGTGCCCGTGGGTGTGTTGATCCATGTCCAAACGGCTTTGAGTGCAGCAAATGACGCGTGGAAGCCCTCACTGAGCGTTCTGGAGATTGGACGTCCGTTGGCCATCGGCGGAGTGTATTTCAGAAGGTTCCTCTGCGGCATGGACGGGCCATGTGTCGTGCGCCCAGTGCCCGGGCGCCTCGCGGAGCTTCATCCCAGTATGCTTGCGCTGCTGAACAAAATTAAGGAGAACACTTCATGCCCGGCCTTTTGCCCGATATCGACCCCGATGGTTTGCTTGAATTCTCGGTGGTCTACACCGACCGTGCGCTCAACCACATGTCCAAGCGCTTCACCGGCGTGATGCAGGGCATTCTGGCCACGCTGAAAGAGGTCTACCACGCCCACACCGCCGTGCTGGTGCCCGGCAGCGGCACCTTCGGCATGGAGGCCGTGGCCCGCCAGTTCGCCAACAAGGAAAAGGTGCTCATCGTGCGCAACGGCTGGTTCAGCTACCGCTGGAGCCAGATCTTTGATGCCGACACGGGCCTGGGTGGCGGCGCGGTGGTGTGCAAGGCGCGCCGCCAAGGCGACGGCCCGCAGGCACCCTGGGCACCCTGCCCAGCCGATGAGGTGGCGGCCACCATCCGCGCCGAAAAACCCAAGGTGGTGTTCGCCCCCCACGTGGAGACGGCCAGCGGCATCATCCTTTCGGACGACTACATCCGCACGCTGACGGCCGCTGCCCATGAGGTGGGTGCGCTGTTTGTGCTCGACTGCATTGCCTCGGGCGCGATGTGGGTGGACATGCAGGCCACGGGCGTGGATGTGCTCATCAGCGCGCCGCAAAAGGGCTGGAGCGGATCGCCTTGCTGCGCCATGGTGATGCTGTCCGAGCGTGCGCGCGAAGCCATCGAGGGCACCACGAGCAGCAGCTTCTCGTGCGACCTCAAGAAGTGGATGCAGATTGCCGAGGGCTACGAAAAGGGCCAGCACGCGTACCACACCACCATGCCCACGGATGCGCTGGTGCGCCTGCGCGAGGTGATGGCCGAGACGCGTGAATATGGATTTGCCAAGGTGCGTGACGAGCAGATCGAATTGGGCGCCAAGGTGCGCGCGCTGCTCGAATCGCGCGGCTTCCCCAGCGTGGCGGCAGACGGCTTCAAGGCGCCGGGCGTGGTGGTGAGCTACACCACCGACCCCGGCATCCAGAACGGCAAGAAGTTCATGGAAGTGGGCCTGCAGACTGCTGCGGGTGTGCCGCTGCAGTGCGATGAAGGGCCGGACTTCAAGACCTTCCGCATCGGCCTGTTTGGCCTGGAGAAGTGGCACAACGTGGACCGCACCGTGGGCCACTTGTCAAAGGCGCTGGACCAGATTGCGGCGGCGGCCTGACGGGTTGCGGTCCAAGTCGGCGGGCTTGCCCGGATGAACGCCGAGACTGATAGCGCAATTTTCGCCTTGCGCCGGGCCAAGCGCCAGGCACTGGGCCTATTGCTGCTGGTGACGACGGTGTTCATCGCCACCAGCGTGGTCGAACGCGGCCTGCTGCTCAACTGCGTGAAAGCCATGGCTGAAGCCGCCATGGTGGGTGCGCTGGCCGACTGGTTTGCGGTGGTGGCGCTGTTCCGGCGCCCGCTGGGCCTGCCCATTCCGCACACAGCGGTCATTGCGCGCAACCAAGCGCGCATCGGCCGCAACCTCGCCACCTTTGTGTGCGACAAGTTCCTGGATGTGCCCTCGCTGGTGTCTCTGATCCGCCGGCACGACCCCGCCGAGCGGCTGGCGCAGTGGTTGACGGCGCCCGGCAACGCCGCGCTGCTGGGGCACCAGGCCACGCGCCTGGCATCGGCCGCGCTGGAGACGGTGCAGGACGCGCAGGTGGAGCGCTTCATCCAGAAGGCGGCGCGCGCATTGATCGGGCAGGTGGATATGTCGCGTGCCCTGGCGGCGGTGCTCGACACCCTCACGCACAACGGCCGCCACCAGGCGCTGCTGGACGATGTGCTGGCCAAGCTCATCGAACTGTTGCAGAACGAACCAACCCGCGCCTGGGTCGCGCAGACCATCGTGGCCTGGCTCAAGAAGGACCACCCGCGTACCGAAAAGCTGTTGCCCAGCGACTGGCTGGGCGACAAGGGCTCGGCCCTGCTGGCACGCGCGCTGGAGAGCGTGATGGCCGACGTCGCCGGCAACCCGCAGCACGCCCTGCGCGCGCAGTTCGATGCGGCGGTGCAGCGCTTCATCGAGCGCTTGCGCAGCGATCCCGAGTGGGTGCACAAGGGCGAGGAGATCCGCACCTGGCTGCAGACGGACGCCACCGTGGGCGGCTATGTGCAGGCGTTGTGGCTGGATCTGCGCGGAGCGCTGCAGCGTGATTTGGCCGATGCCGATTCGGTGGTGGCGCGGCAGGTGGGCAAGCTGGGGTTGTGGCTGGGGGAGTCGCTGGCGGGGGATGCGGCGCTGCGGCAGTCGTTCAATGACCGGCTTGAGCGGTGGGTGGAGGGACTGGCGCCGGATGTGTCGGCGTTCATTGCGCAGCACATTGAGGACACCGTGCGGCGATGGGATACCGAGGAGATGACGCAGCTGATTGAGCTGAACATTGGGAAGGATTTGCAGTACATCCGCATCAACGGGACCGTGGTGGGCGGGCTGATCGGGCTGGTGCTGTTTGTGGTGTCGCACGCTGGGGAGATTTGGCGGGCGGTGGTGGGCGGCTGACCACTCGTTCGGGCTGAGTCTGTCGAAGCCTGGGCTTGTGCGCTGATTTCAGCGGCGTGCCTGTGCAAAGGGCGGAAGCCGGGACTCGCCCCGGCGGGCGAGGTACTTGTTCTTTGCTTCGCCAAAGAAAAGTACCCAAAAGAAAGGCGACCCCCAGTCTGCGACCCCTTCGCTGTGCGAAGGGGCAAACCTGCGTCGGGGCGGCTGCGGGGTGCGCCGTGGAACTCGCTTTGCTGCTGCGCAGCGCCGCTCGGACAACCACGGCGAGTCAGTTCACGAGGCATGCGCGCTCCGACGCGCATGCTCACCCCGCAACCGCCCCGCCGCAGGCGCAGCCAGCAGGGGGTGGACAGCCGAACATCCAACAGCCGAACAGCCACGCGGGCCATCGCGTTGCTCGGCCGCGCCCGCGCTGCGCGGCTAGCGTGCCGCCTCATCCGCCGCCATGTGGGCCGCGTGTTCTTCCTGCAGATGCTGCGCAATCTGCGCCCAGGCTTGCTTGGCGTCCGCGTCTTGCGCCCAGGCGTAGCAACTGGCGATGTGCATGGCCGTCACCGCATGGTGCGGGTCGAGCGCAAAGGCCACCTCGCACTGCAGCGCCGCCTTTCGCCACATGGCCGTTGCATCCTCTGACCCTTCTTTCTGCAACGCATGGGCCTCGGCCACCCACGCCTGTCCCAGTCGAAACGCTGCTGCGTGTTGCGTGGGGTCGGCTTCATGCGCCCGTTGAAACAGCGCGCCAGCCTGCCGCCACAACGCCCGCGCTGCGGCAAAGTCTTGTGTGGCTACGGCTTGTGCCTGGGCGACGAGGGCGTTGCCGGATTGGAGGAGGGTGGACGGAGCGTCACTGAGCATGGTGCGAAATGGAAGACGATGGAGCTTCGGATTGTCGGAGGTCCTACTGCAGCTACCGGCCGGAGGCCAGCCAGTGACAGTTAGAGAAGGCGGACGCTCAACGTTGGATTTGGCTGGCACGCAACGCCAAGTCGCTAGAACCTATAGAGGGCCTGTCCGAATTTCCGTGTGTGAGGCTAATTGAACCTTCACCGATTTCGTGAAGCTGATTGAGGATCTTACGTGCTCGATTTGGTGAACCGGTCTTCGTAGAGGATCGCGAATTGGTTCATCGC
>NZ_JBUDZG010000046.1:0-21573 GCF_054950075.1 Acidovorax sp. Q11 | reverse complement strand
CATGTCCATGGTGATCACTCCTCGAACCCCACTGCTTAAATAAACAGCAGGGTAGGTTGAACACCTGGCTCATTTTTACTTCGGCCCTACCTAGAAAACTGGCTCAGTTTCCGGTCGGCGCCAACACACCGTGCGGTCTCTATTCGTAGCAGACCGTGCCGAAGTCGCGGATTTCATCGATGCAGAACAGCAGACATCTGCCTAGTCCAGCTTCCTACAATAGCGGGCTATGCAAGCCCTCCACTACACGCGCGCCGCGCAACTGCCCGACATCCTCGCCCAACGCATCGTCATCCTCGACGGCGCCATGGGCACCATGATCCAGCGCTTCAAGCTGGGCGAGGCGCAGTACCGGGGCGAGGGCTACACGGGCCCTGGCAACGCGGGCGACCGCTTCAAGGACTTTGCCTACGACGTGAAGGGCAACAACGAGCTGCTCTCGCTCACGCGGCCCGACGTGATCAGCGACATCCATGAGCGCTACCTGGCTGCGGGCGCCGACCTGATCGAGACCAACACCTTCGGCGCGACCACCATCGCCCAGGAGGACTACCACATGGCCGACCTGGCGCGCGAGATGAACCTGCGCTCGGCCCAGCTGGCCCGCGCCGCGTGTGACAAGTATTCGACGCCCGACAAACCCCGCTTCGTCGCCGGCGCCCTCGGTCCCACGCCCAAGACGGCCAGCATCAGCCCCGACGTGAACGACCCCGGCGCGCGCAATGTGGACTTCGAGCAGCTGCGCGCCGCCTACTACGAGCAGACCGAGGCGCTGGTCGAGGGCGGCAGCGATGTGTTGCTGGTCGAGACCATCTTCGACACGCTGAACGCCAAGGCGGCCTTGTTTGCCATCGACGAGTATTTCGAAAACAGTGGCCAGCGCCTGCCGCTGATCATCAGCGGCACGGTGACCGACGCCTCGGGCCGCATCCTGTCCGGCCAGACCGTGACCGCCTTCTGGCACAGCGTGCGCCACTCGCGCCCGCTGGCCATCGGCCTGAACTGCGCCCTGGGCGCCACGCTGATGCGCCCCTACATCCAGGAGCTCAACCGCGTGGCCGAGGACACCTTCATCAGCTGCTACCCCAACGCCGGCCTGCCCAACCCGATGAGCGACACCGGCTTTGATGAAACGCCCGAAATCACCAGCCGCCTGGTGCACGAGTTCGCGGCCGAGGGGCTGGTCAACATCCTGGGCGGCTGCTGCGGCACCACGCCAGACCACATCGGCGCCATTGCCAAGGCGGTAGAGGCTGTGCCCACCCGCAAGATGTTTTACCCCGCAGAAGCCTGAAAATCTGAGAAAAATTGGCCGTCTGCGCGCGACCAGTAAGCGTTTGTAGCTATTAAATATGTAGCAATCCATGCGCCACAGCCCTGCGGTAGCGCATTGCGGGCTGCCGGAAGCTGCGGCACCCTTGCGCCTTTCCGTTGAAGTCTTTTCCGCACCCACTGCCAGCCCCGGTCTGTTTGCCATGTCCGTTATTGCCACCTTGCCCGACACCCCCTCTGCGGAGGCTGCCGAGAAAGCCGCCGCCCATGCCGCGCTCAAGCTCGAAAAGCGCCTGGTGCGCCAGGTGGCCCAGGCCATCACCGACTTTGGCCTCATCGAAGACGGCGACAAGGTGATGGTGTGTGTGTCCGGCGGCAAGGACAGCTACGGCCTGCTCGACGTGCTGCGTTTGCTGCAGCAGCGCAACGGCCACAAGTTCGAGCTGATCGCCGTCAACCTCGACCAGAAGCAGCCCGGCTTTCCGGCCCATGTGCTGCCTGAATACCTGACCCAGGTGGGCGTGCCCTTCCACATCGAAACGCAGGACACCTACAGCGTCGTCAAGGAGCACATCCCCGAAGGCAAGACCATGTGCAGCCTGTGCAGCCGCCTGCGCCGGGGCATCCTCTACCGTGTGGCCGACGAGCTGGGCTGCACAAAAATTGCGCTGGGCCACCACCGTGACGACATGCTGCAGACGTTCTTTCTCAACATGTTCTTCGGCGGCAAGCTCAAGGGCATGCCGCCCAAGGTGCAGAGCGACCGGGGCGACCACCTCATCATCCGCCCCCTGGCCTACGTGGCCGAGGACGACCTCACCCGCTGGGCCGAGCACCGCAAATTCCCGATCATCCCCTGCACGCTGTGCGGTAGCCAGGAGAACCTGCAGCGCAAGCAAATCGGCCAGATGCTGCGCGACTGGCAGCAGCTCTACCCCGGTCGCATCGAGAACATGGCCGTGGCCCTGCGCAACCTGGTGCCCTCGCACTTCATGGACCCGCGCCAGTTCGACTTCAAGGGGTTGGTGCCCAACGGCGTGGCCGACGCCGATGGTGACAAGGCCTTTGACGCCGAAGAACTGCCTGCGCAGGCCGTGGGCATGCTCGCGGGCCTGCCCCTGATGCCTGCCATGTCGCGCTGACCTGACACCGACGATTTTTAGATTGGGCCACCCCATGACCACGCTCAAAGCCCCCGAACTCCTCCTGCCTGCTGGCTCGCTCGACAAGATGCGCGCCGCCTACGACTTTGGTGCCGACGCCGTGTACGCCGGCCAGCCGCGCTACTCCCTGCGCGCCCGCAACAACGAGTTCCGCCTGGAGCAGATCAAGCAAGGCATTGACGAGGCCCACGCGCGCGGCAAGAAGTTCTTTGTGACCAGCAACCTGATTGCGCACAACGACAAGATCCGCACCTACCTGCGCGACATCGAGCCCGTGATCGACTGCAAGCCGGATGCCCTCATCATGGCCGACGCGGGCCTGATCATGATGGTCAAGGAAAAGTGGCCCGAGCAGGTGGTGCACCTCTCGGTGCAGGCCAACACCACCAACTGGGCGGCCGTGAAGTTCTGGCAGAAGATGGGCGTGGAGCGCGTCATCCTCTCGCGCGAACTCAGCCTGGACGAGATCGAGAAAACCCGCCAGGAATGCCCCGACATGGAGCTGGAAGTGTTTGTGCACGGCGCGCTGTGCATTGCGTACTCGGGCCGCTGCCTGCTCAGCGGCTACTTCAACCACCGCGACCCCAACCAGGGCACCTGCACCAACGCCTGCCGCTGGAACTACGCCACGCACGACGCCGACATCGACCCCACCACGGGCGAAGCCATTGCGCAGAAGATGGAAGGCGACTTCAACTTCGAAGCCGCGCAGCAGAAAGCGGAGCAAGCCTTTGCATCGACCACCGGCAACGGCGAGCGCCACCCCAAGGCCGACAAGGTCTACCTCATCGAAGAGGCCGGCCGCCCTGGGCAGATGATGCCCATCATGGAAGACGAGCACGGCACCTACATCATGAACAGCAAGGACCTGCGCGCGGTGGAGCATGTGGCCCGCCTCACGCAGATTGGCGTGGATTCGCTCAAGATCGAAGGCCGCACCAAGAGCCTGTACTACGTGGCCCGCACCGCCCAGGTGTACCGCCGCGCCATCGACGACGCCGTGGCGGGCCGCCCCTTCAACCCCGAACTGCTGATCGAGCTGGAGGGCCTGTCGAACCGCGGCTACACCGGCGGCCTGCTGGAGCGCCGCCCCAGCAACGACTACCAGAACTACATCAACGGCCACTCGGCCACGCAGCGCAGCCAGTATGTGGGCGAGGTGCTGGGTGCCGAAGGACAGGCCGATTTGGGCCTGCAAGGCGATTGGGTACAGGTCGAAACCAAGAACCACTTTGCCGTGGGCGATTTGATTGAAGTGGTGCACCCCAGCGGCAACACCACCTTGCGGCTGCAGGAAATGCGCAACGTGGAAGGCCAGCCTGTGAGCGTGGCCCAGGGCAGCCCCGTGCGCGTGTGGATCCCTCTGCCCGCGCGCTACAGCGGCGCGCTGCTGGCCCGGGTGGTCGAATCGCAGCCGCCCGCTGCGGTGGCCGAAGCTGCCTTGGCGGTGTAATGTTTCAGAGGGGCCACGCATGAAGACGCTGTTGCATGCCACGCAGCCCCGCCGTGTGGCTACCGCTGCTTTGCTGGCGGCGGCCCTGGCGGGCTCCGCCATCGCCCAGGCCCCGGCCGTCGCGCCTGCGAAGCCGCGCTACGTGCAGGGCTCCTGGGTCAACCTGCGCGAGTCGGCTCAATCCCAAGCCCGCATCGTCGCCCAAGTACCCGCCAACACCGTGCTGCAACAGCTCACCGAGCGCGACGGTTGGTGCGCCGTGCTCTATGCAGGCGACGCGCGCCTGGGCCCGCCATTGCCTGAGCCATTGCAAGCCCATGTGGCCTGCAACCTGCTGGCCGACCAGCCCCTGACCCTGGCCCAGGCGGGCAAGGACGCTGCCCGCGCCTTCTGGGTGGCGCCGTCGGCCAATCGCATGCGGGCCTACGGCAACGCCCTGCCGCGCCCGCCTGCGCTACAACTGCCCGCGCTGGCCAAAAGCCACGCGCATGACATGCCGGTGTTGTACCCCCAGCGCCCCGAATGGGAGGCTGCCAAAAAGCTGCTGCGCGCTGGTGTGCTGCTGCGGCCCGAGCAGGAGATCAGCCGGGGCGAGCCCGTCAACCCGCAGGACGATGTGAAGCTGGCCACCCGCGCCGTGGACCACATACCGGCCGTGGCCCCTCTGGCCGTCAAGCCTACCTTGCCCGCCATTGCTCCGTCGTACTTCCGCAGTCACACCAGCGTGGCCTTGCTGCACGAGACCGACGCCGATGGCCTGGCCGCCGTGGCAGGCACCCGCATCAGCGTCATCCCCACGGGCGCTCCGGTGGGCCGGTTCAACCGCCACAGCGGGCCCGAAATCGAATACATCACCGGTTTCTGGGACGTGGGCACTGCCGACCAGGCCTTTGCCCCTGCGCTGACCCTCTATGCCATTACCCACCAGGGCCTGGTTGGGGCCCACACCGTCCGCCAGCGCTATTGGGACATCAGCAACGAAGAGCACTACTGCGGTGGCCACTACCCCGGCCGGGGGTTCAATGACCCCGGCGAGGAAGCCCAGCCCTTGCGCGGCTACGCCCGGCTGCCGGAAAGCGCCGAGGTGCTGGCTCGCCTGGTGCTGCCCGGCAAGCTGCCGCCCGACGCGGTGAAGGTGCGCTCCAAGCGCTACGCCACCAGCTGGATGCAGCCCGCCGACCCGCCCATCCGCGACAGGCCCACACGCAAGCACACCGCCGTGCTGGTGCACGAGATCGACCTGGACCGCGACGGCGTGGTGGACATCCTGCGCATCGACACTCCTTCGCCCGGCGGAATGAGCTTTGAGCCCATCTTTGAATGGCGCTGGTACCTCAACATCAGCGGCCAGTGGTTCCGGGCCGGGCACTGGGTGGACCAGGAGTGCACCTGAGCGGCTCCTGAGGAGGGGCGCTGGGGCCTGCAACCTGCCAACGGCCCGAGCAGGTCCCCCGCCCCCGGCGGTTTTGGGTAGCATCGTTTCGGAGATCGCCCATGGGGTTTGCCAGCCAGCGCCCGGCACGCAGCCCCGACCCCCACGAAAGGCCCGCCCATGTCCGTTGAGTCCCATTCCCCCTGCGTGCGGGAGTTGCGCCAGGTTTTGTTGTGGCCGCTGCGCCTGATGCCGGTGCGGGGCTCCGAGGGGCGGCACGCCAAGCCCTGGGAGGTGCTGGCCGACATGGGCGAGGCCTCGCCCTGGCGCGAGGTGGTGGACGAATTCACGGGCGACAGCCAGCGGTTTCACGAGCGGCATTACAACGAGTTCGTGACCTTTTTGCCCTATGTGCAGCGCTTTCTGTACGGCGAGGGCCGCAGCCAGAAAGGCGGCACCGCCACGGGCTCGCCGATGCGGGTGTTCCGGCGCAGCGATGTCAGCGCCGTGCGGGCGGTGCTGCACCCCGGCGCGGCGCCGATCACGCTCGACATCGTCCATGTAGACCTGTACTTCTTTCTTGACCTGGACCTGGTGCTGCTCAATGTCGAGGTCAGCGCCCGCGACCTGGCGCTGCCCCAGGCGCAGGAGCTGCTGTACCGCTTCGGTCGGGGCTACCCCGCCGGGTGGGACGCCGACGGCCACGCGCAGCACTGCCTGTTCAGCGCCGAGTGGCTGGACGCCGCCGGGCAGGTACTGGCCCAGTCCGACGCCAACCAGCGCGACCTCTTCATGGCCCATGTCAGCAGCCACCGCGCCCCGCGCATTGCAGCCCATTGGGCCTGGCTGCTGGAGCCGCTGGTCAGCGACCATTCCGAGCGCAGCGGCCCCTTGCGCTACCGACAGATCGAGTACTACCGCATGCCGCAGCTGGCGTTTCTGGCGCTGGACGACCCGCGCGCCTTGAGCCGGAGCGACTTCGTGCGCCTCGGGCTGGTGACCGGCGCGGCCCGGCCTGGCGACGATGCTTGCCTGCCCTATTCCGAAGAGCACCTGGCCGACTTTGAAAAACGGTTCTGCTACGACCGCTTCTGGAGTAGCAGCGGCGTCGCCCCCCACACGCGTTATCTGTGCAGCGGCCATTCGCTGCTGGTGCTGGGCGATGCCAACAGCCCGTTTTTTGTCTGCCGTGACCGGGGGGTGCTGGCGCAGTTCCGGCACCAGCATTTTTTGCTGTTCCTGATTGCACATTTCCAGAAAGCGGCGCTGCTGATGTTCTCGGACCGGCTGGCCGAGGCCCTGAAAAACCTGGACATTGCCGACGCTGCCAGCGTGCGCCGCTTCAAGCGCACCATCCGCGACAGCTTTGCCGGTTTTCTGCGCTTCACGCACCGGTACTGGTTTCACGAGGTGTCCGAGCAGGCCCAGGTGCGTGCCCTGTTCCGCATGTGTTCCAGCCACCTCGGGCTGGACCCGCTGTACACCGAGGTCAAGGAGCGCATCGGCGAGATGAACCAGTACCTGGACGCCGATAGCCTGCGCCGCCAGGCCAACACCGTGGTGCGGCTGACGGTGGTGACCATCTTTGGCCTGATCGGCACCGTGACCACGGGCTTTCTGGGCATGAACCTGCTGGCCGAGGCCGATGCGCCGGTGGGGCAGAAGCTGGGCATCTTTGCGCTGGTGTTTGTGCTGACCACCTCGCTTACGGTCTACACCATGGTCAAGTCCAAGCGCCTGTCGGACTTTCTGGACGTGCTCTCGGACGAACGCGCCAGCGCCTGGCAAAAAGTCAGGGCGCTGGGGCTGGTGTGGCGGCGCACGGGGGAGTGATACAGCTTCGCCTTCAACCGCATCACGTCGTTGGTTCGCTTTGCCGTGCTACAGCACTGTCTGCGGCTTCCCGCCTGGTTATGCGGTCGAATGCCAACCCGTAGGACGCGCCCGCGCTTCACCGTGCCCCCGGCTGCCGCAGCAGCGCCGCCAGCACCAGCGCCTCGGCCACCACCTCCAGCGCCTCTTCCAGCGTTGTCAGCCACTGCGGCAGCTCGGGCCACCAGCGCCCCTGCGGCTGCACCTCGGGCCACTGGTCCACGGCAATGGCCGCCAGACCCACGGCAAACCCGGCCCACAGCAGGCAGCGGGTGCTGCGGTGGCCCAGGGCGTGGTGCAGCCACACCAGCATGGCCCCGCCCACCACGGCCACTGCGAGCATCGGCGCCTCGCGCACGGCGGCCCAGCGGCAGGCATCCGTCCATTCGTGGCAGCGGAACTTCCACAGCTCGTGCAGCATGAACTGTTCGTCCACCGCGAGCACCGCAAACGCGAGCGTGAGGCACAGGCCCAGCCCCCGGGGCAGGGCGCGTTCGCTGGTCAGCCGCAGCGCTGTGGTGCTCAGAGCAAGCAGCAGCGCCCCCGACAGCCATGCCACGGGCGAGGCATCAGAGCGGAAGGCGCGCTCCCAGTGCGGGGAGAACACCCAGGCGCTGAGCAGCATGAAGCCCAGCACCCCCACGAGCAAGGCACTGGCCACCCAGCGATGAGGGGGCGTGGAGCGGGAGGAGGCGGGGGGCATTCTTAGAGCAGAAATACGGCTTCTCGCGCTTCCATCAAGCGCTATTTGCTATTATTATGATAGCTGTTTTTCCGAAAACAGCGCAGCGTCCACCACCCGCTCGAAGAAGTCGCGGTCGAGGGGCCTGCGGCTGATGAAAGTCCGCGCGTACAAGGGGCCGATAGTGCGCTCCAGGATTTCCTCCACGTCTGCATGGGCCGCGAGTTCTCCGCGCGCGATGGCGCGGTCGAAGATGGCCTGGTGCTGCTGCAGGCGCTGCTGCCAGTAGGCGCCCTGGGAGCCCGCGTCGGTCGCGGAATCTCCCTCTCCGAAGTTGAGGGCCACCAGCGCGCGGCCGCGCGGGTCGTTCACAAAGCGCTGGCCGTTTTCCAGGATTTGCACCAGGTCGGAACGCAGCGACCCGAGGTCGGGCGTGGGCATGAGGGCCTCGGCCCAGCGGCCGCCCGCGAACGCGATGAGCGCGCCCTTGGTGGCCCAGCGGCGGTAGATGGACGAGCTGTTCACGCCCGCGCGCGCCGCCACGCGGGGTACGGAGAAGTTCTCGACGCCGCCTTCCACCAGCTCGGCCATCACCGCATCGGCCACGGCCTGCATCACCAGGGCACTTCGCCCGCCCACGCGCCGGCGCGGGGCAGGGGGTTCGGAGTCCGTCAGGGTTTTCATCAATCTTGTTAAAGCAATAAATTGTGCGTTAGCATGCGGTCAATTAAAGCAAATTTTATTGCTTTAAATATTTCACAACCAGGAGACAGAGCATCATGGCGATAGTTCGCATGCAGGTGATCAGGATTTTGGCAGCCGCCGCAACGGTGACATGTTCGGCGGGCGTTCACGCCGATGCGCCGGGCACGGAGCGGCCGTTCCCGGTGGCGGGCGCCAAGTTCGAGCACGACGCTTCCGTCACGCTGTCCGACGGCTTGGACATGAAGATTAATGTGTACCGGCCCGCCGCGCCCGGCCGCTACCCGGTCATCGTGACGCACGGCATCTACGGCAAGGACGTGGTCTGGCAGACCGCCGCGCCCTATCAGGCCGCTTGGGCCAAGATGAACCAGCGCATCCCCACGCTGTGCAAGGCCTCGACCTGCCAGTTCATGCGCTGGGAGATGCCGGACCCCGAGCGCTGGGTGCCCGAAGGCTATGTGGTGGTGCAGGCCGACTCGCGCGGTGCAGGCAAGACGGGCGGCTTCCTAGACCCGCTGGGTGCGCGCGAGGTGCAGGACTACAAGGAGCTGATCGAGTGGGCGGCGGCCCAGCCCTGGTCCAACGGCAAGGTCGGGCTGCTGGGCATCTCGTACTACGCCATCGGCCAGTGGCAGGTGGCAGCGCTGCAGCCCAAGGGGCTGGCGGCCATCATTCCCTGGGAAGGTGCGGTGGACTCCTACCGCGACATGACCCACCACGGTGGAATTCCTGCCACCACCTTCACCAAGCTCTGGTATGCGAGCCAGATACTGCCCAACCAGCATGGCAATGGGGCCAGCGCCTTCCGCGATGCGATCACCGGGGACCAAGCGGCGGTGACGCCGCTGCCGCAGGCGCTGCTGGCGGGCAACCGTGCACCGCTGGAGCATGGCGCGCTGGCGCACACGCTGGACGACGAGTACCACCGCCAGCGCACGCCCGACCTGGGCCGGGTGACGGTGCCCGTGCTCTCGGTGGGAAACTGGGGCGGCATGGGCCTGCACCTGCGCGGCAATGTAGAGGGTTACCTCGGCGCGGCCTCGGCCCAGAAGTGGCTGCGCGTGCATTCTGGCGACCACACGGCCCCGTTCTACGAGGAGGAGTCGCTGGCGTTGCAGATGCGCTTCTTCGAGCGTTTCCTCAAGGGCAACGAGCGCGCCTTTCAGGAGCCGCCCATCAAGCTCATGCTTCGCCACCCGGGCAAGCCCGACGCATGGCGTGCCGAAACCCAGTGGCCCCTCGCGGGCACGCAGTTCCAGCGCTGGTACCTCTCGGCCGCCGACCGGGCGCTGGTGAGCGCGGCGCTCGCGCAGGCGGGCGAGGTCAGCTACGAAGTCGGGCCGGAAGGCGCTACCTTCCTCATGCCGCCATCGGCGGAAGACCGCGAGTTCACCGGCCCGGTCAAGGCCCGGCTGCGCACGCTCGCCCACGGCACCGACGCGGACTTCTTCCTGACCCTGCGCCTGCTGGACCCCGCTGGCAAGGATGTGACCTTCGAGGGCGCTGCGGCCCCGGCCGTGCCCGTCTCGAACGGCTGGCTGCGCCTGTCGCAGCGTGGGCTCGACGGGGCGCGCTCCACCCCGAGCCGCCCACTGCAGTCCCACCGCAACCCGCTGCCGGCCACCCCGGGCGAGATCTACGACCTGGACATCGAGATCTGGCCCACCAGCATCGTGGTGCCTGCCGGGTACACGCTGGCGCTCACTGTGGCGGGCGGCGACTTCGCCTTCCCGCACCTGAAGGAGGGGCCCTACCGAGGTTCCTTCCCCTTCCTGCACGCGGCGCACCCGCCGGCCACATCCGGCGGCAAGCACACGCTGCTGACCGGGGGCGAGCAGGGCAGCTACCTGCAGCTGCCGCTGATTCCCGCAGGGCGCCGCTGAGACAGCGCGCGGGATGCTTTCACGCCTTGCGAGTGGTGAGGTTTTTAGTGAAAACAGGCTTCACCGCCCGCCCATCAAGCACTGATTGCTACTGATTTTGTAGTGATTGAGCCGTGCCCGAGCGCCCAGGCCGCATGGTCTGTTCAGGGGCGCGGAATCGTTCCAGAATCCGGCCATCCCTTCGCAAACTTGGCATGGCCCTCCCCATCGACCCTTCGCGCAGCGCCTTGCCCCCCGTGGCCCAGTTTCTGGCCGAGGCCGCGCTGCAGCGGCAGACGGCGCTGCTGGGGCTGGATAAAAAGCCCGGCGTGGCCCCCGCGCCGCTGCCCCCGGCCGACGCCAGTGCGCCGCCGCCCACGGCCACCTCGCCCAGCCCGGCGGCCGGGCCTTTGCCGGTACCGGCCGACAAGGCCAGCATCTCGCCCCAGGCGCGCGAGCAGCTGGGCGCCGGGTTTGAACCCCGGCGCGAAGCGGCGGGCCCGGGTGCGGGTGCCGTGGGGGCTGCGCCAGGCACGCGGCCGGGGCTGGCTGCGCGCGGGCCCCTGCCACCCCCGCCGCTGCCCGTGGGGGCGCCTGCCCCCGCAGCGGGTGCGGCCCCCGTGCGGGGCGCAGACTGGCCCGCCACCGGCCTCAGTGCGCCGCTGATGGGCATGGTGCGTGCGGTGCTGGAGCAGGTCACGGCAGGCAGTGGCGCCCCGCAGCGGGTGGTGGCCGCGCAGCCCTGGCCCGTGGGGCTGGCGCAGGACCTGGAGCGCGGGGCGCTCGATGCAGACACACCGCCGCTGCAGACCTGGCTGGTGCGCCAGGGTGCGGTGCTGACCCCCGAAGGCCCGCGCAGTTTTGCGCTGACCCTGCGCGTGCCGGTGCCCTGGATCGCATCGCAGCAGCCTGCGCCCGCGCCTGCATCTGGGCAGGGGGCTGCGGGCGCATCGGGGGCGGTGCCGCTGCAGGTGCCTTTTGCCGGCCCCGCGCAGGCGCTGCAGTCGGGCGTGCTGGCCCTGGTGCTGCAGGGGGCGGACGCCGCAGCGCCGCGCACCAGTGCGCTGCTGGTGCTGGACTTTCAGCCGCAGCTGGCCGCCACCGTGTATGGCCGCGACATGCAGCAGCAGGCCACGGGCCGTCTCGACCCCTGGACGCAGATGGCCGTGCTGCAGGCCAGCGGCCAGGTGCCGCGTGAGGAAGATCGCGCGCGCAATGGCGCATCGGGCCTGTGCGAAACGGTGGGCTGCCCCTATGCGGCGCGGGCGGCTTGCGTGCAGCCGTTTTGCCTGGCGATGCGGGGCGTGCTGCCGCCAGAACCGGTGGGGCCGGTGCCTTCGGCATAGTGGCCCGGTAGCCGGGTGCTACGGCGCCACGCTGCGCCGGATGTCAGCGTGGCGCGCCCGGGTGATCGGGTACGCCAGCAGCAGCGGAATCGCCAGCACCAGGCACAGACCGGGCAGCACGCCGGTCATCAGGGTGATGCCCTGCAGTGCATCGGCCGACTGCGCCACATTCGGCACATAACCCGTCACGTCCAGCATGCCTGCCACCAGCACCGTGGCGAGCGTGCGCGCCAGCTTGTCCATCAGACCGTAGAGCCCGTAGTACATGCCCGTCTGGCGCTCGCGCGCCTGCATGTGGCCGTGGTCGATGGTGTCGGGCACCATGGCAAAGGGCACGATCCAGTGCGCGCCCATGCCGATGCCCACCACCACGAGGATCGCGGTCATCAGGTGCTGGTCACCGGGCTTCACCCAGTACAGCGTGAGCAGCCCGGCTGCGCACAAGACCAGCCCGAGGATGTAGGCCCGGTTCTTCTCCCAACGGTCCACCACGACCTTCCACACAAACAGCGACAGCCCCACCACGCCCAGCAAGGTGCCCATGAAGCGGGGCAGGTCACCCTTGTCGCCTTGCAGCTGGTAGATCACGAAGTAGGCCAGCGAGGCCTGCACCAGCGTGAGGCCCAGGCGCACGAGTGTGGCAGCGCTCATCAGCAGCAAAAAGGGGCGGTTGTGCAGTGTGGTACCCAGTGTGGCGCGCACGCTGGCCCACAGGGGCGGTGTGTGGGACTCGGTGGCGATTGGGGTGCCTGCTGCTGGCTCGCGCACGCGCCAGGCCACCACGGCCACGGCCATGCCCGCCACCAGGCCAAACAAGGCGCCCGCCAACGCATAGCCCGTGCGCGCATCGGGCGCGGCCCGCACCAGCACGGGCATGAGCACGCTGCCCGCAAAAAAGCCCAGCAGCGCGCCCATCGACGCAAAGGCCGTGAGGCTGGTGCGCTCGTCATAGTCCTGCGTCATGTTCGCGGCCATGGCCTGGTAGGGCAGCTGCACCAGGGTCATCATGGTGTCGAACACGGTGTAGGTGATGGCGATCCAAAAAAACGCGGCCACGGGCGAGAGGCCTGGCGGCACCATCCACACGGCGGCCGCCGCCAGCCCCAGCGGAATCGCGCCGTAGATCAGGTACACGCGGTGGCGGCCATGGCGCGAACGGGTGCGGTCGGTCACCCAGCCAAACAGCGGGTCGTTGATGGTGTCCCACACTTTGCCCACCAGCAGCGCCGCGCCCGCCACGGCGGGCGGCACCAGGGCCACGTCGGTGTAGAAGATCATGAGCAGAAAACTCATGGCGGCAATCAGCATCTGCAGGCCGACGTTGCCCACGGCATAGCCGAGTTTGGTGCCCAGGCTCAGGCGGTTCGCGGAGAGACTCATGGGTGCGCGGCAGCGGGTTGGCCGGGGATCTGGTCAGCGACCGCAGGGGCCGGTGTGCGGGGCGGTGTGGCTTCCAGCATCAGGCGCACCTCGCGGCGCAGCATCTTGTTGAGGAAGCTGCGCGGAATTTCGGGCACCACGCGCACGTCGTCGGGCAGCATCTCCACAGGCAGGTGCTGCACCAGATATTCGGCCAGGTCATGCTCCAGTGGCTGCGTGCTGCGGTCGCTGCGCCAGCTTTGCCGCAGGCTCACCACCAGCACGGCGGCGCTGCCGTGTTGCACCAGGCAAGCCTCTTTCACGGCGGGGTGGCAGTGCGCCACTTCCTCGATCTCGCGCGGGTTGAGCGCGTGGCCGTTGCGCGTCACGCGGTCTGCGCTGCGGCCCAGCACATGCAGGTAGCCTGCGGCGTCGAAATAACCCACGTCGCCCATCACCACCCAGCCGTCGCGCAGGGTTTCGCTGGTCTTCTCGGGGTCCAGCCAGTAGCCCTCGAACCGCACCGGCGTCATCACGGTGATCAGGCCCATCTGGCCCGGGGGCAGCGGCGCAAACTGATCGTCGCGGATCACCACGTCCACCCCTGGCATCACGCGGCCCACGGTGGAGAGGATGTCGTTGCCCAGCGGGTTGCCCTGCGCATCCACATGCTCGTGGGGCAGCAGCCAGGTGATGGGGGGCAGCGCCTCCAGGCAACCGTAGCCCTGCTGAAAGATCGGCCCGAAGCGGCGGATGGCTTCGGCGATCTTGGGCGCGGGCATCATCTCCGAGCCATAGGGCACATGGGTCAGGGACGACAGGTCGTACTGGTCCAGCGTGGGCTCGTCCAGCAGGTC
The DNA here is from genome assembly GCF_054950075.1 of Acidovorax sp. Q11. Classification (NCBI taxonomy): domain Bacteria; kingdom Pseudomonadati; phylum Pseudomonadota; class Betaproteobacteria; order Burkholderiales; family Comamonadaceae; genus Acidovorax; species Acidovorax sp. Q11. The sequence goes on along the minus strand of NZ_JBUDZG010000046.1, from coordinate 7,630 downwards.
GATGACGGCCGAGGGCGACAGGAACGCGCGCGATACGCGGTGTTTCTGGATCAGCCCGGCCAGCGTGGTGGCGCGAAAGTCCTCGGGCATCACCAGCGCCGCGCCCGCCAGCAGTGTGGGCAGCACCAGACCCGAGCCCGGGCCGGTGAGCGGCAAGCCCAGCATGTTCACATCGGGCCCGTTGGCGGGTGGCCTGAAGTCGATGGCGCGCGAGATCAGGCGCACGCTGTCCAGGTACTTGCGGTTGCTGTAGCCGATGGACTTGGGCAGGCCGGTGGTGCCCGAGGTCATGTGCAGCGCAAAAACGTCGTCCTCGTGCACATCGGCTGTGCCCGCTGCCGGGGCGTGTTGCGCCAGGGCCTGTTCGTACTCGTCGCCCAGCGCCAGCATGCGCAGGCCGGGCAGTTGTTCGCGCACGGCCTGCAGGATGGGGGCGCTCAGCAGCGGGTCGTGGATGAACACCGTGGGCTTGACGCGGCCCATGGTGGTGAGCGCCGCCTCGGCGGGCAGGTGCTTGTGAAAGCTCGCAAAGATGGTGCCGTTCTCGAATGTGGCCAGCCGGGTTTCGTACTGCTCGCCGGTTTCTGGCAACCAGGTGAAGACCACGTCGCCCTTCTTCACGCCCTGCGCCTGCATCCAGGCCTGCAGGCGGTACACACGCTCCTGCAGCTGGGCATAGGTGAGGGTGCCGCGCCGGTCGATGAGCGCGGGCTTGTGGGCATGGCGCCGGTAGGCCAGGCGCGCCACCGAACGTGCGGTGCGCAGGCGGTTGAGCAGAAAGCGCGCCACCAGGCTGCGCAGGGACGGAAAAGGCATCAAAGTCTCCCGGACGGGGCTTGCAGAAACAAAGTCCAGGAAGTTTTTCACGCTGAGGCGTGTCGAGATATGACAATTTGTATGTGTACGTATCTTTGTGTTTCGGATTCGCCTGCGCGGTCGTTCTGGCTTCATGAACGGCGCGGGTTGGCGCCGGGTGTACGTCGCCGTGGCGCAACAGCTCTCAGCACGCCGGGCAAAGAAAAACCGCCAGGGCTGGATCGCAGCGGCTGGCGGTGGTGCGACGGCCTGCCCCGGGTAAGGGGCGGGGCCGAGGTGGTGGGCGAGGGCTTATGGATACAGGCCGCGCATTTCGCGGGCGTGCAGGATGCGCTGGCAGGCCACGATGAAGGTGGCGGTGCGCAGGCTCACCTTGTGCTCTTGCGCCACTTGCCAGATGCCCGCAAAGGCCTCTTGCATGATGCGCACCAGGCGGGCGTTGATCTCGTCCTCGCTCCAGAAGAAGCTGGAGAAGTCCTGCACCCACTCGAAATAGCTCACCGTCACGCCACCGGCGTTGGCGATCACGTCGGGTAGCACCAGCACGCCCTTGTCGTGCAGGATGTCGTCGGCTTCGGTGGTCGTGGGGCCGTTGGCGCCCTCGATCACGAGCTTGGCCTTGATCTGGCCTGCGTTGTCCTTGGTGATCTGGCCTTCCAGCGCAGCAGGGATCAGGATCTCGCAATCCACGCCCCAGAACTCTTCGGCTTTCATCACATCGGCGCCGGCAAAGCCGCCCACGCCGCCACGGGCCTTCACATGCGCCAGCAGCGCGGGCACATCCACGCCTTTGCTGTTGAAGATGGTGCCGGTGTGGTCTTGCACGGCCACCACCTTGGCACCTGCTTCGGCAAACAGCTTGGCGGCAATGCCACCCACGTTGCCAAAGCCTTGGACTGCGATGCGGGCACCTTCCAGCGGCAGGCCGGTCAGCTTGGCGGCTTCCACGCCCACGGTGTACACGCCCCGGCCAGTGGCCTCGACACGGCCCAGCGAGCCGCCCAGGTCCACGGGCTTGCCGGTCACCACGCCGGTGGCGGTGGCGCCGGTGTTCATGGAATACGTGTCCATCATCCAGGCCATGATCTGGCCGTTGGTGTTCACGTCGGGTGCGGGGATGTCCTTGGAGGGGCCGATCAGCAGGCCGATTTCGCTGGTGTAGCGGCGCGTCAGGCGCTCCAGCTCACCCATCGACAGCTTCTTGGGGTCCACGCGGATGCCGCCCTTGGCACCGCCGTAAGGCACGTTCACGGCTGCGTTCTTCACCGACATCCAGGCCGACAGGGCCATCACTTCCGACAGCGTTACGTCCTGGTGAAAACGCACGCCGCCCTTGCCGGGGCCCCGGCTCAGGTTGTGCTGCACGCGGTAGCCTTCGTAGTGGGCGATGGTGCCGTTGTCCAGCTCGATCGGCACGTCCACGATCAGGATGCGCTTGGGGCGCTTGAGCGTTTCCACCCAACGCGCCAGGTTGCCCAGGTAGGGGGTGACGCGATCCACCTGCTGCAGGTAGTTGCCCCAGGGGCCGAGGTGGTCGGCCTGCAGGTACGAAGGCAGGGAGTGGGTGGTGCTGGCAGCACCAATGGGTGAAGACATGGTGAGTTCCTTGTGGGATCAGTTCAAGCCGCGAAGCTTATGCCTGCGGTTGCACACTGTCTAAGGCCGGAGTGTTTGAGTGCTATGCAAATAATGCATAACCATCGGAAAACGCCCATTCATGCGGCACTGCAGCAAAAGCAGGGGCCCCGGAGTGCGCCGACAGGCGCGTTGCCTGCCCACCGCTGGGCGGCCGCCCGGGGCCCTGCTTGGCAGGCCTATTCGACGGTGAAATGCGCCAGCGCCGGTCGCCCGTCGGGTAGCGCAGGTCCAGGCTCTGCAGCACCGCACGCAGCACCGTGGCAATCATCAGATTGCGGTGCGTCTTGGAGTCGGCGGGCACGATGGTCCAAGGTGCCCAGGGCGTGTGGGTGGCCGCCAGCAGTGTGTTGTAGGCACGGCGGTAGTCGGCCCACTGCTTGCGCGCGTCGATGTCGCCCATGCTGAATTTCCAGTGTTTGGCGGGGTCGTCCAGCCGCTCCTGCAGCCGCTCGCGCTGCTCGTCCTTGCCGATGTGCAGCAGGAATTTCAGCACGATTGTGCCTGTCTCGCTGAGCATGCGCTCGAAGTCGTTGATGTGCGCCAGCCGCTGCTGGTGCTGTTCGGGCGTGATCCAGCCGTTGACCACGGGCACCAACACGTCCTCGTAGTGGCTGCGGTTGAACACCGTGATGTCGCCCGCCTGTGGCACCTGCTGGTGGATGCGCCAGAGGTAGTCGTGGGCGCGCTCGGTCTCGGTGGGCGCCTTCCAGCCCACGGCATGCACGCCCAGGGCGCTCATGCGGCCAAACACGCCCCGGATCGCGCCGTCCTTGCCCGAAGTGTCGGTGCCCTGCAGCACCACCAGCAGTTTGTAGCGCTTGTCGGCGTAGAACAGGTTCTGCAGCGCATCCAGCTCCACCGCCAGTTCCTCGACGGCCGCCTTGTCGCGGGCCTTGTCGCCCAGCGAAAACGGCTTGGCGCCGGGGTCGATGTCGTCCAGCGACATGTGCTTGCCCGGCGGCTGCCAGGGCTGCAGGCGCTGCTGCAGGGAGGGCGGGGTGGTGGCAAAAGGTGAAGGCACGGGCGGGCTCCTGGCAGGGCGGCGCGATGCGCCGGGAATTTCAACCGGAACTCAAAGATACCCGCTGTGCGCCGGTGCCTGCTGCCACTGGTCGTGCAGTCCGTCCACCCGCACGACGGCCAGGCGCGCGAGGTCTTCGTCCGCCAGGCCATCGATGCAGCCCAGGTTCACGCCATACATCTCGCCCATGGGCGTGTCGGTGCCGTGGCCAAACACGCGCACGCCGCAGTGGCGGCAGAAGTAATGGTGGTTCTTGTGCGTGCCAAAGGTGTAGCGCGTGAGGTCGTTCTGCCCCCGCACGATGCGAAAGCCGCCGGGCAGGGCCACCGCAGGCCAGAAGCGCGTGCGGCGGCAGATGCTGCAGTTGCAGCGGTAGGTGGGCTGGCTGAGGTCCAGCGTGGCCTCGACTTCGACGGCGCCGCAGTGGCAGGTGGCGGTGTGGGTGGTGGGCATGGGTTCATTCCTGAGCATGGCAGCCAGCGGACATGATCGCAAAGGATGGCCTGGCAGTCATCGTTGGGATGAACGATGTGGGGCGTGGGCCGCTTCCATGGCCGCAGCGGCGTTCAGCCATGCGCCATGCGGTAGGCCAGCGGCGTTTGCCCCGTGGCCTGCTGGAACGCGCGGTGCAGGCCCGCCTCGCTGGCAAAGCCCAAATCTTCGGCTATCCGCTTGAGGGGCAGGGGCGTGTCGCACAGCGCCTCGCTCACCTGGCGCAGCTTGATGCGCCGCATCCACAATGCGGCCGACAGGCCCGTGTGCGCCTGCACCCGGCGCGCAAGCGTGCGGGGCGACAAGGCCAGTGCCTCGGCCAGAGCGGGCAGGCGCAGCGCGGTGGCAGGGCAACGCTGCACCCACAGCTGTGCACGGCGCAGGGTGGGATCGGTCACAGCCATCAGGTCGTGCTCCGCAAACGCGGGGTGGGTGGTGCGCGGGCGCGGCAGCATCAGCAGCGACTGCAGGTCGCCCAGCGCGACGGCATCGAGCCGCTGGGCCAGGGCATGCAGCATCAGGGGCAGGTGGCCGTTGGCGCCTGCGGCGGTGGTGGCGGGGCCGTCTTCCACCAGCGGCTCGTCAAAGCGCCAGTGCACGGCGCCAAACTGCTGCTCCAGCGCCGCGCGCAGCCACCAGGTGGCCGTGGCGCCGCGCCCGCGCAAGCGGCCGCTGGCGGCGGCCAGCGCCACCCCGGCGCAGTAGCTCCACACCCGGGTGCGGCGGGGCAGGGCGCGCAGCGCCGCCACGGCGGGCGCCAGCTGTTGCTGCAGCGCGGGCGCCTGCCAGCCGTCGGGCGACGACAGCCACAGGCCGGGCACCAGCACCGCGTCCACCTCGGCCTGCGCCAGTGCCACGCCGGGCGTGAGGGCCGGGCCCTGCCAGGTGGGCACGGGCTGCAGGTCCACCCCTGCCCAGCAGGTGGTGACCACGGCGCGCTGCGCACGCAGGTTGGCGGCACGCGCCAGGTCTGCCGTGGCGAACAGGCCAGCGGGCATGCAGCCGGGGTACAGCAGCAGAGCCAGGCGCAAGGGTGGTGTGGTGGATGGGGGCATGGCTGCGGGGAGAGTGCGGGTGGCGAAAAATGGAAAGAAGTTGTCCAGATCGGCCATTTTCGCCGTGCCCCTTCATCCCAACAATCCATGGTTTTCCCACCGGCTTTGGAGCCCACCCATGCAAATCACCCAGTTGCGCAACGCCACCGTGTTGCTTGAATTGACCTCCGCCGATGGCCACCCCATGGGCCTGCTGGTGGACCCCATGCTCGCGCACCGGGGCAGTCTGCCCGCGCTGCGCTACCTGGGTGCGGGGCGCCAGCGCAACCCCATCGTGGAACTGCCGGGGGACACGGACGCGCTGCTGCAGCGCGTGACCCACGCCCTCATCACCCACTGCCAGCGCGGCCACTTCGACCACCTGGACCGCATGGGCAAGCGCTTTCTGCGTGAGCGGCAGATCTCCGTGTTGTGCATGCCGCGCGATGCGGCCTACCTTGCGCAGCGGGGCTTGCAGGTGGTGCCGTTGGCGGGGCCGGGGCGCCAGCCGTTTGCGCTGGGCGGCCATGTCACGCCGATTTCGTGTGTGCACGGTACCGGCTGGGTGGGCCGCTTCATGGAACACGGCCATGGCTACCTGCTGGAGCTGCCGGGCGAGCCCAGCGTCTACCTGGCGGGCGACACCATGCTCACTCCCACGGTGCGCGACTGCCTGGCGCGCCTACAGCCCGAGGTGTCGGTGTTGCCTGCGCGCGGGGCGCGATTCGATGTGGGGGCAGAAATCCTCATGGACGCTGCCGACATGGCCGAGGCCGCGCAGCTGACCCCCGGGGCACTGGTGGTGAACCACCTGGAAGTGCTGGACCACTGCCCCACTGAGCGCAGCGGTGCGCCAGCTGGCGCTGGACGGTGGCTGGGCCCGCCGCCTGTGGGTCCCGGAGGACGGCGAGTGCCGGGAGTACCAGGCGGTGACGGCGCAATCTGCTATGTAAGTAATAGCTTATGAGGCAATATGGACGGGCGGAAAGGCCGTTTTTGACACCAGTTTATTGCCCTGAATGCCTCACCGGGCCGCGCCCTGCGGCGTGGCGCTGTCGCGCATCAGCGCCACAAACCGCGCCGCGCCCAGGCCCAAGGGCCGCTCCTTGGACCACACCACATCCACCCACAGCGCCGTGCCGTTGCTGAGGTTTTCAAACGGCATCTCCACCAGCGTGCCCGCCGCAATGCGCGGCTGCACCAGCGCACGCGGCTGCCAGCCCCAGCCCAGCCCGGCCTCGATCAGGCCCAGCGCGGCCAGGTGGTTGTCGGTGCGCCAGTGGTGGCGAGCAAACACAAAGCGCGGATCAGTCTGCCCCAGGTCGCGGCTGGCCACCACGATCTGCCGCGTGGTGGTGAGGTGCTCCTCGCGCAGCATGGCGCGCTCGGGCGGCTCGCCGCGCGCCTGGGCGGCGGCGCGGGCCTCGGCCAGTACCGGGTGCTCGGGTGCAATCACGGCCACCAGGGTTTCGGTGCCCACCTCCTGAAACCCCTCGCGCCCGTCGATGCTGGGCCGCTCGAACACCAGCGCCAGCTGAGCGCGGCCGCTGTGCAGCAGCGCCAGCGCGTCCACCTGCGGTGCGGCCAGCACCTCGACCTGCAGCAGCGGGTATTCGTGCGCCAGCGCGGCCAGCGGGCCCCGCCAGCGCGCGGCCAGCAGCTCGGGGGCGATGGCCAGGGTCAGGCGCTCCTCCAGCCCCTGCGTCAGCGCCAGCGCCTGGGCGTTGAGCTGCTGCAGTTGCTGGGCCAGCAGCCGCGCCTGGGGCTCCAGCGCGCGCGCGGCGGCCGTGGGCCGGGGCTCGCGGCCGCTGCGGTCAAACAGCTGCACATCCAGCTCGGCCTCCAGGTGCGCCATCGTCATGCTCACCGCCGACGGCACGCGCGACAACGCCCGCGCGGCGGCCGAAAACGAGCCCTGGTCGAGCACGGTCAGAAACACCTGCACGCTGTCGGAGTTGAAGGCCATACGAGCCAATCTATCAGAAAAACTGAAATAAGCCGACTTTATGTGTCAGTGTGACGAATATAAAGTACCGTCCATGGACAAGACACCCACTCTTTTTGGTCTGCAAGGCGTCAAGCGCCGCGTGATCTACGTGACCCTGTACGAGCTGATCGCCATCGGCGCCGCCACGGTGGGCCTGGCGCTGCTCACGGGCCAGGGCGCGGGGCATTCGAGCGTGGTGGCGGTGGCGGCCTCGGTGATCGCCATCGTCTGGAACATCGTCTTCAACTGGGCGTTCGAGCGCTGGGAGGCGCGTCAGCCCGTGCGCGGGCGCAGCGTGGCGCGGCGCGTGGCGCACGCCATCGGGTTCGAGGGCGGCCTGGTCTTCACGCTGGTGCCGCTGTTTGCCTGGTGGTTTGGCGTGAGCCTGTGGCACGCGTTTGTGATGGACCTGGGGCTGATCGTGTTCTTCCTTTGCTACACCTTCGTCTTCAACTGGGTGTTTGACCACCTGTTCGGCTTGCCCGCTTCGGCCATGGCGGCTTCGTAACAACAGCCTAGGGTCTGTTGAGAATCATTTCAGCCGAGCACGGGGATATGGTGCAATAGGCAGATGAGCATTCGATGGGTACTGACAGACGCACAATGGGCAAAGATGGAGCCCCACGGCCTTGGCAAGCCAAG